>CALUVA010000025.1 GCA_944324105.1 uncultured Elusimicrobiales bacterium
GGCCGAAACGCTGGAAACGGCCCGCCTGGTTAATGCAGTAGTGCTGGATAAAACCGGCACCGTGACGGAAGGCAAGCCCGAAGTAACGGACGTTTTGCTCTCTGATGGTACGGACGGGAAAGAATTTTGGAGTTTGGCCGTTTCGGCGGAAAGCCCGTCCGAACATCCGCTTTCGCGCGCCGTGCTGCGCGCGCCGCAGGCGCGGGAAGCAAAAGTTTTTGCGGCGGAAAATTTTGAAACGCTGGCCGGCGCCGGCATACGCGCCCGCATAAACGGCGCGCAGATTACGGCGGGAAATTTGCCGCTGATGCAGAAACACGGCATAGAAGTTCCCGCGTCGTTTATACAGCGTGCGGCGGAATGGGCACGGCAGGGCAAAACCGTGCTGTATTTTGCCAAAGAAAAACAGTTTACCGGCATGCTGGGGTTGGCGGACCGGATAAAACCGTCTTCGCGGGCGGCGGTTGCGGAAATGCAAAAAATGGGGTTGGACGTAGTATTGCTGACAGGGGACAATGAACGCACCGCGCAGGCCGTGGGGCAGGCGCTGGGGCTGACGCATATTGTTGCAGGGGTCCTGCCGCAGGATAAAGAAGCCGAAATCCGCCGTTTGCAGGCGCAGGGGAAAAAGGTCATGATGGTGGGAGACGGCATTAACGACGCCCCCGCCCTGGCGCGTGCGGACGTGGGCGCGGCCGTCGGCGCGGGGACGGACGCGGCGCTGGAAACGGCCGATGTGGTGCTGGTAAAAAATGATTTGGCCGGCGTGCCTGCCGCGTTGCGTCTTTCGCGCGCGGTAATCACCAATATTAAAGAGAATTTATTTTGGGCGTTTTTCTATAATGTATGCGGCATTCCACTGGCGGCGGGCGTGTTTTATCACTGGCTGGGCTGGCGGTTAAACCCGATGTTTGCCGCGGCGGCCATGAGTTTAAGTTCCGTTTTTGTAGTCAGCAACGCCCTGCGCCTGCGGCGGTTTAAGCCGTTTAAAAACAGCCCGTCCTGCGGCGGAAGCTGTGTTGTGGCGGATAAGGAAATTTCGGAGGAAAAGAAAATGAAAATCGTAGAAATTGAAGGCATGATGTGCGCACATTGTGCGGGCCGCGTGGAAGCGGCATTAAACGCTTTGCCGGGTGTAATGGCAAGAGTGGA
This sequence comes from uncultured Elusimicrobiales bacterium, assembly GCA_944324105.1. Taxonomy (GTDB): domain Bacteria; phylum Elusimicrobiota; class Elusimicrobia; order Elusimicrobiales; family Elusimicrobiaceae; genus Avelusimicrobium. Next base: position 1,153 of record CALUVA010000025.1, read on the forward strand.
TCTGGGCAAAAAATGCGCCGAAGTAAACGGTTCGGCGTCCGATGAGGCATTAAAAGAAGCTGTGGAAAAAGCGGGGTATAAAGCAACGGGGATACACGACAAATAAAATTAGGATACTGTTTATGCAAAAGGCGCGCTGTAAAGCGCGCCTTTTTGCCGGTCATTTTTATTCGTTTAAAAAACTTTTCCCCGTCAGCAGTTTAGGCAGACCCAGATATTCCGCCGCCGTTTGCCCCAGGTCGGCATAGCTTTCGCGTCCGCCCACAAAGCCGGCTTTGACGTTTTTGCCGAACATTAGCACGGGCACATGTTCACGCGTGTGGTCAGTGCCTTTGTAAGTGGGGTCGCAGCCGTGGTCGGCCGTGATGAATACGATATCTTTTTCTTTGAGCAGCGGCACCAGCTCCGGCAGGCGGGAGTCAAAATATTCCAGGCCTTTGGCATATCCCTCCACGTCGCGGCGGTGCCCCCAGGTCATGTCAAAATCCACAAAGTTGGTAAATACGATGCTGTTGTCGGGCGCGTTTTTCACTTCCTGCAGCGTTACGTCCCACAGCTCCTGCAGGCCCGAGGCTTTCACCGCGCGCGTAATGCCGCAGTGCGCGTAAATATCGGCAATTTTGCCCACGGAAATGACGTCTCCTCCCGCGTTTTTCATGACATCCAGCAATGTTTCATGCGGCGGAGTAACGGAATAATCGTGGCGGTTTTTGGTGCGTTTAAATTCGCCGGTTTTCTCCCCTTCAAAAGGCCGCGCAATCACGCGCGCAATATTATAAGGCTTTAAATGTTTAAACGCGATTTCACACACTTTATACAGCCGCTCCAGCCCGAAATGTGTTTCGTGGGCGGCGATTTGGAACACGCTGTCTGCGGAAGTGTAACAAATGGGCTTGCCGGTTTTAATATGTTCTTCGCCCAGTTCTTCTATAATGACCGTGCCTGAAGCGGCCTTGTTGCCCAGAATGCCGGGCAGGCCCGCTTCGGAACAGATTTTTTCTATCAGCTCCGGCGGAAAGGACGGATAGTCCGGCTTAAAATATCCCCATTCAAACGTTACGGGCACGCCGGCCATTTCCCAGTGGCCGGAGGACGTGTCCTTGCCGTGGCTGACTTCCTTCATAAAACCGTATTTGGCGGGCAAATTTACCGCGGCGGGGGGCTGGTCCCCCGCGGGTACGGCCTTGCCCGTAGAGGCCTGCGCGGCTTTCAGCAGCCCCAGCGAGGCTAAATTGGGCAGTTTTATCCCGCCGCGTGCGGCGGCAATATGTCCCAGGGTGTCGGCGCCTTCATCGCCGAATTGGGCGGCGTCTTCGGCCCCGCCGATGCCGAAAGAATCCATCATTAAAATGATTACGCGTCCTTTTTGCTGCATATACGCTCCTTGCCGCCGTGTATGCGGCGACCGTTTGTTTTACTCTAGCAAATTTTTAACCTGAAAATCCCGTACGCGCGCGATGAAAAATCAGTGATAATGAACATATGTGTATTTTTATGCCGGAGGAAATATGAAGAAATTTTTGGTTTTGACGTTGGCGCTACCTATTGCCACCGCCGCGGGATGGGCCGGATCAAACAATCATCTGCCGCCCTATAACGAGTCAGAACAGATATACGATAAAGTAATTTACGGCGACCATGAAGAAAGCGAATTGGAAGAAGAAGTGGACAGTTTTGCCAATTCCGTAACGGTAAATGACGGTATTTTTAACAATGATATTATTGGCGGCGAGAGCGAGCATGGGGACGCCTATCAAAATGAATTGCATATAAACGGCGGTACTTTTAACAGCGCGTCCGATTTAAAGGCCGGTTATTCCCACAGCGGCGACGCCACGGAAAATCTGGTGCGTTTGAACGGAGTGACCCTGCAGGGTAACATTACGGCAGGGGACGGGGCCGTCAATGCCACGGACAACGAACTTATTATATCCAACAGTACCGTTAATTATAATACTTCCGCCGCCAATCAGGTAATTGCGGGCAAAGGGTATTCGGGTGAAGTAACCAATAATAATTTGAACATTACCTCTAATTCCGTGGTAGATACCACGGCCGCTGCCGGTTACAGCGACGGTGGGGCGGACGTGTCCTATAACACCGTAACGGTAGACGGCGGCAGTCAGCTAAACAATACCGGCGGCAGCAACGCCGTATACGGCGGTTATGCCACGGAAGGGGATTCTTTCCATAACCAGATTACACTGGAAAATGCCGGTACGGTAGCATCTGATTTATACGGCGGGTACAGCGATACCGGCGCGGCGGAATATAACCTGGTGCTGGTGGAGCAGTCCGGGGATATTTCCGGTGCGGTGTACGGCGGCTATACGGCCAGCGGCACGCAGGCTTATGAAAATGAAGTGCGTTTAAACGGAGGCCAGGCGTCCGGCATAGTGGCCGGCGGCTGGGCCGAGGGAGAAGGCGATTCTGTAAATAATAGTGTGACGGTCGGGGCCGATGCCGTATTGGGTTCCGCCGTTTCCGTGTACGGCGGCTATGCCGCCCAGGGAGAGGTGTCCGGCAATACGGTGACGATGGCTTCCGCTTCCGCCGGTGAAGAAGCCTACGGCGGCTATGCCGCGGCGGGTACGGCCAGCAACAACAGCCTTTCCGTATCCGGTGCGACGTCAGGAGGGCACAGGCTGGCCGGCGGTCACGCCGAAGCAGGCACGGCTTCCAATAATACTTTGACCATCAGCAATTCTACCCTGACGGGCGGGAATTTATTTTACGGCGCTTACGGCGCGACGGGGGTGTCCGGCAACCGTTTGAATGTGTCCGCCTCCACCTTAACGGGAAGTTTATACGGTGGCTGGGCCCATAGCGGCGCCGCCTCCGGAAACAGTGTTTCCGTATCCGGCGGAACGGTCAGTGGCAAAGTGTACGGCGGTTATACCAATGAAGGCGAAGCCTCCGGCAATACCGTGGAATTAAACAATGTAGAAGTCACCGGCGACGTGTACGGCGGTTATGCCGCGGCGGCCCCTGTTTCGGAAGAAGATCCGGATACTCCGGCGGATATCGTTACCAATAACAATACTGTTATTTTGTCCGGCAATACCACCATCAGCGGTATACTGTCCGGTGGCAACGGCAATGTAACGGAAGGGAACTCTCTGTTGTTGCGCAATTATACCGGTACGCTGGAAGATTTAAGTACATTTGACAATGTAACGATTTACGGTTTAAACAGCAGTGTGAAATTTAAGGAGGATGTAGCCGGAGGAATTAATGTTCAGCTATACGGTCGTCCGTCAGAAGAATTACAGACGATTGCCACCACTCCGGGAAACACGGAGCTGCGGTTGAGCAGCAATATCCTGGGGGCCTATTCTTATACGCTGGAAAATGCGGCGGGAGGAAGCGGCCAGTCCTGGAGCGTTCGGGGACATTATGAAAATGATTTGGCCAAACCGTATGCGCAGGCCCAGCTGGCGGGACTGACATTGGCCACACTGGGCGATGAAATGCTGGCGGAAGCATTTAATGAAGCTGTTAAACTCAAAACGGACAACAACAGTTTCGGCGGTGTGCAGTATTATGACAACTCATATGAAACGGGCAGCGGTTTTGATATGCAAAGTCTGGCGGTTCAGGCCGGACATTGGTATAAACCCGGAGATATGACTTGGGGTTGGTTTGCACAGTATGCCCACGGCCATTATTCTGTGGATCCGCGCGATGCTACTGGAGGCATAGATACATTTGGTCTCGGCGGTTTTGCCCTGTTGCCTTACAGCGAGGAAGGCCATTTTGAAGCTGTTCTGCGCGCCGGATATCAAACGGGGGATTTTGAATCGGATGAATTGTCTTCCAACCTGGAGCGCAAAGGTTTTTATGGCGGCTTGTCTGCTGGTATAGTGCAGAACCTGTCTTTATTCCAGCTCTACGGTAAGATTAACTGGTTGTATTTGGCCGGCGATGATGTGTATGATAATTTGGGCCAAGACGTGGATTTTGACGCCGTCCAAAGTTTGAGCGGGAAATTCGGCGCGCGGTTGAACTTGGGCACCGTAGCTAAATATTATAAGCCGTATATAGGAGTATCCGGTATTTATGAGATGGACGGGGACAGCTCCGTCAGTGTAGATGGACATAATGTTTCCGGCGTGGATTTGGGCGGTTTGACGGGTCAGGCCGAAATTGGCGTAACGTATGAAAAAGTAGACCCGATGTTGCCGGTGAAAGCCAGTCTGGCACTGTTTGGCCTGACCGGCCAGGTAGAAGGTTTCGGCGGAAACGTGTATTTGACGTTTTCTTTCTAAAAGGGGCGGCCCGCCGATTTGAAAAAGCCCCGGTTTGCGCCGGGGCTTTTTGATACGAAATGATATAAATTTGTGGGGAAACAGGCCCTTTTCGCCTGTATGTGTTTCTTGCTAAACTATATACACATATGTAAAGGGAGAAAATATGAATAAAGCGTATAAATCCATGAGGGATTTTTGGCTGGATGTAAAAAATTTGCGTCATAAAAATGAAGTACCTGCGTTGGGGGAGCGCAAAATCTGCATAGCCGGCGTGGAAATTGCCGCACGGGATGCGCAAGACCAGGTAAAAAACCTGATGATAGCGGCTTCGTCTCTGGGCAACGCCAGTGTGTATTTTGAAAACAACAGTGCCAGCGGTTTGGGAGGTTTTACTGGAGGGGCCGCTCAGGGGCCGGTGCGAGAAAAAGCTTTGTCGCTGTTGCAAGCCGCTGCGGCTGTAAAACATCTGCAACCGGTGTCTGTGCTGCCGGAGCAGCAAAACACCGATCAGGTTACTTTGTTTGTCGTGTCTGTTGACGGGCAGATTTATGCCCGGGAAATGAAAGAAACGGATGTGCGCAATCCTGAAAATGAACTGTATCCGTTTTTTGCCTATAGCCAGCAGTTATTGGGAGCTTTCCGTTCTGAACAGGAACAGAGCTTCAAAAGCGCATCTTCTTCCGAAGGGAACGGATCAACTGCAGATTCTGAAAAATAAAAAAGGCGGATTTTTGCGGGGATAGTGCCATGTATAAGGTAACCGGCTTTAAAAGAGCGTTTGTATTAATTGTGGCCGCGGCTGTATTGGTGGCCGCGGGATCGGTGCTGTACTGGCGGCAGGTTACGGACAGACTGAGCCAAGATGCGCGCGGAATTATTGTTAGTACCAGTCGGGAGCTGGCCGATAACTTTAGCCGTTTGCTGGGAGCCGAGTTTCGTTTGCTTTCTACTATTGCCGTTTCTTTGCAAGAGCCGGGGTTGTTGGACAATCAAGACCTTCTGGTAAGTTATTTGGATAAGCAAAATAAGCATAATGCTTTTACGCTGATGGGATATCAGGATGCCTCCGGACGGGCGGTGTTTTCCAACGGTGGCGTTTTGCCGGATTTTATTTCTTCGGATAATGTGGCATATGCTTATGAGCACGGACATTATATTTCAGGCCGCCGAAAAGGACCTTTTACCGGAAAAGATATTCTGGTGTTTGCCGTGCCTATGCCGTCCCAGGAAGGGAAGCCTAATGGATTGGTTTTTGCGACCCAGTCTATTGAGTTTTATGCTTCTACGCTGTCGGCAAATGCTACTCACGGCCAGGGACTGGCATTTATTATCAGCCGTACGGGTAATATCGTTATTGCTTATCCCCGCGCTTCTTATAACAATGTGTTTGAGGCGGGGACGCATTCGGTGTTTGACCATGGAAAATCGTCCCAGCGAATGCAGCAGGAAATTACCCAAGGAGAAAGCGGCTGGACAGGTTATAGCCTGCACGGAGAACACCGTTTTGCTTCTTATTACCCGCTGCGCTATAACGACTGGTACGCCATGTCCGTGCTGCCTACAAAATCTGTGGCTGAACAGGCCCAGCGGCTGGTATTGATGTCTTTAGTGCTGTGCCTGTCCATTATTGTGGTGTTGGGCGTTCTTTTGGTGTTTATTCTGCGTATGCAGAGTCAAAGCAGCCGTGCGTTATTCCGTATGGGTTTTGTAGATCCCTTGACGGAGACAGACAATTTAAACGCTTTTCGCTTTAAATTTCCGCGCGCTTCCGCCGCTTTTAAAGAAAAAGGCGTGCCTTATGCACTGGTGGTGGTCAATGTAAACCGGTTTAAGGCCGTTAATGATATTTACGGCTTTGAACAGGGAGACCAGGTACTTAAACAAGTGGCCGAAGCGTTGCGCGGTGCCTTGCAGGAGGGGGAACTGTTTTGCCGTTCTTCCGCTGATATTTTTCTGTTACTGTTGGAATGTCCCGACCGTACGGAATTGGGGCGGCGGGTGGACGCGTTGGCTGAACGGGCGGGACGCTACTGCCGCAACGGCGGAGAATGCCTGCCGCTCTCTTTAACCTGTGGTATTTATTTAGTAGATGAGAATGTGCCGTTTTATATTATGATGGACCGCGCTAATTTGGCCTGGGCATCTGCCAAACAACATGCCGGGCAGGTATGTGCTTTTTATGATGAAGAGTCCCGTCGGCAGATTGTAACCGAAAAGCGTATTGAAAGTAGTATGGACCAGGCATTGCGGGACGGGGAATTCAAAATTTACCTGCAGCCTAAATGTGATTTTAAAACCGGCTTGACCCGCAGCGCCGAAGCGCTGGTGCGCTGGCAGCATCCCACGCAGGGATTAGTGCCGCCGGATCAGTTTATCCCCGTATTTGAGAAAAACGGCTTTGTGTTAAAGCTGGATAAATTTATGCTGGAAGAAACCCTGCGCTTGCTCAAAGACTGGAAAGAACAGGGCAAGCCCGTGGTGCCTATCGGCGTTAATTTCTCCCGTCTGCATTTGGAGGATCCGCATTTTATTGACGTGTTGGCCCAAACGGCTGATGATTACGGTGTGGAACATTATTTGCTGGAAGTGGAGCTGACCGAAAGTGTGGTGTTTGGCAATGTAGACTTAATGAAAAAAGTCATTGATGGTCTGCATGCCAAAGGCTTTTCTGTGGCGATGGACGACTTCGGTTCGGGTTACTCCTCTCTGAACGTGCTGAAAAACCTGGACTTTGATTGTGTGAAACTGGACAAAGAATTCTTGGTGCGCGGGGAGGGTAACCCCCGTATGCGCCAGATTATTTCCGGTCTGGTGCGCATGATTAAAAGCCTGGGCAGCGGTGTGGTGGCCGAAGGCGTAGAAACGGCGGAACAGGCCGAGTTTTTAAGCGGCATCGGCTGTGATTTGGCGCAGGGGTATTTATTCTCCCGCCCTCTGCCGCCGCAGGAATTCGAAAAACGTTTGTTGGAAGAAAGAGACAAAAAATAGAAATTGCTTCAAAATGAAAGGCCGCGTAAAGCGGCCTTTTTTATTGAAACCTTGCAGAATGCCCCGCGTGTAAAACCGGGAATGAAAATCCCGCCGCAGCAAAACGGCGTTTTTTTGTCTGGCGGAGAGCAAAATTAAGAGAAGTCTGTCTTTGAAAACAAAACACCCCGGGAATAAGCCCGGGGTGTTTTTTGCGTGCAAAGGAGGCTAAATTTCTTCCCAGCCTTCCACGGCGGAGCTTTGGTTGTAGGATGATACATTGGCCTCAAAGAAATTGCCTTTTACGCTGCCGTCCCCGTTGGTGTCGGCTATTTTTTCCAAATGCGGATACGGCGTTTTGTCAAAGCCCGCATAAATGGGGTTTAAGCCGATTTCACGCAGCCGCTGGTTGGTGATAAACTTGGTGTACTGTTCAGTGGTGTCTTTGTTGATGCCCACCACGCCTTCGCCGATGATGTGGTTGCTCCAGGCCATTTCCTGCTCGGCAGCGGTTTCAAACATTTTATACACTTCGTCTTTGTCAAAAAAGTCAGGGTTCTCGTTCCAGATTTCTTTAATCATGCGCGAGAAAATCACGCAGTGCACCAGCTCGTCGCGGTTGATGTATTTAATCTCGTCGGCGGTGCCGATCATCAGGCTGCGCGAAGCAAGGTTGTAAAAGAAATTAAATCCGTTGTAAAAATAAATGCCTTCCAGCAGGAAGTTGGCTATCAGCACGCGCGCGAAATTCTTTTCGGTTTTGTCGTCCAGGAACTTCTGATAAATGTTGGCGATGTACTGGTTACGCTCCAGCAGGACGGGGTCTTCGCGCCATTTGTCGTAGATTTCGTTGCGCTTTTCCGTGGGGATAATGCTTTCAATAATGTAGGCGTAGCTTTGCGAATGTACGGCCTCCTGATAGGTTTGCAGGGCCAAAATCAGGTTGATTTCCGGCGCGGTGATGTAATCGCTGATATGCGGCAGGTTATTGGTCTGTATACTGTCCAAAAACACCAGGAAAGACAAAATGCCGTCATAGGCTTTGCGCTCGGCTTCCGTCAGTTCGCCGTAGGCCCGCTTGTCGTCAAACAGGGACACTTTCTCCGGAATCCAAAAGTTTTCCATCATTACGCGGTAGAGCTTGTTGGCCCAGGTGTATTTGACATTGTTTAGGTTGAACAGGTTGGTTACGTTGCCGCCCACCACCTGCCGGTGCTGCAGGGAGTCGTCCCCGAAAATATTAAACAGTCTTTTTTCTTTCATAATTTATCCCGCACAGCTGACGCATTCTTCCTTCGTGGCGGAGCTGCCGTCCTTTTGTATGGTGCGCGTGTAGTACAGGGTTTTGATGTCCTTCTGCCACGCGGAAACAATCGTGTCGTAAATGTCTTTGGCGCGTATGTCCAAATTTAAGTTGTACACCAGCTCTATGGATACGCCCGTGTCTATCCATTTGCTCACCCGCGCCAGCACGTCTATGACTTTGGTTTGCGGGATATTGCGGTTTTCCTGGTAGGTCCAAAATTTTTCTTTAATAAACGGCGGGCAGTTGGGCACGCTGCCTTTGCCGTGCGTTTCCACAAAGAATTTGCTGTACACCGGCAGCACAGAGGCCGTGCAGCCCTGCAGCAGCGAAGAGCTGGTGTTGGGCGCCACGGCGGTAATCTGGCTGTTGCGTATGCCGTGTTTTTGCAGGAGGTCAAAAATTTCCGCCCACTCCTGCTTTAGTGCGGCGTTTTGCTCAAACCAGGCGCAGTCATGGCCCAAGATAATGCCTTTGCTCCAGTCGGAACCTTCATAGGCTTCAAAAGTACCTTTTTCGGCGGCCAAATCTATGGATGCACGCGTGCAGTAGGCGGCAAACTTTTCAAACAGCCCGTCCACCGCGTCGGCCGATTTCATATAGGTAATGTCGCGCTTGGCCAGCCAGTCCGCCAGCCCCATGGCGCCTACGCCGATGGTACGGTAGCGGCGGTTGTGCAGGGCCCCTTCCAGCACGGGCACGTCTGTCTGGTCAATGGCATTGTCCAAAAAACGTACGGAGGCGCGGCAGGCGCGGCGCAGTTCTTCGTCGCTGTCCATATTGGCCAAATTGACGGAAATTAAATTGCATACGTGGATCAGGCCGTCCTGCGCCTCGGACACGATTTTTCCGTTCTCCAGCCGTTTGGGCAGCAGGTGCGTGGGGCGTACGTTGCTGTGCGACTCCGTGCACAGGTTCGTCCCCACAATCAGCCCGTCGTGCTTGTTGGGATTGTAGCGGTTTAGCGTGTCCTTAAAGGCCAGATACGGCATGCCGGTTTCTATCTGGCTTCTCATGATTTTTTTCATGAGTTCTTTGGCGGGGACGAATTTAAAAAGTTCCAGTTTGCCGGCCTTGGCGTCGGCGTAGATTTGGCGGTACAAGGTGTCAAATTCCTCGCCCCATAAATCGCCGGCTTCTTTGCCGTACACGCGGCGCACTTCGCTGGGGTCAAACAGCAGCCAGTCCTCTCCAGCCAGCATCCGTTTCATAAAAATATCGGGGATGACCACCTGCGGGAACACGTCATAGGCTTTCATGCGCTGGTCGCCGTTTTCGGTGCGCAGTTCCAAAAAGTCTTCTATGTCCAGGTGCCAAATGTCCAAAGACACGGTGACCGCGCCTTTGCGTTTGCCCTGCTGGTTGACGGCTACGGCGGTGTCGTTGATAATGCGTATCCACGGGATGACGCCTCCGGAGGCGTTTTTGACCCCCTGAATGCGCGCGCCTTTGCAGCGCACGCGGGAGAGATTGCACCCCACGCCGCCGCCGAATTTGGATATGGCGGAAATTTGGTCAATGACGTAAAAGATGCTGTCGCGGCTGTCGTCCATAACGGTAATAAAGCAGGAGCTTAAATTGCCGTGCGGGCGGCGCAGGTTCATCAAAAGCGGTGTCCCCAGGGAAATTTTACGCCGGGCCAGCAGTTCGTAGGTGTCTTTGGCCCAGGCCATGCGTTTGTCTTTCGGCGCGTCCTGGTGAATCAGCAGCGCAATGGTTAAAAATACATCCTGCGGCAGCTCGGCCAGGCGGTCATGGTATTCGCAGAGGTAGCGTTTGGCAAGCAGGTTGGCGCCGGCATAGTCATAATCCATGTCCCAGGCCGGATTTTGCCACGCGGCCGCCTGCGCAATTTCTTCGGCGGAATATTTGCGCACAATGGCGTCTGTATATATCCCGTGTGCCACATTGTCGGCCAGCGTCTGCGGGTAGTTGTACAGCGGCTCGCGGCCGCTCTGGCGGTAAATTTCCAGCATTTTCAGCCGTCCTGCGGCGTATTTCCAGTCCGGCGTTTGGGCCGAAGTCATGCTGACGGAAAGGGAAATGAGGTGTTTTAAGGCCTCTTCCGGCGTGGTGTCTGCCTTTAAAAGCGGCAGTATTTTTTCACGCAGCTGGGCGGGATTGGCGTCCAGCCCCGCGGTGGCTTTTTCAATAAAATCTTCCAGCATTGAACCGGTAACAGGCCGCGCGGAAGAAACGGAAACAGTGGAAGCAGTAGTCATATAGAGTTCAATAAATAGGAAAAATTCTTAAGTGGTTCTTTTATTATACTTATTAAGCGGGAGAGACGGCAAACGGTTTTAATGCCGGATAAGAGGCAGCAGCCGCTCCGCCAGGCGGTCGGAGAGGCTGCCTGCTGGGGGAACTTCCTGCCCATTTTGGATAAGCCCTCTGCCGGAGCAAAAGCTGGCAAAGGTGCGTTTTTTTTCGGCAAAGCGGTCCAGCAGGGTAATCATTCCGTCCACTTCATCACAGGATATGGTTTGGTAGCCGTTAAACATCAGTCCTTCTCCGGCCGTTTGGCTGGCATAAGCGCGAGGGCGGTCTGTGAGGTACTCATCGCCCAGCCCGAAAGCGTGCCCCAGTTCATGCGCGATAATGGCAAAAAACGCATGGCCGTCAGATTCAAATAGACGGTTTAAACGCCATAAACGTGTTTGAAAAGCCGTATCATAATCGCCTTTAGCTGCGCGTTGGAAAAATGCCGCGGCAGCGGCGGCCAGGGCTTTGTCTTCTTGAGTGTTTGCCATGGGAAAATAGTCCTGCGCGTTGGGAGGACGCACCGGATTGGCGTAATTTTCCAGCAGACACATAAAAGGATCGGTATCTTGATATTCAAAAACAAAAGAAGAGTTGACCTGTCCCCGCAGGCGTGTGCAATAAGCCGAAGACACAATGACCGTCAGATCTGCTTTTTGCCCGGCAGGGTTAAAATCGGGGTGCACTTCCGGTATAAAGGGATGGGTTGTTAAGTCACAGGCTGGCAGGCGGGTAAGTGTAAGGGGTTTGTCTAAAATCCGTAAAATATCCGCCATTTCTTCGGCACGTCCGGCGGCACGTATGCGCAGAGCGATGCCGTGTGTCCACTCCAGCAGGGCGGCCTGTAGCATAAGGGAAATGTGCTCGGTGTTTAAAAATTCATCTTCTCCGTCGGGCATGGCAATGCAATAGGTGATTTCGTTTTTGTGCAGCAGGGTATCAACCAAAAAGCGGCTCCGGGGCAGGGAGTCTGTTTCTTCCGTGTGGCTGTACGGCACCGCACGCAACTGTATCAGTGAGGCTGTCATTAGTAATAATAAAAGAAGAATACGCTTCATATTTATACTATAAAGCACGGCCCGATTTGGGGCAAGGGTCTTTGGGCCCGTGGAGTTTATGGGTCTAAAAAGCCCCGCCTGAAGCGGGGCTTGGCAGCGTGTGTTAAAAACGGATTTGTTCTATTTCTTCTAAGGTTTTGTCCAGCGGCAGGACGTGGTATCCTACCGTGGAGAAGTCTATGCTGCCCAGGTCCACTTTGCGTATGCGGCTGTTGTACATGGTGCGGTAGTACAAAGCGGGGCGGGTCATATCCGTAACAGTGGTCCACTGGGTGGCGCTGGGCATATCGGGAATTTGGCTCTTGTCGGCAAATTCCACTCCGATGGGAATATCAAAGTTGTTTAAAATGTGAAATGCCTGCAACACTCCCGCCTGTGCGTCTTTGGGCACGGGTGCCGTGCGGTTGTAGAAAAATGCCCGTACAAAGCGCGAAGGAGGTGTAATGTCCCCGGGCAGCCCCCACATGCCTGAGCCTGCGCCAAAGGCTTTTAGAGCGGTGCCGCCCAAGTCCTGCGGGTGCACTTCACCTGTTTGCATATGCACATAATTGTTTAAATTCGTGGTCTGCCACGGAAAGGCCGGGGAGTTGGTCAGCACACCGACGGTATTTTCGTAAATGTGGCGTACGCCGCCGTTTTCAATTTCCAGCACGACGCTGCGGCCCGTGGCGTCTGCAATGCGCCAATGGCCCGTGGGGGCGGAAGTCTGGCCTTTTTCCGGCGGATAAATGGGCACGATTTCCACTTTTTTCAGTCCTTTTAACGCTTCTTCCACCGTGGCAAAGTTGGTCAGCAGCCAGCCCACCAGCTCCATGTCCCCTACGGATTTGGAGGCCTTTTTGGGGTTATACGCCCCCAGACTGCCGTAACCGACAAAATAAAATACGCCCGCGGCCAGGCCTTTTTCATTGACGCCTTCGCCGATAAACTCGTCTTTGACCACGCTGATGCCCGCCGCGCCGTATTTATTGGTCCAGCTCAGGCCGTTTTGGCCGCCCAGCGTCAGCGAGGTGTGCTTTTGTCCGCGCGGCAGGATAATCAGCTTGCTGCCCAGCGGATAGCCCGCCCATTCAATCGTGCGCGCCTGCAGCTGCGTGCCGTCCTGCGCCGCAAAAGCAATGCCCGTGCAGGCCTGCGCGTAAGGGCTTTGGCCCAACAGCAGGGCCGCCGCCAACAACATAAGTCCGGTTTTTTTCATAATCCCTCCGTTGTCTTTATTATAAAAAAGAGAAAGCGCGCTGTCTGCCGGAAAATGGATTAGGAAGAAAAGAAAAAACCCGAAAGAATATCTTTCGGGTTCAGGGAGGCGGCCGGTGCCGGCCGCCGGTTTCGTCGGGAAGAACGGTTCAGCGGATAAAGTTGGTCATAATTTGTTCTTCACGCTGCGGGTACTGCGGGCCGTCTTTGTGAATTTTTTTGAGCAGCCAGGCCATATTGCGCCCCAGGGTGCGCATGGTTTGCATGCCTTCGGCGTCCTGCGCCGCTTCGCCCGGTGCTCTGCCGTGCACGCTGTTCCAATACTGGGAGGACACGACGGGCATGTTCAAAATGGTGAAGTATTTGTTCAGGCGGTCAAAACTGGCGCTGGCCCCGCCGCGCCGGCACACGGCCACGGCGGCGGCAGGTTTATACGCCAGGTCCGCCCCGCGTGAGAAGAACAGCCGGTCCAGCAAAGCGCACAAGGCGCCGTTGGGCCCGGCAAAATATACAGGGGAGCCGATAATAATGCCGTCGCATTCGGCTGCGGCCTGGCACAGCGTATTATATACGTCGTCTGCAAACACGCATTTGCCCGTTTCCCGGCATTTGCCGCAGGCAATACAGCCAGCCAGCGGCTTGACGCCGAT
>CALUVA010000026.1 GCA_944324105.1 uncultured Elusimicrobiales bacterium
ACGACGGACGTAACCGGGGAATTGAACTTCAAGCAGGAAATGATTATGCCGGGTGACAATGCGGAGATCGAAGTGAAATTGATCACGCCAGTGGCCATGGAAGAAGGCTTGCGCTTTGCCATCCGCGAAGGCGGACACACGGTAGGCGCCGGCGTAGTCACCAAAATTATTGAGTAGTAAAATTGTTTAGTTCACTGTTACAGGGACATTGCTCCGTCAATGTCCCTGTAGATATCATAAAGTGAACGGTTCATTTAAGGAAAATAAAGATGGCAACCAACGAAAGAATCACGATCGCGCTCTCTTGCACGACCTGCAAGAACAAAAACTATTACCAAGTGCGCGGTAAAAAGAAAGATTACAAACTGGAAGTTAACAAGTTTTGCAAAAAGTGCGGCAAAAGCACCTTGCACAAAGAAACGAAAGCTTAAAATTTAGGGGGAGCGTCGGTTAACTGGTAAACCACCGGTCTCCAAAACCGGGACTGAAGGTTCGAGTCCTTCCGCTCCTGCCAGTTTTCGCAAGGATGATTATGAATAAAGCGATCAATTTTCTAAAGCAATGCGTGGCCGAGCTTAAAAAATCCACTTGGCTCAGCCGCCGGGAAGTGACCCAGTCCACCGTTCTGGTGGCTATTGTGGTCGCGCTGACGGCCGCCTATGTGAGTATTATTGACTTCGGCCTGACCAAACTGTTGGGTCTTGCCGTGGGAGGCCGCTGATGGCTGAAGAAAAGAATTGGTACGTTGTCCACACACAGACCGGCCACGAAGACAAAGTCCGGGAAAAAATTTTGTTGCAGGTGGAAGTGCAGGGCTTTGGCGACCGAGTATTCAACGTGCTGGTCCCTACTGAAGAAGTGGTGGAAGTCAAACAAAACAAAAAAATCCTTCGTAAACGCAAATTCTTCCCGGGTTATGTGCTGGTGCAGATGAATATGACCAGCGAATCTTATTGGTTTATCAAAAATATTTCCGGAGTAACCGGATTTTTGGGCGACCCGACCCCCGTGCCGCTGCCGGAAGAAGAAATCGCCGGTATTGTGGAACTGACCGAAGAAGGCGGCAAACCCAAACATGTCGTTACCTTTGAACGCGGCGAAAGCGTGCGTATTACCGAAGGGCCGTTTAAGCACTTCATCGGAGTGGTGGAAGAAGTGAACGAGCAGAAAAACAAGCTCAAAGTAATGGTTACGGTTTTTGACCGTGCCACCCCGGTGGAAGTAGACTTCCTGCAAGTGGAGAAGAACTGATTTTTGCCCGCGCCTGGCGCGGGCGGTTGTTTAGCAGTACAAATTACGGAGTAAAAAATGGCAAAAGAGAAAAAAATTAAAGGTTACATCAAGCTGCAAATTCCCGCGGGTGCGGCCAATCCGGCCCCTCCGGTGGGTCCCGCCTTGGGTCAGCATGGTGTAAACATCATGGAATTCTGCAAACAGTTTAACGCCAAAACGGCGAAACTGGAAAAAGGTATTAAGATTCCGGTCGTCATTACGGTATATGAAGACCGCTCTTTTACCTTCATTACTAAAATGCCGCCTATGGCCGTGCTGATTGTAAAAAAGCTCGGTTTGGCCAAAGGCTCCGGCACCCCGCACAAAGACAAAGTGGGCAAGCTGACTCAAAAACAGTGCGAAGAGATTGCCGCCGAAAAACTGCCCGACCTGAATACCAAAGACATTAAACAGGCCGCCGAAATGGTGAAGGGCACCGCCCGCAGCATGGGTGTAGACATCGTAAAATAAATTTAGAAGGCAAGGGAGGGCTTAGGCCCGTTACCACCTTAAGGAGTTTTCAAGATGGGAAAAAGAATGGAAGCCGCCAAAAAAGCGTTTGACGCTGCCAAACTGTATACGTTTGACGAAGCGGCGCAAATTGTAAAAGACAATGCCAAAGCTAAGTTTGACGAAACCGTTGAACTGCATGTCAGCCTGGGCATTGATACCAAGAAAGCCGACCAGCAGGTGCGCACGACCGTCGTGCTGCCGCATGGTACCGGCAAGACCAAACGCATCGCTGTTATCGCCAAAGGCGAAAAAGCGCAGGAAGCGCAGCAGGCCGGCGCCGATAAAGTGGGCGCCGAAGACATCGTGGACGAGGTCATCAAAGGCAATATTGACTTTGATGTACTGGTTGCCACTCCGGACACGATGAAAGACCTGGCCAAAGCCGCCAAAATCCTGGGTCCGCGCGGACTGATGCCGAACCCGAAAAGCGGCACGGTAACGTTTGATCTGGCCAAAACCATTGCCGAACTCAAAGCGGGCCGCGTGGAATTTAAAGCGGACGCTTACGGCATTGTGCATACGGCTATCGGCAAAGCTTCCTTTGACGCGGCTAAACTGGCGGAAAACGCCAAAGCCGTGCTGGACACCATCCTGCGCGTAAAACCGAGCACTTCCAAGGGCGTGTATCTTAAGAGCATTACCATGAGCTCCACGATGGGCCCCGGCGTGCACGTAACAACGAGCAAATAAGTATCTTTTGCCAAGACCCAAAGCCCCGCTTATGCGGGGCTTTTTTGTGGATGAAATTTATATACAGAGGGAATAATTATTGTGTTTTTACAAAAGGTTGTAAACTCCGTCTTTTCCCAGACCTAGAAAATCTGTAGGTCTAAAGGCCCTGGCAGTAAAGTCTTTTTTTTGAAACAATAAATACGGAGTTCTTATGCAGTCTTTTACTTGTAAAATTGTTTCTATCCTTCTTGTCTGTATATATCTGGGAACGGCTCTTCCTTCCACAGCAGGGGACATTCGTTTTGAAAAAGCCAAACGCACGCTGCACCGAGACAGGACTTTTTTGTTAGATGCATTGAAAGATTTTTCCGGCGGTGCGGCGGTTTTAGCGGTGGGAGGCCAGCTCCTGTATTATTATTTGCACTATTTTAAAAGTATAAGCCAGACAGTTGCCGCGCTACCCGTACCGGATTGGTCTCGTTCTCCTGAGGCACAGAAATTGCTCAAGGAGAAAACACGGTTACAAAAGGAAGCAGTTCGTTTGGAAAATATTTATAAGATGATTTTACGTAAGGAAGTAGCCGCCAGGAAAAATCCTGCGGAGCGGCGTCATGTAGAAAGTTTAAAGCAAATTTTAAAAGAAAGATACCGTATATTTGACGTAAATATGCGTCGTTATCAGCAGGATTATCAGAAATTTATACAAGAACGGAGCATGCCAGTATCCGCTACTAGGGTTACTTCCCGCGTTTCCTCCTCTGCAATGTCTAAAAATATTTTCCGTCAAACCCTGAAAAGATCAGCCGGAAAAACACCCCTGGTTGTATTGGTGCTTTGGCTTTTTTCTTCCG
Organism: uncultured Elusimicrobiales bacterium; assembly: GCA_944324105.1. Classification (GTDB taxonomy): domain Bacteria; phylum Elusimicrobiota; class Elusimicrobia; order Elusimicrobiales; family Elusimicrobiaceae; genus Avelusimicrobium. The sequence continues at coordinate 3,309 of CALUVA010000026.1, forward strand.
GGGAGACGGCCCGTGCTTCCGTGCAGGCTAGACGCCTGGTGGAAAACCCCTCTTTGATTTTGACTCTTTCTGCCGAACAAGAAAAAGAAATAGAACATTCAAAGCTCCTGCAGGAGATTTATATTCATATAGCGGACAGAGTGCATGAACTGGCTTCCCTTTCCAAAGAAGAAATGGCCGTATTGGTTGGACAAATGCGGGAAAAAGAGGAGGTTTCTCGCGGGGTCAAAAAACTTCTTTTCAGGGAGAAACTAAAAAGAGAACTATCCCGTTAACTTCCCCGCCTCTAGGTGGGGATTTTTATCTTTGCCATTAAGTATAATACATATATGAAAAAGAGTGTTATTGGGGTATTTTTTGTTCTTGTAGCCTGTGCGGCATTTGGGCAGGTGGGGGTGCTGTCCGTCAGCAGCGAAGATGTCCATTCCCGTAAAGAAGATTTTTGGCATACTTTTGAATATTATGCTGTCTCCCCGGGAGGAAGGGCCTCAAAATGCCAAGCGACGCGTGTGGGAAAAAAATGGTTCGCCACGGCAGCTCATTGTGTTAAACAGGCCTGTCAGGACGGCTGTACTCTCAGAATAGATTTACTGGAACAGCCTTATTCTGTGTTTGCCAGTGTAAAACATACAAATAAAAAACCGTTAGTTTTCATTCATCCGCAATATGATGAAGGGGAGCCAGTGGCGCATGATTTTGCCCTGCTGAAAATAGATTTAACCCATGCCGATATGCGTTATTACCGCCGCCCGCAGGGCAAAGAAACGCAAAATATGTCCGTCTCTAAGAAGGAGTTTGATGCTTTTTTACGTTCCCATGCTCCGGCAAGACGAGAGTTTGAACAGGCCCTTCGGCCGGAGCTGCCCCCGCTGCTGACGTTCGGGGATACGGACGGCCGTCTCAACAGAGAGCTGTCTGTCATCTCTATTTTTAACGGAAAACGGCAAATCTTACATAATCCCCATCCTACCGATTATGTGCGCCAACTGGGTTTTGCTTATACGCAGAATTTTGGCGTGCGCGAAGGAATGAGTGGCTCAGGGGTGATGACTAACACCGGCGAACTGGCGGGCATTATTTCGGCGTATTTGGGCATCCGCATTGCGGGGCAAAAAGCCAGCCAATATTTTATGTTTGCCGTGTTTAACGGGGAACTGACGGAATTTATGGAAAACGTCATGGGAAGCGATTATTATAAACTGGATCGCCGCGCCGCGTCGGACGGATATTTGAAAAAAAGCAATAAGGACCATGGAGATATTGTGGTGGCTGTACAGGCGGTGTCCCGTCCAAAGAAAAAATAAAAACCATTTTTAAAGTGTTTTTAAATAAAAATAAAAGCCTCCGGTTATTACCGGAGGCTTTTTAAATTATTCTTCCCGCTTGGCTTTACGCCGCGCCGCGCGCTTGGCCAGGCGTTCGGCTTTGGTTTCGCGGCGTTTGTAGCCTTCGTGTTCGGGGCTTTGGGCGGCTTCGTTGTCCAGGCTGCCGTTCCACTCAAATTCCCTTCCTCCGGCCACCAGTGCGTCTCCGTCCTGCACTCCGGCTTTTAAAAGCGCTTTTTCCAGGCCGATTTTCTTAAAAATTCCGCGCAGGCGTGCCACGGCCTCGGGCTGGGTGAAGTTGGTCATGGCAATAAACTCGTCTATTTTCTTGCCCGTAATATGGATAATGCCTTCTTCGTCGCGTTCAATGACGAAAATCGGCTCCACTTTGTGCAGCGCGGCCGCGGGCGGCTCCAGCTCTATCTGCGGCACCGGCGTGACGGAGAGGATTTTGACCACTTCGTCCAACACCTGTTTAACGCCCTGCCCCGTGGCGGCGGACATCAGCATAACGGGGTTTTTCTTGTATTTCTTTTTGAGCTGTTCATAGGCCTTCTGCGCGGAAGGCAGGTCGGCTTTATTGACGGCAATAATGCGCGGCTTTTTGGCCAATTCTTTGTCAAATTGTTTCAGTTCCTGCTCAATAACCTTGGCGGATTGCACGGCGTCCATACCGTCAAATCCGTCCGGATCCACCAAATGCAGCAGTACGCGCGTGCGCTCGATATGTTTTAAAAACTGATGCCCCAGGCCCTTGCCCTCGCTGGCCCCTTCAATAATGCCCGGAATATCCGCCGTGGCAAAAGAGGTGCCCTTGTGCATGGTAATACCCAGGTTGGGGTTTAAGGTGGTAAAAGGATAATCGGCAATTTTGGGCCGCGCGCTGGAAATAGCCGTTAAAAATGTACTTTTGCCGGCATTGGGGAAGCCGACCAGGCCTAAATCCGCCAGTACTTTTAGTTCCAAAATCAGGGTTACTTCTTCCCCGGGCTGGCCCAGTTCGGCCATGTGCGGGCAAGTGTTGTTTCGGGTTTTAAAAGACTGGTTGCCGCGTCCGCCCATGCCCCCGCGGGCCACCAGAAGCTGCTGCCCCTGGGCGGTAATATCGCCCAGCAGCTGGCCGTCCTTATATACCAACGTGCCCAGCGGTACGCGGATGATTTTATCTTCCCCGCCGCGGCCCGTTTTGTTATAGGTGCCGCCCTTTTCGCCGTTTTGCGCTTCAATGTGCGGATTGTAGGCCAGCTCCAAAAGTGTGGTCAGGTTGCTTTCCCCCTGGATCAGCACGTCGCCTCCTTTGCCGCCGCAGCCGCCGTTGGGGCCGCCGAACTCAATGAATTTTTCGCGGCGGAAAGACATACAGCCGTCGCCGCCTTTTCCGGCGGTGACATAGATTTTGACGCGGTCCAAAAAGCTTCCTGATTGCATAATATATCCTTAATAAACGGCCGGCAGGCATATCCCGCAGGCTGTTTTATTCCATTCCTTCTTCCGGCAGTCCTTTAAGCAACTGCCTGGACAAAGCCCTTTTGGCTTTGTTTCTGGCGCGCTTGACTTTGCGCCGCGCGGCGGTTTTGGTGGCCGTATAAGACCATTCGTCCTGCTTAACGGGTAATACTTTGTCTTTCATATTCTAGCAAAAGTGCGCCTCTGCGGCGCGCCGGCCGCCGTTTAGATAAAAAAGCGGCGGGCCAAGAGCGGCCCGCCGTTTCAAAACCGTGCTGCTTATTTGGTTTCTTCTTTTTTGGCTTTCGGGGCCTTTTTGGCGGCCGGTTTGGCTGTCTTCGGGGCCGCCGCTTTTTTAGCGGTTTTCTTGGCCGGGGCTTTTTTGGCTTCCGTATCTTTGGGATAGACGGAGATTTGTTTTTTGCCTCTGTAAGCCCATTCAAACGTTACGATGCCGTCCACGCGGGCGAAAAGGCTGTCGTCGCTGGCGCGGGTCACGTTGGTGCCCGGCAGGAACTTCGTGCCTTTCTGGCGGACGATGATTTCACCGGCGCGCACGAACTGGGAACCGAAGCGTTTGACGCCTAAGCGTTGGCCGTGGCTGTCTCTTCCGTTAGAGGAAGAACCTTGTGCTTTTGTATGTGCCATAGTTTATCCTCTCTCCAGTTACCCGAGCGTAATGTCGGTGATTTTGATTTGCGTTAAATCCTGTCTGTGGCCGCGCGTTCTTTCGTAGCCTTTTTTGGGTCTTCTTTTGAATACCAGGATTTTGGGACCTCTCAAATGTTTGACCACTTGAGCGGTGACCTTGGCGTTTTTATTCGCCTTGGTATCTGCCGAGGTACCTTCTTCGTCAGCGGCCCAGAGCACTTTCAGCTCCACATTGGCGCCCGCTTCCGCGTCCAGCTTTTCAACCTGCAGATCTTGACCGGGTTTCACCCAGTACTGTTTTCCACCAGTTTCAATAATTGCGTACATGTTATTTCCGTTTTAAAGAGCAAAAAACTCTCCGCCGCTTCTTATGCGGCGAAACGCTCTTTAGCAAGCCTATATATTATAGCTTATTTGGCTTCGGTTTACAAAATTACGCCGCCGCCCAGCACCACGTCCCCGTCATAGAGCACTGCGCTCTGCCCGGCAGTGACGGAGAGCTGGGGCTCTGCAAAGCGGGCCTGCAGGCTTTGCCCGTCCGCACTAACAGTTACCTGGGCGGGGGCCGCATGATGCAGGTTACGTATTTTAATGCGGGCTTCAAATGCGGAGGCGGGCGCATGGCCGCGCGTCCAGGTCAGCTCCGCCGCGTGTAACGTATCAGAGTACAAAGCCGCTTTGGGGCCGATAATGACGCGGTTATGGGGCGCGTCTATGCCCACCACATACATAGGTTCTTTAAAACCGCTGATGCCCAGACCTTTGCGTTTGCCGATGGTGTAGCCCCAAATGCCGTTGTGGCGGCCGATGACGGTGCCGTCCTGCAGGACCAAATCCCCGGGTTTGTTGGGGAAGTTCAGCAGGTCGTTGTAATCCCCGCAGTAAAAGTCCTGGCTGTCCTGTTTGTCGGCCACGGCCAGCCCCGCACGGCGCGCGATTTGGCGTATTTCGTCTTTGCTCATTTCCCCCAGCGGGAAAAGCACCTGTGCCAGCTGCCGCTGCGTCAGGCGGTGCAGGAAATAGCTTTGGTCGCGCGATAAATCTTTGGCGGTTTTGAGCAGGTATTCCCCGCTCTGCGGGTCCTGTTCCACGCGGGCGTAATGGCCGGTAGCAAATTTGTCAAACGCGATACCCTGTTCGCGTGCCGCCTGCGGCAGTACGCCGAATTTGATGACGCTGTTGCAAATCACGCACGGATTGGGCGTGCGTCCGCCGGCATATTCGGAGCGGAAGTTGTCCAGCACCGCGCGGCGGTAGGCTTCGCGGCAGTCCACGGTTAGATATTCTATGCCTATTTTTTCGGCCAGTGCGCGGATTTCGCTGACGTCCTCTTTTTCGGGGGAGAGGCAGGCGTTGGTATTGCGCGGCCCCTGCGGCACCGGCAGGGAAGGATCCCAAATCAGCATGGTCGCGCCGATGACGCGCCAGCCCTGTTCTTTAAGCAGCAGGGCCGCGGCGGCGGAATCCACCCCTCCGCTCAAGCCCACTAAAACGGTCTTTTTGTCCATCATTTCCTCGTCTGTTTAAAAATATGTACTTAAGGTTGAAAGCCAAAAGGACACTATATTGTAGTAATTTTGGCGGGCACAAACCGAAGCATTAGTTTTGACCCGGAGGGACGGAGGGTTTATCCGCCGGGCGGATTTGCTCGGCCGGTGCCGTGGCTGCCTCCCGTGGTGTTTGGTTGAGGTAAAGCTTGCGTACGGAAGAATAAATCTTTTTAAACGCGGCGACGATGCGCGGGTCAAACGCTTTGCCGCTTTCTCCCAGGATGTATAAATAAGCATCATCTGTTTTCCAGGCTTTTTTATACACGCGTTCCACACACAGCGCGTCAAACACATCCGCCACTGTAATAATGCGCGCTTCCAGCGGGATGTCTTCGCCTTTGAGGCCTTTGGGATAGCCGGTGCCGTTCCATTTCTCATGATGGTACAGGCTCATTTTATGCGCTACCTGAAGCACCTTGGAGTGTGCCCCTTCCAAAATCCGCCCGCCGTAAATGGTGTGTGATTTCATGATTTCAAATTCTTCTGGTGTCAGGCGGCCCGGTTTTAACAGAATATTGTCGGCCAGCGCCACTTTGCCGATGTCATGCAGCGGGCTGGCGTTTTTAATCAGTTCCGCCTCTTTTTTGTTCATGCCCAACGCCAGCGCCAGCAAATAGGAAATAATGCTGATGTTTTTTAAGTGGGCGCGGGTGTCCTGCTGGTCGCGGTATTCGGCGGTGACGGCCAGGCGGTATATGGTTTCCAGCTGGGCCACATGCACGTCTTGGTACAGGCGGGCAATTTCAATGGAGCTGGCGGCCAGCGTGGCCAGCAATAACAAAATACCTTCGTCTTTTTTGTCAAAGGGGGTGCCGTCGGCTTTATTGGCCACCTGGAAAACGCCCAACACTTTGCCGGCATTGTTTTTCAGCGGGACGGCCAGCAGGGAATGCGTGCGGAAATCGGTCACCATATCCACATCCATGGAAAAACGGTCGTCTTCATAAGCGTTGGGCAAATTAATGGTTTGCCCGGTACGCGCCACCACGGCCACCACATTATTCCCGTCCAGCGGCACGCGTATTTCCGTATGTTCCAAACCGCGGCCCTGTGCAATTTTGGACCAGAGTTCATGCCTTTCGCCGTCTTTTAAATAAATGGTGCAGCGTCCCACATTGAGCATGCGGGTAATTTGCTGGGCGATGATATCCAAAAGCTTGTCCAGGCGCAGTTCGCTGGAGATGCGTGCGCCAAACTCGACGAGTAAATTTAATTTCTCGTCGGCGGACAGTTTCGGGGGGTCGTTCTTGAATTCGGTCATGGCTCTGCCTGCATTTGTACTATGTGCCGCGCCCGCGCCTGCGGATAGTGCCGGCGCAATGCGGCGTTTAGTTCCAGGGCGGCCAAACCGGACAGGCAATATACCTGTGTGATTTGCCGCCGTGCGACGTCCTTGACGTTTTCAAGCGCCGTTTCCTGTGCCTGCGCGCCGCGCACAAAAGCGAGGCCGCCTGCAGGGGTGACGAAACGGCTATACTCACACTCTACAAAATTTTTGCCGAAATGTGTTTTTAATATTTTGCGCGCTTTGGCGGCGGTATCATTCGCCGGGTACAAAATGGATGATGTGTCCAGTGCACAAAGCCCTTCCGAAGCAGATGTTTTCGTCGGCCGCGCCGGGGCTAGGTCCGTTACAAACAATACTTTGGCGGCAAAGGCTTCCGCGCGTTTGTGCCAGGCCGGATAAGCGGCGAATAAAACAGGGAAATGCTTTAAAAATCCGTAGATTTCTATACTGTCTGTCAGAACCGGCAGTTTGCGTTTGCCTGCCAGTTTGTTCCAAACAGTTAACAGTTGTTTGGCCTGGGCCAGGCTTAAAGCCAAATCTCCGTATATGTATTCAAACAGCCCCGAAGGCATATTTAGCAGGATGCAGGGGCTTTTGGAATTGAGCAGGCGCAGGACGGCCCGGGCCTGTTCCGCGTTGAGATATTGGGTTTCAAAAGAAGGCAAATACAGCATATCCGCTTCTTCTGGGTGGGGATTGATGCCTTGTTTTTTCAGCATTTTCCGCAGGGAATGGGCCCGGCGCGGCACTATATTGTCGGCATGCCGTATCCATTGCAGGGCAGGCAGGCGCAACAGTCCGCTTATGCGCAGCAGGTGCACCAAGCCCAGGCGGCGCAGCAGGCGCAGCAGGGACAGCAGACGCTCAAAAGTTCCGGGCCGGGTGCCGTGCAGGCGCAGGAACATTTTAAGCGGCCCGGGCAAAAAACTCCATCCCGCCGCGCGGCGCAGTGCCAGCACATGGTCCGCCATGGGTAATGCTCCGGCGCAGGCTGCCGTGCAGCGTGCACACAGCAGGCAGGTGCGGGTGACATCCTGTATCAGGGGGGTATTGTCTGAGATTTTTATTTTCCGTTCCGCCAGCAGGCGTATGATTTGGTTGCGTCCGCGCGGGGAATAGGCTTCTTCCCTGTGCAGTAGGTAAGAGGGGCAGCTTTGCACGCAGGCATTGCAGCGCGTGCAGTAGTCCACGCTTTCTTTTAGGCTGCGCGCTCCGGCCGGGCCGCCGATGCGGAGCGGGGAAGAGAGGGAAAATTTTTTCTTTTTCATTTTTCTTCTCCAAACGCGGGTGAGCGGAAAAGGCCTTGCGGATCCAATTCTTTCTTCAGGGCGCGGAACAGATTGTCCGGTGTAAAAGACAATAACGGCCGGGGTTTGGCCGCATGGTCCTGCGCAGTGGCGTATATTTTAAACGTCAGTTTGGTAATCATGCCCAGCGCGCCGGCCGAGCCGCAAAACAGGCGGCATAAATTATAGCCGGCGGCATTTTTCATCAGTTTTCCGCCGTAATCCACAATGTCTCCGTCGGGCAGGATGACCTGTATGCCGGTAATTTGGCTGATAAATTCCGCCGCCGCTTTGGATGCAACCAACCCGCCCAGCGTGCCGGTGTAACTCTTGGGCAGTTTGGCGTCCGCGCCCTGCATTTTCAGCTCGGACAGCAAGTCCTGCACTTTTACGCCGGCCTGTGCCACTGCCATATAATTGGTTTTGTCAATTTCCAAAATACGGTGCAGCGGCGCCGCAGATAAAATATGCGCCGCGGTGCTTTTCAGCTGGGAATTGCTCCCCGTGATGACGCTGGGGATTTTTTGTGCAAAGCGGTGTTTGATTTCTGTCGCCAGCGCCAGCACCGCGGGATCGTTTTCCGTGGAGGGCGCGGCCTTTTCCTCAAACCCAATCGGGATGATTTTGGAGGGGTTAGCCAAGTTGTCCGGGTCAAAGGCATGTTTGATTTTTTGGAAAAGACGCAGGGTTTCGCGGCTGTACTGGCAGGCCATAACGGCGCGCTTTTCTACGCCGATACCATGTTCGCCCGATACTGTTCCTCCGAAACGGACACAGGTTTTCAAAATTTCATGCAGGGCCCGGCTGACGCGGCGTGTTTGGTCGGAATTGCGTGCGTCAAAAACGATTTGCGGATGAAAATTGCCGTCTCCCGCATGGAAAAGCAGGCTGGCCGTTACCCCGCAGCGGTCTATTACTTTGCGCACTTCGGCCAGTGCGCGCGGCAGTTCGCTGCGCGGCACGGTGCCGTCCCCCACCGCCACATTGGGGGCCAGAGCCGCCATGGCCGAATAAGCCGCGCGCCGTCCGCGCCAGAGCTTTTCGCGTTCGGCTTCCGTCCGGGCGGCGGTAAACGTGTCACAGCCGTTTGAGCGGCAAAGTTCTTCCAGGGTTTGTGCATCCTGTTTAATGTGCTTTATATCCCCGTCCAATTCAATAATCAAAAGCGCTTGCGCGTCTTTGGGATAACCAGCATGGGCAAAGTCTTCCACGGCGCGCGTAGTAGTTTGATCCATGGCTTCCACACAGCGCGGGATTAGGCCCCGTGCCACCAAATCGCTGACGGTTTGCACGCTGGAGGCTAAAGAGGGAAAAGTAGCCAAAAAAGTTTTAATATGTTTGGGCGCAGGCAATATTTTTACGTGCAGGCGTTTGATGAGGCCCAGCGTCCCTTCGCTGCCGGCTATGAGTCCCAGCCAATCCGGTCCCGGCGCGTCATGGCGCAGAACGAAGGTTTCCCCGGAAGGGGAAATAAATTCTATGCTTATCGTGTTATCAGACGTATTTCCATATTTGAGGCATCGCGCGCCGCTGGCATTTTGGGCCAGGTTGCCGCTTAAGGTGCTGACTTTTTCGCTGGCAGGGTCCGGCGCGTAGAAAAAACCAAGCGGGGCCAGCGCGTTTTGCAAATCTCCGGTAACCGTACACGGGGCCATATCGGCAAAGCCGCAAGTGGTATCTATTTGGTAAATTTGATCCAGCGGGTTTAAATTCAACACTACCCCTCCCTGGACTGCGGCGCAGCTGCCGGCGTGGTTAGTGGCGGCGGCGCGGGGCACAAAGGGGATTTTTTCCCGCGCGAGCAGGCAGACAAGCGGTTCCAGCAGGGCGGTATTGTGCACCGTGGCCACGGCATCGGGTCGGTGCCGGCTTTGCGAACAGTCATAACCGTTTAACGCCAGGGAAATTTCATCCGTCAGAATGTTTTCAGGGCCCAGCAAACGCCGCAATTCTTTCAGCACGCGGGGGGAAATGCGCATATAGATGGATCAACCTCTGTCCGAAACACGAATTTTGCTATACTGTCATTATATTATTTATGAAAGAACAAAGACCACACCGCCAGGTAGTTGTTATCGGGGACGTGCACGGACAGTACGAGCCTTTTGTGCTGATGCTGCGCCATGCCGGGCTGATAGACGGCGATTTAAACTGGTGCGGCGGTCGCAACCGTTTGGTGCAGATGGGGGATATTTTTGACCGCGGGCCTAAGCCGCGGCAGGTGGACGATTTGCTGGATAAAATACAGCGGCAGGCCAATGATGAGCAGGGGGAAGTAATCCGCCTGGTAGGCAACCATGAGCTGGAACTGCTGATGAGCAATTTCCTGATTTCCGGATTTAATAAAGAAGAAGCCAAACTGGTGCGTGATAAGCTGAAACGGCAGGTACTGGATTTTGAAATTCGCGCGGCGTATGCTTACAAAGGGTACTTGTTTACGCATGCGGGCGTAACGCACAAGTTGATGAAAATTTTTAAGATGCAGCTGGATGAGCTGACAGAAAACAATGTTGCTATTTTGACCAATATGATTTTTCGCGAAGCTATTAAGCATGATTTTTTCCGCCATCCGATTTTTAATATCAGTTTGCACCGCAGCGGCACGGATAAATTCGGCGGCATTTTTTGGGAGGACCTGGATGATCTTTTGGCTTCTTGCCCGCGCAGCGAGTTGCGCCAAGTGGTGGGACACACACAGGTAAATGAAATCGTGCTTAACAATGGGCGTAACATTATCCCGGTGGATGTGGGACTTCACCGGAAAATGCAATATTTAAGACTGGTCAACGGGGAACCGGAAGTGGTAACGGTGGCTTGAAACGGACAGCCTCTGCCGCGTTGGATTTCAACAGCGCAAGCACAGAGTTTGCGCTGTGTTGTTTTAACACAATGTGAAATAAATGGATGGCATGCGTGGGCTGGCCGATTCAAAATGTTTTATCGTTTTGGTAAATTTGGCATGCGGGTAAAATTTATCAGTTCACAATCCGGCGGATAATTTGTTCCGCTTTTTTGTCCATTTCCGCGCGCTGCGGCGGGGTGCTGTCGTCCATGCCCGTTAAATGCAGACATCCGTGTACGGCGTACATTATCATTTCCTGCAGGTATGTGTGTTTAAACAGCGGCGCATTTTTACGCGCGACACCGTAACAAACGTACACATCGCCAAACGCCCACGGCGCACCGATATCAAACGGCGGACGCGGATGGTTAAACGAAATAACGTCCGTTACATAGTGGTGGTTTAAATAGGTTTTGTTTACGCGCAGGATTTCTTTTTCATCCACAAAAACAATATTTACTTCCGCATTTTCTTTGGCGCAGGGTTTTAAAGCCGCCAGGCAGGCTTTTTTAATCATTCCTGTACGGCGCAGATGCTTGGGCACGTCGGTTTGGTAGAAAACGTTTATGTTCATTTTGTCGCCTTTGGGGTTTTCTTTTCCCATTTGTCATATGCGCGCAGGATATTTTTGACCAGCGGGTGGCGCACGACATCCTCGGGGCCGAAATCGGCAAATGCCACCCCGGGCACGCCTTTCAAAATTTTGGGCAGCTGCAAAAGAGCGCTTTGGTTTTTTTGCGGCAGGTCAATTTGCGTTAAGTCCCCATTGACCACCATTTTTGAGTTAATGCCCATGCGCGTTAAAAACATTTTCATTTGTGCCGGCAGGGTGTTTTGGGCCTCATCCAAAATAATAAAGGCCTTTTCCAGTGTGCGTCCTCGCATATAGGCCAGCGGGGCGATTTCCAGCACATTGCCGTATTTTAAAGCGCGGAAACGCTCCACACCCAGCATGGCGTAAAAAGCATCGTAAATGGGGCGCAGGTACGGGTCTGTTTTTTCGTTGATGTCCCCGGGCAGAAAGCCCAGTTTTTCGCCGGCCTCCACAATGGGGCGCGTGACGATAATGCGCTCCACCATGCCCAGCTCCAGCGCGCGCAGCGCGCACGCACA
>CALUVA010000027.1 GCA_944324105.1 uncultured Elusimicrobiales bacterium
AGTTTCATAACGCCCCAGACGGGACGGGTTAAACGACACAGCATCTATGGTTTCCGCAGGAGCGGACGACACACAGATAAACAGGCCCAAAACGCCCCAGATGGGATTTTTCATATAAAATGGTGTTTATACCCCGAAACTGTAGCAAAAAAAAAAAACAAGTCAAGTACTATGCATTTTAAAAGGACCTATCCAACAAGAACATCGAAAAACAAGAATTAAAACAGTCGGACAACCAAAGAGAAAAATGTTAGAAAAGCATTAGCCTTTTATTAAAGAAAAAACCCCGCCAAAAGGCGGGGGCAATTATTGCAAAACGCTGGGCGGAGGCAGCGAGCCGTCCGGAGGTAAATACTCTTCTTCCGGGACGGAAGATGGCGCCTCCACATCCGTTTGTTCCAATGAAAGTTCCGCCGTTTCCTCTGTTCCGGCAGGCTCCTGCACCGCAGCAGCGGCGGATGTTTCCGGCAAAATCTCCCCCGCTTCCTGCGGCGCCCCCAGCGGGGAGAGGTTTAATTCCTCATAACTTTCCACAGCGGGCTCAATGGTTTGCTCCATTGGGTAAGGCTCCTCCTCTTCCGCTGTTACCACAGAGGACAAAGAAGGCCGTGCGGAAGATGAAGCATTATTTTCTTTTCCGTCCGAACCGTAAGCGCCGGACGGATTCCACCACTGCGGCGGATTGCCGGCGCAGGCACACAAAAAAGACAATATAAAAACAGCAAACAGATGTTTCATTTCTTTTATTATACTTGTTTTTCCGTATTTTGCGCGTTTAATTTACAGTGCAATACGGCCTGGCGGTACAAAGCCCCCGCCCGGTAACTGCTGCGCACCAGCGGCCCGCAGGCCGCCCCGGCAAAACCCAAATCCAGCGCATACTGCGTCCACATCTCATATTCGGCAGGCTCCGGGTAACGCAAGACAGGATGATGCTGTTTGGACGGGGCCAGATACTGCCCGATGGTAATTAAATCCACCCCTGCCGCGCGTAAATCTTTCAGCGTATCTTTTACCTGCGCTTGCGTTTCCCCCAGCCCCAGCATCAGGCCGGATTTGGTAAATATCCGCGGCGCGGCTTTTTTGGCATAGGCCAGCAAATCCAAAGAACGGCGGTAATCCGCCCCCACGCGCACACCGCTATAAAGCTGCGGCACGGTTTCTATATTATGTGCCAGTACGGCCGGCCCCGCATCCAGTACGGTTTGCAAATCTTCCGTACAGCCGCGGAAATCCGGTACCAAGGGTTCGGTCAGCACATCAGGGTTTAACGCGGCAATGGCGCGCATAACGCGCGCAAAGTGCCCCGCACCGCCGTCGGGCAAATCATCACGCGTCGGAGAAGTCAGCACCGCGTAGCGTATGTGCCAGTCCTTCACCGTCTGGGCAATTTTGTCCGCTTCCGTTTCGTCGGGAGGCAACGGTTTTTGTTTGGTTACCGCACAAAACCGGCAGCCACGCGTGCAAATACCGCCCAAAATCATAAACGTGGCATCGCCGCAGTTTAGACATTCGCCGCGGTTAGGGCATTTGGCTTCCACGCACACGGTATGCAGCGCGGCGCGGTCCAACCCGCTTTGCGCCTTCTCCGCCGTTTGGGTGCGCAGGGCCGCCTTGTTGCGGCCCACCATCTCTTTAAGCCACTGGGGCATGGGTGTGTTCATATTGGTATAATTATAATAAATATGTCCAAATTACTGATACTGCCGCTTTTGCTGTGTCTGCCGCTGGGAGCCTGGAGCCAGGAAAAAGACCTGCCCACCCGGTTGGCTGAAACGGCGGAAATTTATTTTGACGGCCGGCCCGCCGACGCGCTGGCGCAGTACATCGCCATTTCCAAAGAAACAAATGCGCGTGATGCATTCTTAAATGCCGCTTTCATTGCGCTGGAACAAGGCAACCCCAAGCAGGCGGTGGATATTATGTCTTCGGCGTACCTGTTATATCCGCAGGACGAAGACATCATTGAATTTACCGCCGAGGCTTACCTGGCAGACGGGCAATATGAAAACGCGGAAAAATTTTATTCCCAGATACCGGGCGGCGGAGAACGCTCCGAATTTATTTTAATTAACCTGGCCCGCGCCCAACAGGGAATGGGAGAGCGCAAGTTGGCAGAACGCAATTTACGCCAAGCGGCCAAAGGGAAATACCACACCTCTTTATCCAATTACCTGTTGGGAAGAGTGTACGAGACGGACAAAAACTGGGACAAAGCCGCCGAAGCCTTCGGCAAGGCCGTGGCCTACGATCACCAGTTTACTGAAGCGCGGCGCCATTACGCCCGCGCCTTGGAAAAAGACAAACAATATAATGAAGCTTACCGCCAATACCGCATATTGCGTTCGTCCAGTCCGCGCGACACGGAAGCGCAGGCCGCCGTGGTCCGGCTGCGGGCAAAACTGACCAAAAGCGAAAAAGAACTGACCGCCCATAAAGAACGCTCCACTCACACCATTGTTAAACCCGTTGTTTCTCTGGAAGGCAAACTCCAGCCGCTGCGCGTGGCGCTGGGCACGACGGCCGGAGGCCGGCCTTCTCACCGAAGCAGCGTGATTTTTACCCCCTCCCACCCGTTCCGTATTACAAACAAAGCCAGCGGGAAAACGCTGGCTATGGGCAAAGCCAAGGAAACCTGGCGGGCGGAACTGAACAAAGGCCAGGCCAGCCTGGTGTCTCCAGCCGGGAAACGCTATCCCTTTTCGGGCGCAGTCATTGTAACGCCAAAATCCGCCTCTGCACAGGAAGGAGCCACTATTCTGATACAAAAAGTCATGAGCGGGGCAGGAATGACCTGGGCCAGCGTAGACGACAAAGAATACCGCGGACGGCTGGAAATTATCCACGACAAAAAACGCGGCACGCTGCTCCCCGTCAACCTGGTCAATATTGAAGAATACCTCATGGGGGTCATGTCGTCGGAAATGCCGTCGGGTTTTCCGATGAACGCGCTGCGTGCCCAAGCCGTGCTGGCGCGTACCTATGCGCTGAAACATTTGGGCAAACACAAAGCCTACGGCTATGATTTGTGCGATACGCAAAACTGTCAGGTATACGGCGGCGTAAACGCCGAAAGCGAACCGGGCAACGCCGCCGTGGAAAGCACCATGGGGCAGGTATTGTTATACAAAGGCAAACCCGTGGAGGCCGTATTCTCGGCCAATGCGGGCGGATTCACCCAAAGCGCCAAAGAAGCCGGGTGGTACGAAACGCCGTACCTGATACCGACCAGCGATTACAAAGATTTTGATTTTAACAAAATACAGCCTTACCAGTTCAAAACGCTTCTGCAGCACCCGCAGGACGCCTACAGCCGTTATGACAAACACGTCAGCCGCGCCGCCTACCGATGGGCACGGGTTATAGATGAAAAAGACCTGCGCCAAATCATTAAACGCCAGCGCAAAGACATCGGGCACATTACCGCTATCATCCCGCAGCGGCGAGGACGTTCCGGCTATGTCAGCCGCGTACTGGTAAAAGGTACCAAAGGCAGCGTTACCCTGACCAAAGAAAACAGCATCCGCAGTAATCTGGCCCCGGGCATGTTGCGCAGCACTTATTTTATTGTGGTGCCGCATTATGAAGAGCGCGAACTGAAAAACTTTGTCTTTTACGGAGGAGGCTGGGGCCACGGCGTGGGATTTTGCCAGACGGGCTCGGCCGGGCGTGCCGAAGCGGGCCAGGAATACCCGGAAATACTCATGCATTATTTCCCGGGCACCGAACTGAAAGACACACGGGAAAAGTAACTTTTCAGACGGTCCGCCGTTTTCTTTCACAACGCCAAAAGTGCTATCATATAAATATGATTATTGATGACGAGAAACTGCAACGAACTTTGGAAGAAGCCCGTTCCCATACGGACGCCGAAGTGACGGATATTTTGAGCAAAGCCAAAAATTTGCACGGCATTACCCTGCGGGAAGCGGCGGTACTGTTAAATATTACCGATAAGAACCTTTTACAGAAGCTTTTTGACACAGCCAAATACGTCAAAGAAGCCATTTACGGCAACCGTATTGTCCTGTTTGCCCCGCTGTATATTTCCAACATTTGCACCAATGAGTGCATTTACTGCGCCTTCCGCAAAAGCAACACCTCCCTCAAACGCCATGCCAGCACGCGCGAAGAAATACACCAGGAAGTTACCGAACTGCTTAAACAGGGCCATAAGCGTATTTTGATGGTGGCTGGGGAAGCCTATCCCGGCGGAGGACTGCAGTATGTATACGACAGCATCAAAGCCATTTATGAAACCCGCTGGAACGGCCAGAATATCCGCCGCGTCAACGTCAATATTGCCCCCCTGGTACAGGAAGAATTTGAAGAACTCAAAAAATGCGGTATCGGCACCTATCAGCTTTTCCAGGAAACCTACCATAAAGAAACCTATGAAAAGCTGCATCTGGCCGGCGCTAAAAAGGACTACCAGTTTCGTTTAGACGCTATGGACCGGGCCTTAAAAGCCGGCATTAACGATGTAGGCATCGGGCCTTTGCTGGGGCTGTATGATTATAAATATGAAATATTGGCCACGCTGGAACATTCGTTTTATCTGGACAAAACCTACGGCGTGGGCCCGCACACCATTTCCATTCCGCGCATAGAACCGGCGGAAGGCTCCGAGTTCAGCCTGCATCCGCCCTACCAGCTCAGCGATGACGACTTTAAAAAAGTCGTGGCTGTCATCCGCCTGGCGGTGCCGTATACGGGCATTATTTTAAGCACGCGCGAGTCCCCCGCCATGCGCAACGCCTGCCTGGAACTGGGCGTATCGCAGATTTCGGCCGCGTCGCGCGTCAACCCGGGCGGTTATTCCTATGACAAACAAAACGGCAGCCAGTTCACGCTGACCGATGACCGCAGCCTGGCCGAAGTCATAGACGCCATTGTAGATGCCAAACACATGCCTTCTTTCTGCACAGGCTGCTACCGGCTGGGCCGCGTGGGCAAAGACTTTATGGATATGGCTAAGCCCGGGCTGATTAAAAAACACTGCCTGCCCAATGCCATGTTTACCTTTGCGGAATATTTGGAGGATTTTGCCCCAGCTGCGCTGAAAGCCAAAGGTTACGCTCTAATTGAAAATACGACGCGGGAAAATTTCCCGCAGGGTACACCGATACGGAAAATGATAGACGAAAATCTCTCCCAAATCAAAGAAGGAAAAAGGGATTTGTATTTTTAGGTCCGTATTTTTAAACCGCCCCGCGTCTAAACGGCGCGGGGTTTTTTGCGGATGTTGCAAAAACTATATATTAAAATATTCAGGAAACATCCGGCATATTGTATTGTCCCAATCGCAAGTTTTGCTTCCGGCATATGGAGCATAATAATCACTGGCATGTTTGTAATAAAAAACAAAGCGCATACGCCAATTCCCCGTTGCACACGCTTTATATTTCACGCCCGGGCAATATTCCGCCATGGCCGCACCCCGGTAACCGTGATTAATAGTAAAATTAAATCCGTCACACAAAAAACTCCCGTCGCTTGTTTGTCGGCAATCGGAACGGCTGAAATCTATATCTAAATAAGCAGGATTTTTTGCATAACTCCCTTCCGATAAATAATATAATTCCTGTGCCCGTTCTACCTGTGACAGCAGCAATAATATCTCGCTGATACGGGCCTTATGAACCGCCCGCTGGTATTGGGGCATAGCTACGGCGGCCAATATTCCGATAATAAGTACCACCACCAAAAGTTCAATGAGTGTAAAGCCGGACTGCTTTTTAAAAAGCATAGTTCTCTCCGTAATATTTATATAAAACCTTCTAAAACGCGCTATAAACCACGCAAAGCATTTAAGAGCCTTTTTCATTCTTCGGCCTAGAAAATGTAGCAAAAAAAAAAAACAAGTCAACTGTAACGCGTTTTAAACAGCCTTCTCAATCAATAAACGGCCACGGTCTCAAGCAAACTGGACGGATATTTTCTATCCTTCCCGCTCCGCAAATGCCTTTGCCGTCCGCACAAAAAATAAATGCACACAACGGACGTATTTAGTAAAATATATGTAGCAGGACAGTTTTTTATTTTTGTACTTGGCAGTGAGCCGACCCTACAGGGCCCTATGGTATCCGTTTGCGGACAGCCGGGTGGTACAGAGGTAAAAAACTGTCTTTTTTATTTTATTGAGAGAGGTTACGGAAACAGAAAATGAGACTGAAGTGGAAACTGCCCCAGCTCAACACGTTTGCCATTATTTTAAGCATTATCGTGTTGGTGACCGCGCTGACATGGATTGTGCCCAGCGGCGCGTATGACAGAATGGATGTGGACGGCCGCCAGGTGGTCGTGGCGGGCACATATCACGCCGTGGAGGCCAACCCGCAGGGGATTTTTGACGTATTGCAGGCCCCCATACACGGCTTTGAAAACACCGCGCTGGTCATTGTGTTTTTACTCGTTATCGGCGGCGTATTGGCCGTAGTGGAAAAAACGGGCGCCATTACCGCCGGCATTAAAGAAGCCAGTCGCTTTTTTACCAAGCACCCGCAGTTTAAGTTTCTGTTCATTCCGTTGGGAGTTATTCTGTTCTCTTTGTGCGGGGCCACGTTTGGCATGTGCGAAGAAGCGCTTATTTTTATTCCCATTTTTATCCCGCTGTCCTTGTCTTTGGGCTATGACTCCGCTTTGGGCACCGCCATTCCGTTTGTCGGCGCGGGCGTGGGCTTTGCCGCCGCGTTTACCAATCCTTTTACGGTGGGTATTGCACAGGGCATTGCGCAGGTACCGCTGTACTCCGGCCTGGGCTACCGTCTGATTATCTGGGCGGTGTGCACGGCGGTGGTCATCACGTTTATGATGATGTACGCACGCAAAATCCGCAAAGACCCGACCAAAAGCATCACCTATCAGTTTGACCTGACCAAACGCCAGGAACTGGGCATAAACCAGACCGTGGAAAAAATCACCCTGCGCCAGAAGCTGGTGCTAATCGTATTCGGTCTGGGCATGCTGGGGCTGATTGCGGGAGTGCTTAAACCGCAGCTGTGCGACTTTATCAAAGGTTTTACGGGCTGGGACCTGATGCAGATTTTGGACCTGGAAGCAAGCGGCTGGTACATCAGCGAAATCGCCGCGCTGTTTTTGGGCGTAGGCTTTTTGTCGGCCATTGTGGGCGGCCTGTCCATGAGTGAGTTTAACGACAGCTTTTTTGACGGCGTGCGCGGCATGGCGTCTATCGCCATGCTGCTCTGCTTTGCCCAGGCCATTATCCTGATTGCCCAGCAGGGGCAGATTTTGGACACCATGCTGAACTTCATGTCCAAAGGCATATCCAAACTGCACCCGATTGTCGCCTCCTGGGCGGCCATGATGCTGCAGACGGTCATAGACTTCTTTATTCCCTCCGGCTCCAGCAAAGCCGTGCTGACCATGCCCATCCTGGCCCCGCTGGCCGACCTGATAGGCATTACGCGCCAGACCATGGTGCTGTCCTTCCAGCTGGGCGGCAGCTGGCTGAACATGATTTTCCCCACCGATCCGGTTACCATCGCCGCCATCGGCTTTGCGCAAATCGCTTACGGCAAGTGGCTCAAATGGCTGCTGCCGCTGCTGATTGTGATGTATTTGCTGTCTTTTGCCGCGCTGGTGCCGCCGTATTTCATGCACTGGCAATAAGCATTTTTGCCTCCCGCCGCATTTTGTTTTGTTTGAGCCGGCGGGAGGCTTTTTATTTAAAAAAGGCGCATAGGCGCCGCACAGAGGAAAACAAAAATGAAAAGCATTCTCTCCAAATTCTGCAATACCTATTTTCTGATTTTCAGCATTATGCTGGCCGTGGCCGCGCTGACGTGGCTGGTGCCCGCCGGACAGTATGACCGCGTGGAAAAAGACGGCCGCACCTATGCCGTGGCGGGCTCTTTTCACACGGTGGACGCCGCCCCGCAAGGCATAGGCCAGGCGCTGCAGGCGCCAATAAAAGGCTTTGCCCAGTGCGCCGAAATTATTGCGTTTATTTTGGTGGTGGGCGCACTGTTTACCGTCATAGAACGTACGGGTGCGGTCAATACGCTGATAAAAAAAGTAAGTTTCTTTTTTGCCAGGCACCCCAAATACCGCGTGTTGTTTATACCTACCTGCATGTTTTTGTTCTCGCTGTGCGGGGCGGTGTTCGGTATGGAAGAAGAAACGCTGATTTTTATCCCCATTTTTATCCCGCTGGCGCTGTCTTTGGGCTATGACACGCTGGTAGGCATGGCCATACCGTTTATCGGCGCGTTTACGGGGTTTTCTTCGGCGTTTGTCAATCCGTTTACCGTGGGCATAGCGCAAACTATTGCCCAGCTGCCCATGTATTCGGGCTGGGAATACCGCGTGGTCGTATGGTTTATTTTTACTTCCGTGGTGGCGGCGTTTTTTACCTGGTACGGCGAAAAAATACGAAAGCACCCCAGCAAAAGCATGACCGCCAAAATGGACGTGGTGCGCCGCGCGGAACTCAATATCGTAAACGATGTGGTGGTGGACGAAACTTTCCGCCTCACGCGCGCGCACAAGCTGGTGTTTCTGTCTTTTGCCGCGGGGATGGGAGTTCTGTTTTACGGCATCGTCAAATACCAGTGGTACATGACGGAAATAGCCGCCGTATTCCTGGGCGTCACGATTGCAGCGGGGTATTTCGGCAAACTTAAACTCAATGAAACCACGGACGCCATCTTGGCCGGTACGCAAAGCATGATCGGCGTGGCGGTGCTGATGGCGCTGGCGCGCTCCATCGTCATTATCGCCACAGACGGACGCATTTTGGACACCTTCCTGTACAGCATGACGCAGGGACTGGGAAATCTGCACCCCATTTTGGCCTCGCAGGCTATGTTCGGCGTACAGACGCTGCTGAATGTGTTTATCGCTTCCGGCTCGGGTCAGGCCGTGCTGACCATGCCCATTATGATTCCGCTGGGCGACCTGGTAGACGTATCGCGCCAGACGGTCATTTTGGCCTATCAGTTTGGCGAAGGCTGGGGCAACCCCATTATCCCCACCGCCCCCGTCACCATGGGCGCGCTGGCATTGGCGGGCATCAGCTATACGGCGTGGGTCAAATGGTTTATGAAACTGGAAGTGATTTTAATTGCGCTGTCACTTTTGCTCTTAATACCGGCGTACTATATTTGGTAGAATAAAAAGGCCCCGCACAGGGGCCTTTTTTAAAAGAATATGCTGCCCAAATTAAAAATAGTTTCGTATCTTTCCGCCGCGGACTGGTGGGTGTTTTTTGGCGTACTGGCGCTGACATTTGCCGCGGCGCTGTATGGACACTACCGCAAAAAACGTCCCCAAAACAAAGCCTTGGACTACCTGCTCATGGGCCGGCAGCTGACTCTGCCGCTGTTTGTGGCCACACTGGTGGCCACATGGTACGGCGGAATTTTCGGCGTTAATGAAATTACGTTTAATTACGGCATTTATAATTTTGTCACGCAGGGATTTTTCTGGTATATAGCGTATTTGATTTTTGCGTTTTTTATCGCGGAAAAAGTGGCCAAATACCAATCCGTTACCCTGCCGGATTTGGCCGGCAATATGTTCGGCCCCAAGGCGGCCAAAGTGGCAGCGGTATTTACATTTTTCTACATTACGCCGGTGGCGTATGTGCTGAGCCTTGGGCTGTTTTTGAATATGGCTTTCGGCATGAGCGTATTACAGGGCATGATTTACGGCACGCTGTTTGTGTGCCTGTACACGATGTGGGGCGGGTTTAAGTCGGTTGTATTTTCGGATTTGGTGCAGTTCTTTGTTATGTGTTCCTCGGTGCTGATTGTGGTGCTGTTTTCCGTGCATGACTTTGGCGGCCTGGGTTTTTTAAAGACCAATCTGCCTGCATCGCATTTCAGCCTGACGGGCGGCAACGGCATACTCAATACGCTGATATGGGGCTTTATTGCGCTGGCTACGCTGATTGACCCGAGTTTTTACCAGCGCTGTTTCGCGGCCAAAAGCCCGCAGGTGGTCAAAAAAGGCGTGCTGATTTCCACCTTTATCTGGTTTTGTTTTGACATTTGCACAACGGCGGGCTCGCTGTATGCGCGCGCGCTTTTACCGCAGGCAGAACCGGCGGAAGCGTATTTCTTTTACGCCGTGCAGCTGCTGCCTTCGGGCCTGCGGGGATTTTTCATCGCAGGGATTTTGGCCATTATCCTTTCCACGCTTAATTCCTTTCTGTTCATCGCGTCCAACACATTAAGTTTTGACCTGTTGCGAAACCGCTTTAAAAACATTGTGCTTTCCAACCGTATCGCCATGTTGGCCGTTGGCGCGCTGGCGGTGGGAATGGCGCTTTTGTTTGACGGAAGTTTTAAGGAAATATGGCTTACGCTGGGATCGTATTTTTCGGCGTGTCTGCTGATGCCCATTTTGCTGGGATACATTTATCCGCACCGCATCAGCGATAATTTATTTGTTACCAGCGCGCTGTGCAGTGCGGCGGCCATGACCTTGTGGCGCCTGCTGCCGCTGACGGAATTTTGGAAACGGTTTGACCCCTTCTATATTGGCGTACTGACGGGGGCGCTGATACTGCTGTCTAACTTGCGCAAGGGAAAGAGTTATGTCAAAAGCATTACTGATTTGTAACGGGGAAAATTTCCCCGCCCTGCTCAAACGCCTGGCCAAAGAGGCGGACTTTATTTTGGCCGCCGACGCGGGGGCCGACGCGGCCCTGAAAGCCGGCCTTATCCCAAACGCCGTCATCGGGGACTTGGACTCCGCCTCCCCCCGTGCCCACCGCATGCTTAAAAATATACCGTTTATACAGGTGGCGCGGCAGGACAACACCGATTTTGACAAAGCCCTGCATTGGCTGGCGCGCAAAAAATTTACTGCTTGCGCCGTGGCCGGAGCAGCGGGCAAACGCCTGGATTTTACGGTAGGGAATTTGCTGGCGGCTTTTTCCTATGCCAAACGCACGGACATCGTTTTTTACGGCCATGGCTGGACTATGCGCCCGCTGGTACGCGGGTTGAAATTCACGGCGCGGCCGGGTGCGCGCATGAGCTTGCTGCCTCTGTCCGCCTGTAAAGGCGTTACGCTAAAAGGCTTCAAATATCCCTTGCAAAACGCCCACTGGAAAGCAGGCCTGACCCTGGGCACCTCCAACGAAGTATGCGCTAAACACTGTGAAGTGTCCTTTGTCTCCGGCCGCCTGCTGATGTATCTGGAAGATTAATGAATAGCAAACAAACAGCCGGCCCTTTAAAAAAGGGCCGGCTGTTTGTTTTTGTGAAAATTACGGCTGATCGGTTACCAGAATACCCATAGATTTACATACTTTTTGTGCCCGGTCATTATCCCCGTTGCAAGCCAAAGAACGTTTGCCATTGACGGTACGATAAGGGTTCCATATACGGTACACATCCCCGTTGTTACGCTCAGCCAACAAACCGGGGCAGACGGTCCCCGGGATAGGGGAATTGGAGGCCCCGTTTAAAACATACGTAAAATATTTACCGCGGATCATTACATCAGATACTTTGTCTCCTGGTATTTCCACCAATATTTTGGAAAAAGAGGCAGGGCAATCATTTTTTTCAGCGGCATACGCATAGATGGCGTCGTTGACGGCTTTAATCATATTCATAGCTTCGGTAGCACGTGATTTTTCTATGCTGCGTGCATAATTAGGAATAGCTATAGAGGCCAAAATGCCAATAATCAGCACCACCACCAGCATTTCCACCAGCGTAAAACCTAAACTTTTAACATATTTTTTCATAATCTGTCTCCTTAAAAGGTAAATTGGGCAATGCGCTGCGCAGCCTGCTGCGTCAGCTGTGGGGTATTAAAAGCCGTCAGGCGGAAAAACCCCTCCCCGCAGCGCCCAAACCCGCTGCCCGGCGTACCGACAATTTGCAGCTTATTTAACATCAAATCAAAAAAGTCCCAAGAGCTCATGGCGTGCGGCGTTTTCAGCCAAACATACGGCGAATTTTCCCCGCCATATACGGTAAAGCCCGCACCGCGCAAAGCCTGCAAAATCACCTGCGCATTGGCCAAATAACCGTCTATCACTTCCCGGACTTGCTTTTGTCCCTCGGGACTGAATACGGCTTCGGCCCCGCGCTGCACCATATAAGATACCCCGTTGAATTTGGTGCTTTGGCGGCGCATCCACAAATCGTTGAGGGAATGCTCCCTGCTTTCTTTATCCCATACTTTTAACTCTTTGGGCACCACGCAATAGGCACAGCGCGTACCGGTAAACCCGGCCGTTTTGGAAAAAGAACGGAATTCCACGGCGCAGTTTTTGGCCCCGGGGATTTCAAAAATACTGCGCGGCAATTTTTCATCCCGGATAAACGCTTCATAAGCCGAGTCGTACAAAATAACGGCTTCATTTTGGTGCGCCCATGCCACCCAGGCCTGCAGTTGTTCTTTGGTCATCGCCGCTCCGGTTGGATTGTTGGGGGAGCACAAATACACCAAGTCGGCGTGTTCTTTTGGCGGTACGGGAGCGAAATGATTTTCTTCCGTACACGGCAAATATACCAGTCGGGAAAACTTTCCTCCAGAAAAAGCCCCGCTGCGGCCGGCCATCACATTGCTGTCCACATACACGGGGTACACCGGGTCTTGCACGGCCACGACGGCATCTTGAGAAAAGAGCTCCTGAAAACAAGCCGTATCGCTTTTGGCCCCGTCACTGACGAAGATTTCATCTTCGGCAATGTCCACTCCGCGCGCGCGGTAATCATGCTGCGCAATCGCTTGGCGCAAAAAGTCATACCCTTCATAAGGTCCGTAGCCGCGGAAGGTTTCGGCGCGGCCCATTTCTTCGCTGGCTTTTTTAAGCGCTTCCACCACGGCGGGGGCCAGCGGACGGCTGACATCGCCTATCCCCAGACTGATGACCTCCTGCCCGGCATGCGCAGCCTTATAAGCGGCGGTGCGGCGGGCCACCTCGGCAAACAGATAACTGCCCTGCAAATTCAAATAGTTTTCATTGATCAGCGTCATACTTTCTCCAAATATTCCCCCGTAAACACTTTTTGGGCGGGGCCCGTCATAAACAGATGGCCGTCTTCGCGCCACTGCACCTGCAAAATTCCCCCGTCCAAAATAATATGTGCCTGGCGGCCCGTGCGGCCCGTCAGCGCCGCCGCAGTCAATGCGGCACAGGAACCCGTACCGCAGGCTTTGGTAATGCCCGCGCCGCGCTCCCATACACGCATGCGCAGTGTTTGGCCATCTAATTTTTGGACAAATTCCACATTGGTTTTCTGCGGAAAATTTTCATGCGTTTCTATCTGAGGCCCGATAAAAGCTAAATCCAGGCTCTCCACATCCGGCACAAAAATGACAAAATGCGGGTTGCCCATGGATACGGCCGTCCCCTGCCAGGTTTGGCCGGCGGCCTGCAAAGAAACGTCCACGGCTTTTTCTTCCGCCGGGCCGCGCATGGGGATTTGCCCCCGCGTCAGACGAGGAGCCCCCATATCCACGCAGACCCAATTGTTTTTCTCATCAGTAATTTCCGTTACAATCGGCCCGGCCAGGGTATTCAGAGTGAGTTTGCTGCCGCTAAGCCACCCGCGTTCACGCGCAAAAAGAGGCACGCAGCGCGAAGCGTTGCCGCACATTTCGGCTTCACTTCCGTCGGAATTAAAAATGCGCATTTTTACGCCGTTTCCCTGCTTCCACAACAGCACCAGGCCGTCAGCTCCCACACCGAAGCGGCGGTCGCACACGGCACGCGCGGCGCGCGCAAAATCGGCAATCTGTGCCGCCTGCGCGTCCACCATAACAAAATCATTTCCCAGCCCTTGGTATTTATCAAAACGCATATGTTTATTGTATAAAACGCAAACACGACGCGCCAGTATTTTTTCTGCAGCAACATTCTTTTCTCAAAAAGCCCCGCGCCGGCAAACCGGTGCGGGGTTGTATAAACACCCGTCCGGCGGGGAGCCGGACAGGGGCTTTCTATGAATATCATTCGTATACGCAGCGTGCGCCCACCCAGGAAATAGTACAGGTTCCGTTTGTGGTATTTCCCTGATAAGTACAATTGAGCTGACAGGAAGACGCATACGTATGGTTCAACAGGGAAGCGTTGCAAGTTTTACCGGCCACGCTCTGGGGCGCCGTTCCCGGGAATGTACCGGGAAAATATTTTAAGCACACATTAATATCCGTCGTGGTTTCAACCAAACTGGTGCCTCCCGTATTCCACACACCGCCGGGAGGAATGGCGAGATTTCCCCAAGAATAATTCAGCCCTTCCGTAGACCACTTGTACGTCTTCTCGTCTTTTGTGACTTCCACCCATTCACACAAATCATTACACGTATATTCCTTGCAAATAGTTACGCCATATTGGGTAGTACATTTTGTTTCATTGGGATATCCAGGAAAACATTCTTTGTCGGAACGCAACGAACAGCCGACTGCATTCCATTTGCCGTTTTGGCACAAATATACCTTATTGCCGCAAATACCATTACACAAATCTTCCAGTTTAGTAGAGGTATATTGTTCCCCGTCCGTACATTCACCGGTGCCAGGTTCCGTAGTGGTCTGTCCGTCTCCGCAGCAGGTTACTTGCCGCTGCATATATATGGATGTCGGCTTACTCGGCGTTTCCTCATTTA
>CALUVA010000028.1 GCA_944324105.1 uncultured Elusimicrobiales bacterium
ACGGAGCTCTTATACGGATAGCGGCGTTTCAACGCGTCGGCCGGATTTAAGAACAGCTGTTTGAGGCCAAATTCCAAGCGCGGCGTTTCTTTGTCCAGTTTCAGCAATTTGGCTTTAAGGCGCTGGCCGCGGCGATAGTTGGCCAAAGCGGCTTCGGGTTCTTTCCAAGCGATATTTTCCAAATTCACCACGCCTTCAATGCCATGGAAGCGCAGGAATAAGCGGTCTTTGTCCACCTTGGCCACCACGACGCGCAGGACGTCGCCCTCTTTAATCTGGCCCAGCACTTCGGTGCGACGGACGGCTTCGTCCTCTTCCAGCACCTGTTTGCGCGAAATGATGAGTTTCTGTTTTTCTTTGGAAAACTCCACAATCATCGCTTTTATCTTCGCGCCGACGGGCAGATAATGTTTGTACGCGGTATGCAGTTCAGACAAAGACAACGGCATAAACCCGCTTACGCCGAACACTTCCACAATATAGCCGCCTTTGACGGTTTGCAGAATGACGCCTTTGACGCGTTCTTTGTTTTCATACGCCTGCTTGCAGATGTCCCAGCCCTGCATTTCCAGCGCTTTTTTATGAGATAAAATGGAATGTCTTTCATCATTGCCGCGTTTGACCAGCACGGCGGAAACTTTTTCGCCCACGGCGGGCAGCGTTTTACCGTCAAATTCGCTTACGGCGATGGCACCCTCTTTTTTCGCACCGGTATCCACCAAAATATAATCCCCCGTAATTTGTACGACGGTTACTTCCACAATTTCGCGTTTATTGAGATGTTCCGATAAAGACTCTTGTTGCGCAATCAACTCGTCCATGGTCATTTCGGGCTCATTGGTTGTTTCTTCGGTTTGTTTAATTTCTTCGTTAGTCGTCGTCATAAGTCCTTATTTGCGCCCCGCCCCGTCGGGCCCGGGCGCGTTACCTCCGTTTAGATAGTAATTGAATTTATTTTGTCCATTATTTCATTGGCAAATTGTTTATACTGCGCTTTGTGATCCAAAGCGGGATCCTTTTGCAGGGTGAACGGCTTGCCGAATTTCACGCGGATTTTGCGCACCCACGGCCAGCCGAAAGTCCCCTCCACCTTAACAGGCAAAACGGGCGCACCCGTTTTATACACCAGCAGCCCCACGCCGCTTTTGGGTTTCTGTGGCTTGCCGGTTTTGGATCGCGTCCCTTCGGGGAACATCACAATACTTTCCCCGCGGTTTAACGCTTCTATGGCTCCCTCCAGCGCGCCGTAGTCGCCTATGGCGCGTTTGCGGTCTACGGAAATATAACCGCAATGGCGGAAAAACCAGCCCAAAACAGGCACGGAAAAAAGCTCTTTTTTAGCCATAAAACGCGAATCGCGCACCAAGCCGGCAAAAGCCCCTATGGCCGGTGGATCGGCATTGGACAAATGGTTGCCCGCAATAATTAAGGCGCCGGTTTTAGGGATATTTTCCAAACCGTCCGCCTTAAAATCATAAAATGTTTTAAAGAACACCCTTGCACTAAATTTTACCAAATTAAGCAGCATACTTGTTGATTTCCTTTACGACGGCCTCCACGACCTCATCGCGGTTCATGTCCGAAGTGTCTATCTGCACCGCGTCCGGCGCTGGCTTTAGGGGCGAGGCGGCGCGGGTAGTGTCGCGCAAATCGCGCTCTTTAATGGAAGCCAAAATATGTGTATAATCCGCCGGTGCCCCCTGAGACAACAGCTGTTTGACACGGCGGTCGGCACGCACCTCCGGCGCGGCGGTCAAATAAATTTTTACTTCCGCATCCGGAAAAACCACTGTGCCGATATCGCGCCCTTCCAAAATAATACCGCCGTCCTGTCCCGCCTGGCGCATCTTTTCTGTCAGCACCGCACGCGCAGCAGCATGCGTGGAAACCTTACTGGCGGTCTGACCGACTTCATCTAAATTTAATTTATCTCCCAGATATTCACCGTCTACAAACATTTTCAGCGTAGCGTCCGGCTGGCGTTCAAACCGAAATGTCAGGCTTTGGGCAGCGGCCAGCACGGCCGCATCATCGGCGGGATTAATATGTTCCTGGAAAACTTTATAAGCCAACGCGCGGTACAGTCCGCCTGTGCTTAAAAAACCATAGCCCAGACGCTGAGCGGCCGCCCGTCCGACGGTAGACTTGCCAGTACCGGCCGTGCCGTCTATGGCCACCACGGGCCCATTTAAGCGGCTCACGCTTCCTCCAAATTGTCAGTTACGCCGCGGATGGCCATCATCAGCGCGTCGGGGCTGGTGGCAGCGGCCATGACTTGTTCCATATCGACTTTACCACTCTTATACAAAGCGGCCAAAGATTGGTCAAAAGTATTCATGCCGTAATAATCGCCGTTTTGCAAGGCCTTAACCAAGTCGCTGGAGCGGTTTTCCAAAATCAACTTGCGCACCTGCGGCGTGCTGACCATGATTTCCAACGCAGGAGTCATACCCGGCTGAATCGTGGGCA
Organism: uncultured Elusimicrobiales bacterium; assembly: GCA_944324105.1. Taxonomy (GTDB): domain Bacteria; phylum Elusimicrobiota; class Elusimicrobia; order Elusimicrobiales; family Elusimicrobiaceae; genus Avelusimicrobium. The sequence goes on from CALUVA010000028.1 coordinate 2,470, forward strand.
GCAGACGCTGACAGATAATACCGCGGGTCAACTCAGAAAGTTGTAAACGCACCTGCTGGTGCTGTTCAATAGGAAATGCTTCCGTCAGACGGGCCAGCGTCTGCGTAACGTTCACGGTGTGCATGGTAGAAAGCACCAGCTGTCCCGTTTCCGCCGCAGAAATGGCGGCCTTCATCACTTCCGTATCACGCAGCTCCCCAATCATGATTACATCCGGATCTTGACGCATGGCGGCACGCAATGCGCCCGTATAAGAAGGAGTATCCACCCCCAACTCCAGCTGGCTGATAATACACTGGCTTTCCGTATGGACAAATTCGATAGGGTCCTCAATAGTTAAAATATGTCCGTTGCGGCTGCGATTGATATAATCTATCATTGCCGCCAGGGTAGAGGTTTTGCCCGAACCAGTCATCCCTGTAACAATAATCAGACCGCGGCGGTTATCCGCAATTTTCTTCAAGGTATCTTCCGGCAGGCTCAGCTCTTTGAAAGAAGGAATTTTCAGCGGAATGTGGCGCACCGCCATGGCGATTTTGCCCGACTGGCGGAACACGTTAAAGCGAAAACGGCCGTAAGACTTGGCGTCCAAAGAGAAGTCTACCGTACTGTACTGCTCAAAAATTTTGCGCTCGCGCTCACCCATACAGGCATAAGCCATTTTTTTGGCTTCTTCGTTAGAAACAAAAGAATCGTCTATGGGTTTGATTTTCCCATTCAAACGCACATATGCATTGGAATTGCCGCGGATATGCAAACCGCTGGCTTTATTGTCCACTACGGTTCTAAGCAAACTTTGCAGTCCTACCGCCATACACTTCCTCCTTTACTGTTTATTCGCATTTTTTTTGCGGCGCAGAAAAGCGGGAATCAGCATATCGTCCTGAGGTTCCTGCTTTGCTTTAGGTTCTTCAAAAGTGGCGAACACATTTTTTTTCAAATCGTATTTTTCGGTCGCCGCAGGCGTTTCCAGCGGACGGCGCGCATCAAACATAGTGGCTTTTTCAGGACTGAAACCGGTGGCAATAACCGTTACTTTAAATGTCCCGTTCAGCGACGAATCGTACGAATGGCCGAACATCACAATGGAATCGTTGCTGGCGTACTGGCGAATCAGGTTCATTACTTCTCCCTGTTCCATCAGCGTCAGGTTTTCGTCGGCCAGAAAATGCACGATAAAACCTTTGGCGCCGCGAATGTCGGCATTTTCCAACAGCGGCGAAGAAATGGCTTTTTTCACCGCCGCCAAATGACGCCCCGGACCGCTGGCTTCACCAATGCCGATAAGGGACTTGTGCGAGTGGCACATCACTTTGCGAATATCGTTAAAATCAATATTTACTTCGCCGGGCTTTGTAATCACTTCGGCAATGCCTTTTACGGCCTGCAGCAGCACTTCATCTACCATTTTAAACGCATCGCGCGACGAGGTTTCGGGGTCAATATTAGCAAAGAGCTTTTCATTGGGCACGATAATCATGGAGTCCACATACTTCTGCATTTCTTTAATGCCTTCGTCGGCCTGTTTTTCGCGCACATATCCTTCAAAATTAAACGGACGGGTGACCACGCCAATAACCAACAAATCATCCCCGTACAGTTCTTTGGCCAGTTTGGCCAGATACGGAGCCACGCCCGTTCCGGTGCCTCCGCCCATTCCGGCGGTAATAAACAGCAAGTCGGTCTGTCCAATAATGAGTTTTAGCTTTTCTTTGGATTCTTCGGCCGCACGGCGTCCTTTTTCAGGGTCGCCCCCCACCCCCAAGCCTTTGGTGGTTTTTTCCCCCACCTGCACCAGATACGGGGCTTTATTGCGGCGCAAATCCTGAGCGTCGGTATTAACGGCAATAAAATCGATGTCTTTGAGGCCGGAGTTGACCATGTGGTTAATGGCATTTCCGCCGCCGCCCCCCACACCAATCACTTTAATTTTGGCCTTTTTTGTTTCAAACAAATCAGCCGGAATAAACAAATCGCTCATACTTTCTCCGTCAGCATCAACCGCCAAAAATATCCAGTCCTTTTATCATACGACCCAGCTTACCAAAAACGGAACCGCCTTTGTTATAGGAATCCCGGCCATAATCGTCATAACCCGAATTATCTGACGCGTACACTGTCAAAGCCATAGCCGTACTGTAAACTGGATCAAAAAATTCATCATCGCTAGTAACCAAATCACGCTGTACCACACCGCGGCGCACCTCTTTCAGACCCAAAATATTGACGGCCTGATCAGTCATGCCGGGCATTTGGCTGCCGCCGCCAGTCAGTACGCCCACAACGGGGAAATTTTTGTAGCCGGAGGTAGCTACACAGTGCTGGATTTGCTCAAACAATTCTTCCACGCGCGGCTGGATAATGTCCAAAATATAACTTTTTTTGATGTTGTGGCTACTGCGCCCGTCCAAAGACGGCACGGGCACCTCGCCTTCTTCATCTAAAAATGTGGGGAAGGCCACGCCGTATTTTTCTTTGATTTCGCGCGCATTCTGGCGGCTGGTATGCAGCACGCGGGAAAGATCGCTGGTAATCAGATCACAGCCGTAGGGAATATCGCGGGAAAACTTTAAAATGCCGTCAATGTAAATACCGACGGACATAGTTTCCCCGCCCAAATCAATAATCATAGCCCCTATTTCTTTTTCTTCCTGGGTCAGCACGCAGTCCCCCAGAGGCACCAGGCCGTAAAAAGTGCCGTCTATTTTATACCCGGGGCGCTGAATAGCCTTGGCCAAATTGTTCAAATGAGTGGAAGAGCCCGTCGTAATATGCACATCCACTTCCAAAAGGGAACCTTCCATCCCTTCGGGATTGTTAATGCCGCGCAGCTTGTCAATGGAAAAGCCCTGGGTAATGACGTTAACGATTTCATTGTCATTCTTAATCGGCATAGCCTTAGCATTTTCCACGGCTAGCTCCATATCCGCCTGAGTAATTTCTTTGTCCATGCGGGAAATATTATAGGTACCATGGTTACAAAAAGATTCCAAATGGGCTCCGCGCACTCCGACAAACAGGCTGCCGATGTCTTTATTCAGTTCGCGCTCTATGCCGCCTAAAAGATGAGTCACGGCGGCGGACGTTTCACGGATATCTGACACAACCCCTCCGCGCACCCCTTTGCAGGGCACACTGCGTCCGGCCAGGATTTGTAAAGTATTTGTTTCAAAATCGTGCGCCGCGGCGACGGCCGTCAGCTTTCCGCTACCGACGTCCAGCCCCGCGATAATATTTGTTTTAGCCATAAATCACCTGCTGGTAAAAAGCTTATTATGTATATTATAAAAATTAATAGCCCGTCTGTCTTAAAAAAACTTTTCCGTCGTCAAAATACGTGAAATCCAATTCATGCGGCACAGGCAGCCCCCGCTGGGCGAATACCGCCTCTATCTGAGCGGCACGGCGGGCTTTTGCACGCAGATTCTGGGCTTTTCCAAACAGAATTACCGTATCATTGGGCAAATAAAGTCGTACAGTATTTTTGTCCGTGTTAAAACGCAAAAATGCGAAGTCCAGATGTTTTTTGAGCTTCACGGCGCTTTGTATCAGATCCACAAATTCCGTCCCCAGATTATCAGGTACGGTTCCCTGCAGTTCCACAAACGGCACGGACAGAAGAGGATCCGGGTTCGGATCGGCATACACAGTGCTGTCTTCATCCACAAAACGCACGGCTCCGCCCGGAAGTAAAAATTTAGCTATCGGTTCACGGCGTTTCACGGACACTTTCAGCTTACCTGACAACAGCCCCCTTTTAACGGAAACATCCCGCAGCTGCGGATACTTTTTAGCCAGTTGCGCCTGGAAATCCACCGCATCAGAAACAGAAAAATTTTGACCGAGTTTTTTATTCGCCGCTGCCTGCAATTCTTTGGCCAACTCTCCGTCGGCTCCGGATACGGTGGCACCATCGGCCTGCCAAGTCCCCAGACGTGAAGCGGAAAAAGCTTTATAGGCTTTGGATACACCCGCATAAGCGGCAAAACACAGAATCGCAAAAATCAGAAAAAAAACAAGAGGTTTAAAAAAGGAAACAGAAGATGTCCGACGGTACTTTTTCTTCCGGCCCAAGGAAGAGGCGGAAGGGCGATAGTAGTCATACTTTTTCATACCGCAGACCTAAGAAAAGAATGGGCGGAAAGGGAGTTGAACCCTTAAGGACTTTCGTCCACACGGTCCTGAGCCGTGCGCGTCTGCCATTCCGCCACCCGCCCATCACAAGATATATTGTAGAAAATTGCGCCGCGTTTTGCAAGAATTTCATTTTCCCGCCGGAAATTTACCGCGCGGATAAAACTATTTTGTGCCAAAAGACTCCTAGCATTTGAGCTGTCCGCCAATGTTGTGCATAATACAGTCGTCGCCGTCTTTTTCTTTTAGATGCACATGGATAATATCGTCTTTTTCCGTCGGTACGGTACACCCGGTAAAATCGGCACAAACGGGCAGGCAATGATGCCCTCGGTCCACCAGCGCTAAAAATTCCACCTTTGCCGCGCGGCCGGCGGCGGCCAGGGCATTTAACGCACACAGCACCGTACGGCCGGAATAAAGAACATCATCGGTCAAAATGACGGTTTTACCGTTAAAATCTACTCCCACGCAGGCACTGTTCAAACGCGGATCCTGTGCCACCAGCGTCAAATCGTCCCGGTAAAAAGAAATATCCAACTCCCCCAGCGCAGGAGTATCGCCGGTCAGATCCGCAATGCGTTTTTGCAGCCGTTTGGCAATATGCGCCCCGCGCGTTTTAATGCCTACCAGGCAGTACGATGCGGCGGCAGGATGCTTTTGCACAATTTCGCGCGCCAGTTTGTCCAGCATCTCCGAAACGGCTTTTTTATCAGCAATCATTTTTTCCATATTTCCTCCGCAGGCATTAAAAACGAATGGAATTTTTAAATCCTTTTTCCATCTCGCGGTTTAAGTCTTTCTTCTTCAAGCTTTCGCGTTTGTCATATAAATGTTTGCCCTTAGCCAAAGCGATTTTTACCTTGGCCCAGCCCCGCTTAAAATAAATCTCCAGCGGCACCAGCGTCTGCCCTTTGATTTGGGCTCCGGCGTGCAGTTTGCGTATTTCGCGCTTATTTAAAAGCAGCGTACGCGGGCGCGTCGGGTCCGGCTCTGACAGGGAATTAAATTTATATGGTTTGACATACATATTTAAAATTTCGGCCGCGCCGTTTTCCGCCCGCACAAAAGCCCCCTCCAGGCTCACTTCCTTCTGGCGCACGGATTTTACTTCCGGCCCCAGCAGGGAAAGCCCGGCCTCAAAGGTTTCCAAAATAAAATAATCGTGATAAGCCTTGCGGTTGGTGCATACGACCAAAATGCCTTCTTTCTTCGTCATGGGTATATGATAGCAAATTTACGGCGGGGAACAAATGCAAAAACCCCGCCTTGCGGCGGGGCAAAATCAACGTTCCAGGTAGCCGAATTTTTCCAGCAAATCCGTATTATTGCGCCAGTCCGGGCTGACCGTTACCTGCAGTTCCAAACGGTACGGGCGACCCAAAAACTGCTCAATACGCGCCTGTGCGCGCTTGCGCAGCCGGGCAATGGCCGCGCCGCCTTTTCCGATAAGAATGGGTTTTTGGCTTTCCCGCTCTACGTGAATCACGGCGCGGATATAATTTTTGTCGCCCAAATCTTCGGTAAATTTTTCCACTTCCACCTGAGTGCTGTACGGAATTTCCTTCTGGTAGAGCTTAAAAATCTGCTCCCGGATAAATTCCGCCGCGTAAAAACGCTCCCAGCGGTCCGTCCACTGCCCGGGCGGGAAATAAGCGGGCCCCGGCGGCATGGCGGAAACAACCGCCTGTTTGAGCGCTTCCACCCCTTCGGCACGCGGTGCGCAGACTTTAAACACTTTGGAAATAGCTGGCAACAATTTTTTGATATCTTCTTCTACGGCTGACACAGCCGAAGGTTCGCTCACCAGGTCTGTTTTAGTCAACACTAAATAAACGGGACAGAACACATGGGAAATCTTCTCAAACAAATCCTTATGCGCGGGCAAATCCGGCGCGGAAGCATCCACCAGCAGCAGAACTAAATCGGCGTCTTCTCCCACGGCACGGTCTACGCAGGCGGCCATGGTCTGCTGCAGTTTATAGCGCGGATGCAAAAACCCCGGAGTGTCCACAAACACCACCTGGGAATCTTTCCCTTCAATAATAGCCAAAATATTTTGGCGCGTAGTCTGGGGTTTATCAGTCACGGGGGAAAGCAGGCCACCCGCCAAAGCATTCAACAAGGTGGACTTGCCCGCATTAGGCAGCCCTGCCAGCACCGCAAATCCGCTGCGGAAATTTTTTGTCTGCGCATCCATATGTATATTGTACCTGATTTTAAACATAAAAAACCCCGCTTTGCCTTGCAAAACGGGGCTTGTTGTAACAAACTCAGTGGGAAAGATAGGACCAGCGCTGTGCTTCCGCCGCAGCCGCAGCCTTCTGAGCCAATAACTGGGCGGCACTTTCTCCTGCTTTATTTTTAATATCGGCACGGGCGCCTTTTCTCATCAGATATCCAACTTTTAGTTCTTCTCCATATTTTACTGCATAATACAACGGCGTATTTCCTTGCTCATCCTGTGCGTTCAAATCGGCCCCCGCTTTCACCAAACGTTTGAGCATGGACAGCTTACCATTGCTCTGCAGCACCACCCAATGCAGCGGCGTATAGCCCTGAGAGGAAGCTTTATTCACGTCCGCACCCTTTTTGAGCAAAAAGTCCACGGCATCTTTTTTATTAAACCGCGCTGCATCAATAAGCGGCGTGCGGCCGTCAGAAGCTAATCCTTCGTTTATATCCGCACCGGCATCTACCAGCAGGGCAGCCGTTTTGACGTCATTTTTGCGTACGGCACGATGCAGCGGAAAATCCAGGCGCCAATTTTCAGAGGCAACATTCAGCAATTGCTGAATCTCGGAAGAAGAAGTTTCGGCTGCCGGGGTCCGCCCAAAAGCATCTCTGGCCGTTGGATTGGCTCCGTTTCTCAGCAAAAATTTAACTCCTCCCAAATCATTGCGCTGCGCCAGTACATGCAAGGCCGTACGGCGGTCTTCACGGTTGGAAATATTGACACCAAACCAATCTATATAATACTTAGCCAGCGCTTCATTGCCAGCAGACACGGCTTCCGCCAAAGCGGGCATGCTGGGGCGTGCGGCAGCCTCTTTGCGGCCGCGGAAAAATTTGGCCAGTTCTACATCGTTGGCATACACCAGCGGCTCGCGGAGGGCTTTTCCATTCTGGCACAAACTCTTTTTGGACAAGGCAGTCAGATAATCGGATCCGGCACCCGGGCAGGCTAAATTTATAAAACGCACGCCTTTTCCCACCAGGTATTTGACCGTATCAACATCGCCGGTGCGCAAAGCCAGCGTAAACACGCGGTTTCCGTCTTTATCCTGTCCGTTAACGTTAGCCCCGGCTTCTACCAAGTGGCGCACATGACGCTGTAGGTTTTGTGTTCTTTTGGCCTGCGGAGATTTTAGCAGATTCAGCAACTCCTCTGTAGCGGCACGATGCAAGCCGATGGTCATCTGTTTCTGGATTTGTTTATCCAGTGTCCGTAAAATATGTTTGGGCGTCTGTACGTCCTGCTGGGCACAAACGCAGGCCGGTAACAGCAAAGCCAGCAAAATAAACATGGTATTTTTCATATTTTCCCCTGTTTTTAAGATATGCGCAATGTCTAATCTAGTCCTCTCTAATTTCAGTATAAAAAAGAGCAACATGAACAACCAGGGCCTTTGGACCCAGGCTTGCAAAGAAAAAAGTCCTATGGAAGAGGCAACACCGCATTGGCGCTTTTTAGCTGTTCCAGGGCATCAATCACAAACAGGCGGTAACTCTGTGTCTGATTTACTGGTACCACACGCGCGTCATAGCCCCCCTTTCCGCCGGCACGGGAAGCCGGACGAAGGACATACTGCACATCCGTCAGCGGAATACGGTAATTTAGCACCATTCTTTCCATTCCGTTGTGAATACCCCCCTCTGCGGGAAAGAGTTTATCCGTATGCAAATGCAAGTGAAATTTATTGGCCACTTCATGTTCCCCAACGCGCAGCCAGAGTTTTTTGTCCGCCCGGTAAAGCATCAGCGTGTTTCCGCCGTTAAATTCATAAAAACACGGCCGATAAGCGGAACACTCCAACAAATAGCTGTACAGACGGGACACATCTCCGGCCGTTATTTTCTGGTGGCTGTTTTGCCAGCTGATACTAGCCACGCCTTTCTCACTCATATGCCACGGAGTTCTGGCACTGTTTACACGCTGAATGACAGAAGGCAAATCCCGCAAAGTACCCGCCTGAAGGGGCTCTTCCAACGCCAAAGTAATCTGGGCGGGCTCAAATGATGAAAACGTGATTTGCTCCTTATCTCCGAGATAATACAGCCGTACGGAAGGCTTGGCGCTGCTGCGTTTGACGGACGAAGCATAGCGTTTAAGCAGGATATCTTTACGCCCCAGCAATTCCTCCATCCGCGCAAAAACGGCTTTTTTCAAAGCCATGCCGTCCGGCAGCGTTTCAGCGCGGGACAAGATAAGACTCATGTCTTTTAAAGCGTCCGGAGTCAGACCGTATGTATTGCGCAGGTAACGCAACAGAAGGGATTTTTCCTGCTGGAAAAAGGCTTTGTGCGTGCGAGGCAGGACGGCAGCCTGTGCGCCTTTCGGGACAGACGGCACTTTCTGGCGTTTGGCCTTCTTTTCGGCGGCCGCCGCGCGCTGGGCCTCACGCCGGGCTTTTTTGCCTGATTTGCGTACGGTGCGTACCGGAGCAGGTGTATCCAACAGATTCAATTTTCGTTCCACCGTACGCAGCAAATCCTCTCCGCCTACTTTGAGAATATTCTGCTTTATTTCCGGAGTTATCAGACTGCCGCGTTTAAGTATCACGGACGGATACATGCCGGATACTTCGGAGGAAACGAAGCTCCTTTCTGATCTGTCGGCAGAGAAATTGTGACTTTTGACTTTCTGTTTACCCGACACGGGAACGGCAACAGAGGTTTGTTGTGAAGAGGCCAAAGCCGAAACCGCTTTGGCAGAAGTCCGCGCGGCAGCAGCCTTTCGCATACGGCCCAAATGTACCACCCGCGCATAGCTGCTTGTAAATTTCATGCCGGAAGCAGCGGCGCCGGCACGCGCTAGCTTAAAGGTACGGCCTAAACGACCCACCAGCCTCGCACCTCCGACAACTCCCTTGACTGCACCGGCCCCCAAAGCCAACGTCCCCACCACGGCCAACGCCGTATCCGCCGCTCCGGCCACCCGGGAAGCCGTCTGCCAGTTTTGATAACTGTTTAATTCCGTTTCCGTCGGGCCTCCGTTTCTGGCAAACCCTTTAATTTCCGTCGTATTTCCGCTTTGTTTGTATATATCCACCAACATATTGTTTACGGCTGTTTTGGTATACGGATCCAGGTTGGATTTCCCCTGAAAATACATTTTTATCGCAGCCCAGCCCGTTAAATTGATATGCCAGGACTGCAGATTTTGCATCAGCCGATCCCAATTTTCCTGCGTGTTCGTATAATACGCGTTGCCGTTTTGGTCCAGTTCATAGCCTTGTTTGCCCATGGGTTCCAAACGATATCCACCGGATAAAACTCCACTGACAAATGAAGGGAAATTCAGCCCCAGCACGCCGTGCCGATCCGCTGTAACCACAGAAGAAAACACGCGGCGGATAATTGCCTGGGCACGGGCTCCCTGTGAACCGGAGAGAGAGGCTTCTTCGCCCAAAAATTTTCCTAAATCCGTCCAGGCATTACCCAGCGCGCGGCTTTGGGTAGGATAATAAGCATAATCCTCTCCTTTCCCCCAGTCACCCTGTTCCCAAATACTTTTGGCCGCTTTGACATAATCTTGCAAAACCAAAAAGGAAAAATCTTTTCCCAATAACCCAACGCTAGGCTGCCGCATGCTCACTTCGTGCAGCTGTGCCACCAACAGATCGTCGGCCTCCATGGCATACAAAGCGGTGCCGGCCACCATAATTACCGCCGGTCCCATGGGCCCGCTATATCCTCTGTTTAAAACTTTTGCGATGGCTCTGGCGTCTGCACTGTTTCCGCTCTGCCCGAGCACTGCCAAAGCGCTGACGGCTTTTAAAACCGATTCACAGTCCCGGTTTCTTTTTTCGTCCCCACCGTTTAAATGTTTCCAAAAGCCCGCTGTTTCGCAAGCCGCTCCGTCATGTTCCAGTTTGTGCCGCAATACCTGTGAAGCCCATTCTTTTATTTCGCGGTTCACCCCGCCTACGCTGGCAAACACGGGCAGTCCTTCTTCTATCAAATCCCAGGCGGCATTTATGTCCCGCTTTCCCAAATCATAAATGCGCTCACTCAGACTTTGCACATAGGCCAAACCCGCTGCGGCGGCTTCCTGTTCTTCTTTAGAAAAAGTCTGCTTTTCAGGCAGTGCGTCTGCCGATTCAGGCGCCGTCAGCACGAGGACAGCTTCCTGAACTTCCCGCGGCAAATCACCGCGTTTTTTTTCCCGCGCCTGTGCAAACTGCAGTTGCTGCTCCGCAACCCGGCGTATTTGCTCTGTACGGGCTACATAGAGATTGTCAGTAGGAAACGGCCTGAGCGGGTCTTTGAGATATTTTTTTATATTTTCTGTAGAGAAGGTCGGACGGAGCTGCGCCAAGGCCGGTGCGGCGGATTGAAACAACAAAGAAAACGATAAGACAATGGTGATAATTTGGCGCATAGAAGACCTCTATGTATATTCTGCGCTTTTACGGAGACAAGGAAAAGGGCCAAAAGTCCTATATCACACGGATTTTTGGCCCCACAAAACTCCCATTAAAATATATTAGATTCATAAATTCCCGTCCACAAAAAACCCCCGCCGAAGCGGGGGTTTAGGAAGATTTTACTTACTGGTTCTGCCGGCGGCTTCTTTTCTCCACGTCAGTCCCACAAAGAACATGGCAATCACGCAGCACACGCCGCAGGTCATATAAATACCATACCAGCCCCAGTTTTCCAAAATCCAGCCGCCGCCGATACCAGATAGGAAAGCGCCCAGATAACCAAACATACCGGTAAAACCGCACGCAGCGGAAACGGATTCCTGCACTGTAATGCGGGAAGTCTGCACACCGCCGACCAGGTTTTGCGGGCCGTCCACAAAGAAACCGACCAACGCCAAAAATACGGCCGTCAGCCAATAACTGCCGTGGCCCGTAAACACATACGCGCCCCACAGGCTAAAAATCAGCAGCGTCAGGAACAAAATATTAACCGGCGTGCAGCGGCCTTTGAAGAAATGATCGGCCATCCAGCCGGCGGAAATACCACCCAGGGTGCCGATCAGCGGCATGATGGTCAGCAGGCCGGCAGAGGTGGATTC
>CALUVA010000029.1 GCA_944324105.1 uncultured Elusimicrobiales bacterium
GAACCGACGGCCAAAAATATCGGCAAAATTACGGCCGAGCTGGAACGGCAGATGCGCGAAGCGGCGGATAATTTGAATTTTGAACTGGCGGCGGATTTGCGCGACAGACTCTTTGAGCTGAAACAAATGAAACTTAAATAACTTCATTTTGTTTCGGTCAGGCTCAAAAGCCGGACAAAAGAAACACGGATGATAAATCCCCGCAGAAAGCCGCCCGGACGCTTGTCAGGCCGTTGGCGGATAAGGACATTTTGTTCCGGATAATTTAATTGGTAAAATATATTTATGGAAGACATAACCCTTTCTTTGCCGTGTGTGGGCCGCATGGTCAGCGTAGACGTATTGGATAATACGCAAACTCTGGCCCGTGAATTGGCGGCGCAGAACTGTGAGCACGGCACACTGGTGCTGGCGTATGAACAGACCGCAGCCTGGGGCCAAAACGGCCGCGGTTGGCATGCCGGGCGCGGCGGCGTATATTTTACGCTGTTGTTGCAGCCTGAAAAAGAAGTGCGTGTCACGGACGGTTTGTGCCGTCGGGCCGCCGAAGCGGCGGCGCAAGCGCTGGAAACCCTTTTTCATTTTAAAACCAAAACAAGCCGCAGCGGCGAGGTGCTGGCCCGGGACGTGGAAACAAAAAGCTGGAAAAAAATCGGCGTCGTGCGGACTGAAATTTTGGAGCCGGAAGGACAAACCCCATGGCTGGCTGTCAGTGCGAATTTGAATGTAAACAACAGGCCTGAAAAAACAACCGATACCAGCGTAAAAAAATTACTGGGCCGCGAAATAGACCCTGAATGGGTACTGCAGGAAACCTTGGAAGAATTTTGGAAGCATTATGCGCAGTGGCAATTGTCTTCTCAAAATTAACCAAAACAAAAACCCCGCACAACTTGTGCGGGGTTTTTCTTCCGAAAAATTTATGCATCTCCTAAGCATTGTTTCACGGTGGCAACCAAGTCTTTGAGTACAAAAGGTTTTGCGCAAAAGGCCTTTACCTGCGGGAAAGGCTGGAACATGTGCTCCGATTCCACCAATGCTGAAGTAACGATAACGGGAATGCCGTTCAGTTCATCATCCTGTTCCATAATGGAGGCTACTGCCCGTCCGTCCAGTCCGGGCAACATGACGTCTAATAGCACCAGATGCGGACGGATTTCTTTCATGCGCGATATAGCATCGCGTCCAGTTTGGCAGGTATGTACTTCATAGCCTGCTTTGGCCAGCACGATAGTCAGTAGTTGCAGAATGGGTAATTCATCTTCTACAATTAAAATACGTTTTTTCATTTGGTATACCTTTAACTATTTTATTATACTTTTTTTATATGGGTAACAGAACTTTTGGCGCAAAAACCTGGAAAAATCTGCTGGCTTTTTCCTTCTCCTTTTTTAAACGCGGAGAAACGGTATTGGCCGGGCTGTCCGGAGGCCCGGATTCGGTGTGTTTGGTCCATTTTTTACGCTATTTATCCGAGAAAAAACACTTTGAACTGGCTGCTGTACACGTACATCACGGCCTGCGCGGGGCGGATGCCGATGCGGACGCACGTTTCTGCCGGGCTTTGTGTAGGGACCTGGACATACCGTTTCTGTTGTACAAAAAAAACGTGCGAGCGCTGGCCAAAAAGCTGGATTTAAGCGTGGAACACGCCGCTCGCAAAGCCCGTTATGAAGCATTTGCCGCAGCGGCCAAAAAGACGGGCGCTTCCAAAATTGCACTGGGGCACCATTTGGACGACCAGGCCGAAACCGTACTTTTAAATCTCTTGCGCGGTACGCGCGCCGAAGGGCTGTGTGGCATTCCCATCCGGCGGCCTTTAAATAAAAAAGTGGAAATCGTGCGCCCGCTTTTATGTATTACGCGCGCGGAGGTGGAGGAATATTTAAAGGAAAACCATTTACCCTGCGTTACTGACCAAAGTAATTTTGACGATGTGTATACCCGCAACTGGATACGTCACGAACTGCTGCCGCTGCTGGAAACTAAACAACCGCAAATCCGCCGGCACCTGGCCGGCATGGCCGCGCAATTGGCGGACAAAATGATATAAAGACAATCGGGAGGTCTAAAGCAAAGCGCGCAGCGCGCGGAAAAAGGGCTCTCGCGCGTATTTTTCCGCCCACGGCGTATGCCCGCAGCGCGGCAACAGGATTTCGGTAAAAGAAATATGCAGGCGCGTCAGCGGCGCGGTAACTCCCTGCGGCGGGTGCGGGTCATTTTCCCCGTGTATCACGGTAACGGGGCAGGCCAGCATTTGTGCGGCTTTGAGTAAAGTCCCCCGGGCGCGCAGCGCCGCGGCCTGCGGCCAGACGGCGGCAAAAGCCTTTTCATCAGGAGCGGGGATATCCGTGTTGTCTTCCAGCGGCTCTGTGGCATCTGCCCGGCAGGCCAGCGCGTCCAGCGTTTTCAGCGCCTGCGCTTTTTGTTCTTCCGGCCCTTTTTCCAAAATTTCCAGGGCCTTTGCAAATTGCTTGGCTTCTTGCACTGTTAAATTTTGCATGCGCCTTGCATTAATCAGCGGTGCGTAGCTTTCGTCCAGCGGCGGACAGCCTATCCATACCAGCCGTGAAACAGTTTGCGGGTGTGTCGCCGCGTATAACAAAGACAGCCACGCCCCCCACGAATGCCCAATCAGCGTTACCGGCGCGGAGGCAAAATCACGGATTTGTTCGTCCAGCTCCTCTGTCAGTTCGGCTACGGAATATTTGCTTTGCCACGGCTCCAGCACGCCGCAGGTTTTGCCCAGCTCCAAGCAGGCCCCTCCCATGGAACCGGCCGCACCCGGTCCGCCGTGCAGAAAAAGCACGCGGTAAGGCGCGGGACCGTAGCGGCGTATCATGCTCGTCTCCGGCGGGAAGAAAATTTTTGGCCCGCATTTTTGTCCGTCAGCGTTTTTTCGTCCATATCCGGCCGTATGCCAAAACGCGTAATGCAGAAGTCGTATTTGACGGGGTCTTCCGGGCAGAATTTGGCCAGGCTGCGGGTAATGTCCAGCGCGGTTTTCATATCGGCCGCGTTCCGTTGGGTCAGCCCCAGCGCTCGGGCGCAGCGGTGCATATGCACGTCCAGCGGCACAATGAGCAGCCGCGGCGAAACCTGCCAGCCGCCCGGGTCCACTTCGTCTTGGCGCACCATCCAGCGCAGAAATAAATTTAACCGTTTCATGGCGCTGCCTTTATCCGGATCCGGCACCAGGGTGCCCACTTCTCCCCGCGCGCGCAGGCAGCGGGCAAAATGCGCCAGCGCGCGGCAGACATTCTCATCGTTTTTGTCCAGCCCGCCGGTAAAGCACTTTTCCAAAGAACCGTATTTTTTAAGTATGTCCCGTACAGACAGCAGGAAGCGGCAAAGTTCGTCCTGCGTGGTAAAACGGTATTTAAACCCCGCAAAATCTTTTTTCAGCCGCGCGGGCGTAGAGGCCAGCACATAGGCGTGCGGGGAAGGCATGCGGGAAAAAAGCAGATTTAAGTTTTTAATGATGGCTTTTACGTTGCCGTAGGCAAAACACGCGCCCAGCAGTGCGGCGATTTCGCGGTCGGCGGTGTTGTCCCAGCGGTGCAGAAATTCCAGCGGGTCGGGGCTGACCAGGCCGCGGCGGTTGTATTTGCGGTATAAATTTTCAAAAAAAGTTTTGTTTTTTGGCATACGCCTATTGTAGCAATTTGATAATATATACATATGTTTTCGCGCGTGCTTGATTTTGCCGCATCCCGCGGGCTGACCCTGACGGGACTGACCTATAATTCCGCCGAAATACGGCCGGGATACGCTTTTTTTGCGCTGAAAGGAGTGCACCATGACGGCAACGCTTTTATACCGGATGCGGTAAAAAAGGGGGCGGCGCTGATTGTGTCGGCGCGTCCTGCTCCGGCGGATTGTGGCGCGGCGTATTTCCGGTCTGACGATATGGACAAAGACATGGCAGACGCGGCATATGCGTTTTACGGACGCCCTTCGGACAGTTTAAACATCACGGGCGTAACGGGTACAAAAGGCAAAACGAGTATTGCGTATTTAGCTGAGGCCGCCCTGACCCGCGCCGGCAAAAAAGTGTCCGTCCTGGGCACGGTCAATTACCGCATTAACGGCTGCGTGGTGCAGGATGCGCCCAATACCACGCCGCTGGCCCTGCCGCTGTTTAAGCTGTTAAAACAAATGAAGGACGCGCAAACCGACGCGCTGGTGATGGAAGTGTCTTCGCATTCGCTGGAGCAGCAGCGCGTGCGGCATATTCATTTTGACACGGCGGTGTTTACCAATTTGCAGCGGGACCATTTGGATTTTCACCATACCTTTGAAAATTATTTTGCGGCCAAGAAAAAATTGTTTGAAGAATTGCTGTCCCCGCAGAACACCAAGCCGCACAAAACTGCCGTTATCAATGCAGACGACCCCTACGGGCGGCAGCTGATAGACATGCTAAAAGGCAAAGTGCGCCTGCTGACGTACGGGCTGGAAACGGAGGCGGATTATACGGCCTCGGACATTGAAGAAAGCCTGCACGGCACAAAATTCACCGTGAACGGCCTGCCGGGGCAAATCCGTTTGCTCGGGCGGCACAATGTATATAATGCGCTGGCCGCGCTGTGTATTGCCAAAGCCAACGGCGTATGTGAAAAAGACGCCCTGGCGGGACTGGCGGAGCTGGCGGGCGTACCCGGGCGCATGGAGCGCATAGACGGGGGGCAGGACTTTTTTGTCTTTGTGGATTTTGCCTATACGGACGAGTCCCTGCAGCGCGCGTATCAAACCATAAAACATTTTCAGAAAGGGCGCATTATTACGGTGTTCGGCTGCGGCGGCGACCGCGACCGCACTAAACGCCCGCTGATGGGCCGTACGGCGTGCCAAAACAGCGATTTGGTATTCCTGACCAACGACAACCCGCGCACTGAAGACCCGAAACAGATTTTTGCCGACATTCAAAAAGGCATGGACGGATTTTCTAATTATGAAGTGGAGCCGGACCGCCGCGCGGCCATTTTCAAAGCCATAAACGCCGCGCACAAAGACGATATTGTGATTATTGCGGGCAAAGGCCATGAACAAACCCAGAAAATAGGCCATGAAGTGTTGCCTTTTTCAGATCAGCAGACGGCGCGGGAAGCCATTGGGGAAAAACATGTTTAAACCGGAAAAATTTACGGGCAAAAAAGCCTGCGTATTGGGTCTGGGGCGCAGCGGCCGGCAGGCCGCGGCTTTGCTGGCGCGGCACGGATTTGGTGTGCTGATCAGCGAGGAACACCTCATGCCAGACGTATCCGCTTTGGGGCTGCCGCCGCAGGCGGAAGTGGAAACCGGCGGCCACAGCGAAAAAGTGTTTGGCTGCGGGTTTATCGTCAAAAGCCCGGGCATCTTGCCCAACAGCCCCGTGCTTAAAGAAGCACGCCGGCGCAAAATCCCCGTGTTTTCGGAGCTGGAAGTGGCGCTTGCTTTTGCGCCTAAAGGCGTTACTGTGCTGGCCGTTAGCGGTACCAATGGTAAAACGACCACCACGGCCCTGTTGGGGGAAATTTTAAAAGAATACTGCGCGCGCCTGGCCCCGCGCAAACGGGTTTTTGTGGCGGGCAACATCGGCGCGCCGGTGTCCGCCTGCTCTGATGAACTGAAAAAAGGCGATTTTTTGGTGCTGGAAGTATCCAGCTACCAGCTGGAGGACAGCACTTTCTTCCGCCCCAAAGTGGCGTGTTTGCTCAATATCACGCCCGACCATTTGGAACACCACGGCGGCATGGAAGGCTATATAAAAGCCAAGGCCCGCTTGTTTAAAAACCAGCGCAGCAATGATTTTGCCGTTTTAAACGGCGGCGATAATTATTGTGCCGCTCTGTCCGGCGGTCTGAAAGCATCTTTAAGCGCCTTTTCCGCCAAGCCCAGCCACCCGCTGAAAACGGATGTGTTTTTTGACGGGGACGAAATTATTTTTAGCGCAGGATATCATATAAAGCCGCCCAAGCTCAAGGGTATACATAATGTAGAAAACGCCATGGCCGCCGCCCTGTGCGCGCTGGCCGTAGACGTGCCCGCTCCGATTATCCAAACGGTGTTTGACCGTTTTGAAGCTATGGAACACCGCATAGAGCCTTTTGCCTATCACCGCGGGGTGGTGTACGTCAATGATTCCAAAGCCACGAATTTAGATTCCACGGTTATTGCGCTGAAGTCTTTTGACAAAACGCCGCATATTTGGCTGATTTTGGGCGGACGGGATAAAGGCGCGTCTTATGAAATATTGCTTCCGTATCTGAAAGCCTATTGCAAAGAAGTATTCAGCGTCGGCGAATGTATGGATAAAATAGAGCGCGAGCTGAAAGGGGAGTTCCCCGTTACGCGCTGCGGCACCCTGGAACGTGCGGTGGAAGAAGCGTTCGCCAAGGCCAAAAAGGGCGATATCGTGCTTCTTTCTCCGGCGTGTGCG
Source organism: uncultured Elusimicrobiales bacterium (assembly GCA_944324105.1). Classification (GTDB taxonomy): domain Bacteria; phylum Elusimicrobiota; class Elusimicrobia; order Elusimicrobiales; family Elusimicrobiaceae; genus Avelusimicrobium. The sequence continues at coordinate 6,422 of CALUVA010000029.1, forward strand.
TCTTTTGACCAGTTTAAAGACTTTGAAGAGCGCGGCCGCGTGTTTAAGAAGCTGGTCACCGACCGCGTGAAAAAGGAACGCACGGGCGGCTAACTGCTTTGCCTGTATATGAAAAAGCCGCCTTTGCAGGCGGCTTTTTTAACGGAAATTATTCCAGCCCGTATAAATCCAGCGTGTTTTGGGTGGTTATTTCGGCCAGCTTTTCCACGGGCATATTTAAGTAGTCCGCCACCCACTGCGCAATCAGCGGGATATTGGAGGGGTCGTTGCGCGTGCCGCGTTTGCCCTGCGGGGAAAGGTACGGGCAGTCCGTTTCCAGCACCAGTTTGTCCGCACCGGCTTTTTTGACGGCTTCGCGGATATACTCGTTCTTTTTATAGGTAAAACAGCCGTTTATCCCCAGCAGCAGGCCGTGGTCCAGCGCCTGTTTGGCTTCTTCGTAGCGGGCGGAAAAACAGTGCAGTACGCCCGGATATTTAACGGGCGCCGGTCGCCAGGCGTGTTTAAGCAAAGAAAAGGTTTGTTCGTACGGCTCATAATCTTCCGCTTCGCGCCGCACATGCAGCACAATGGGCTTTTGCAGCTCGCCGGCCAGCGCCAGCATTTCTTCAAAGACGCGCAGCTGCACCTCTTTGGGGCAGGCGTGCAGATAAGCATAGTCCAAGCCGATTTCCCCCACCGCCGTCGCGTGCGGATTTTTAAAAAGTTCTGGCAGTTTCTCCCGCGCGGATGCGTCATACGTCTGCGCCACCTGCGGGTGTACGCCCAGCACGGCGGCGGTCTGCGCGGGGTATTGGGCGCACAGGGCCAGGGCCGGCTCCCATTCCTCTTTTTCACAGGCTATTTCTATAAATTTATATACGCCGCTTTCAAAAACGCGTGCGATTACTTCCCGGCGGTCTGCGTCAAAGGCTTCGTCATTAATGTGTGCGTGCGAGTCAATAAATTCCATATATATATTTTATCTTTTTTGGCGGCGGACTTTGAACGGGTTTGCAGCCCGAAAAACATAAAGGCTTGTTCTAATCCAAAAACTTTCTTGTCCTTTGTTGTCCCTCTTTCTATACTGGCTGTAGAGAGGGGTTTTTGACCGGGGAATGCGGCGCGGCCCGCGTTCAAAATTAGCAATCTAAAAAAGGGGTTGACAAAAATAAAATAATTGTTTACAATATTAGCAGGTAAAAAGAAAGAGTGCTAAAATAAAATCGGAAGTTTAAACGGAAGCGGACGGAAAATATGAGAATATTAAAACCGGAAGTGGCCAAAGAAAGAAAAGAGAAAATCCTGCGCTGGGTGGTGCAGCAGTTTGTGGAAAACCGCCGTCCCGTGGGCTCTCAGCTGATTGCGTCCAGCGCGCTGAAAGATATTTCCAGTGCCACCATCCGTAACATTATGAAGGATTTGGAAGAGGAAGGATACCTCTATCAGCCGCACACTTCCGGCGGCCGCATTCCGACCGATAAAGCCTACCGCTATTATGTGGACTATTTAACCGGCGTGCAGCGCATGGCCGCCCAGGAGCGCGAGCGTATTGAAAAACAATATGACGAACGCGTCGGCGAGCTGGATAATGTGATGCTGCAGACCTCGCGCCTGCTGGCGCGGCTGTCGGGCGCGGCGGGCTTTGTGTATGCAGGAAACACCGACGACCAAGTGGTGCGCCGGCTGGACTTTTTGCCCGTGGGCCCCGGTCTTATTTTGGCCGTGCTGGTCACCGAATCGGGCACCGTGCGGCACTGGCCCGTGCGTCTGGGGTATGATTTGGCCCCCGCCAAGCTGCGCCTTTTAAGCAACCTGATTAATCAGGAAATAGAAGGCCTGACGCTGAAAGAAGCGCAAAAATTTTTGTGGCAGTACATAGAATCCGGCCACCGCGAAATAGCCGACGTGGCGGATTTGGCCGTGCAGGTGCTTAAAGATATGCAGAAGCCGCAGACCTCTGAGGACGAACTCTATGTGGCCGGTATCGGGCATATGTTGGAAAACACCGAAGAGGCCGATTATGAAGACCTCAAACAAATGCTGCGTGTGGTGGAAGAGCGGCAGCGGCTGTCGGGTCTGCTGGCCGAAAAAATGGAAGATTTGCGTCGCAGCGGCAAACAGGTGGCCGTCAGTATCGGCAGCGAGAACGAAATGAAAGAGCTGCAAAATGTCAGCATCGTTTCGTCGGCTTACCGCGTGGGAGACAAAACGGTGGGCATGCTGGGCATTATCGGCCATAAACATATGCAGTACACCAAAATAATGTCTTTGGTTAAATTTATGGGGGACTTGCTGGAAGGCAGCATCAGCGCGTGGAACGCACTGCCGGAAAAGGAAGGCGACTATGAGTAAGAAACATCACAAACACGAAGACGGCTTGACCGAACAGGAAGAGCAGGATTTGCCGGCCGATTATGAGCCGGAAATAGAAACCGGCGCCGCTGAATCGGCCGAAGAAGAACCGGCCCCGCAGCCGCAAACGCCCGATTATTATGAAAAGTATGTGCGTTTAAGCGCGGATTTTGAAAACTTCCGCAAACGCACCGAGCGCGAAAAAGCGGCCCTGCTGGCTTACGGCAAAAAAGATTTTGTGGAAAAACTGCTGCCCGCCTATGAAGTGCTTTTGCGCCAGCAAAGCAAAATGCAAAAAGAAACGGCGGACAAAAAACTGTCGGGGGAAATGAAAAGCCTTTTGGACGGCCTGAATATGGTGCTGGGGGAGATGGACAAAGCCTTTAAGGCCGAAGGCATACAACGCCTGGACTGTGTGGGCAAACCTTATGATGCGCAGACGGCGGAAGCCATAGCGGTGATTCCGGCCAAGCCGGAGCAGGACGGCGTGGTGCTGGAAGAAGTGCAAATGGGATTTATGATGGACGGAAAAATATTGCGTCCGGCCCGGGTAGTGGTCGGAAAAGCGGAGGAAGAAGCAAAAAAAGAAGAAAAAAAGCAGTAAATAGAAGTATCAAATTTAATTCATTTTTACGGTAAGGAGAAATAACATATGGCTAAAATTATTGGTATTGACTTGGGTACGTCCAACACCGCCGCGGCGGTGATGGAAGGCGGACGCGGCACGATTATCCCGTCTGCCGAAGGCAGCTCCATCGGCGGTAAAGCCTTCCCGTCTTATGTGGCTTTCACCAAAGACGGCCAGCGCCTGGTGGGGGAACCGGCGCGCCGGCAGGCCATCGCCAACCCGGAAGGCACGGTCACCGCGTTTAAACGCAAAATGGGGGAAAATTACAAATATAATCTGCGCGGGCAGGAATTTACGCCCCAGCAGCTGTCGGCTTTCGTCTTGCAGAAAGTGAAAAAAGACGCGGAAGCCTTCCTGGGCGAACCGGTGGAAAAGGCCGTTATCACCGTGCCCGCTTATTTTAACGATAACCAGCGCCAGGCCACCAAAGACGCAGGCCGCATCGCGGGGCTGGAAGTGGTGCGCCTCGTGAACGAGCCGACCGCGGCTGCTTTGGCCTTCGGCATTGATAAGGCCGGCAAAGAACAGAAAATTCTGGTCTTTGACTTGGGCGGCGGTACGCTGGATGTAACCATTATGGAAATGGGCAAAGAAGGCACCTTTGACGTGCTTTCCACCTCCGGCGATACGCAGCTGGGCGGTACGGATATGGACAACGCCATCATCGCGTGGATGGTGGACGAATTTAAAAAGAGCACGGGCATTGACCTCTCGCAGGACAAACAGGCCCAGCAGCGTCTGAAAGAAGCGGCCGAAAAAGCCAAGATTGAACTGTCCACCACCATGGAAACGGACATCAACCTGCCCTTTATCAGCGCAGACAGCACCGGCCCCAAACACCTGGAGCTCAAACTTTCCCGCGCCAAACTGGAAAGCCTGGTGGACAGCATTGTCAAACGCTGCGGCAAATCCATTGACCAGGCCATTTCCGACGCGAAACTTTCCGCCTCACAGATTGACCGCATTATTCTGGTCGGCGGCCCGACCCGCATGCCGATTGTGCAGAAATATGTGGAAGACCATGTGGGCAAAAAGATTGAACGCGGCATTGACCCGATGGAATGCGTGGCTATCGGCGCGTCCGTACAGGCCGGCATTTTAACCGGTGAAGTCAAAGACGTGCTGCTCTTGGACGTGACCCCGCTGTCTTTGGGTCTGGAAACCCTGGGCGGCGTGTGCACGCGCCTGATTGAACGCAACACCACCATTCCAGTGCGCAAAACACAGATCTTCTCCACCGCGTCGGACAATCAGCCGGCGGTAACAATCAACGTACTGCAGGGCGAACGCCCCATGGCCAAGGACAATGTGCCCCTGGGCAAATTTGACCTGGACGGCATCCCGCCCGCTCCGCGCGGCGTACCGCAGATTGAAGTGACGTTTGATATTGACGCCAACGGTATTTTGAACGTGTCCGCCAAGGACCTCGGCACCAACAAAGAACAGCATATCACCATCAGCTCGCCGAACAAACTCAGCGACGCCGAAGTGGAAAAGTTTGTCAAAGACGCCGAGAAATTCGCCGAAGAAGACAAAAAGCATAAAGAGTTCGTGGAAGCCAAAAACGAAGGCGACAGCGTGCTCTATCAGACCGAAAAGGCCCTGAAAGACTACGGCGACAAAGTGTCCCAGGACGACCGCCTGGCCATTGACCGGGCTTTGAACGACCTGCGCGATGCGTTAAAGACCGACGATGCGGCCAAAATCCGCTCCGCCAAAGACGCGGCCCTGCAGGCCAGCCAGAAGCTGGGTGAAGCTATGTACAAATCCCAGCAGCAGGCTCAAGCCGGTGCGGCGGGCGCCCAGGCGGGTGCCGCCGGAGCCCAGCCGGGCCCGGATGCGGCCCAGCAGGCGGCCGGAGCCGGTAACGGCGGCAAAGACGACGTCGTGGAAGCCGAAGTGGTGGATAAATAACGGCTGACACAGGCAGTTTTACGCAGGCGGGACTTTACAGTCCCGCCTGTTTTTTGCGTAAAACAGGGTGCGGCGCCGGGCATACACGTTTTTATCCATTGATTACTTTGCGCTGTGGCGGAGAGAAAAGACTTAACAAACATCAAAGAAAAACAGACTGTTCGGTAGCACTGTGCGCGAAGGGCTGCTAAATTTAATAAAATATATATAAAGATTATTTAGAACAAAAAATTTATGCCTACCGCTATGAAAGAAGATTATTATGAGATTTTGGGCATTGCCCGCACGGCAAGCGAAACGGAAATTAAATCCGCCTTTCGCCGCCAGGCCATGAAGTATCACCCCGACCGTAACCCCGGGGACAAACAGGCCGAGGAACAATTTAAAAAAATAAACGAAGCCTTTTCCGTTCTTTCCGACCCGCAGAAAAAACAAATGTATGACCAGTACGGCCATGACGGTGTAAACGCCGGCGCGGGCGGCTTTAACGGATTTAACGCCTCCGGTTTTGCCGACGTGGGCGATATTTTCGGCTCCGTATTCGGCGATATTTTCGGTGCGGGTTTCGGCGGTTCGGCCCGCGGGGGCAAACCCCGCGCCCAGCGCGGCGAAGATTTAAAGGTAGACGCAGACCTGACCCTGGAACAGGCTTACAGCGGTTTGGAAAAGGAAGTGTCTTATACGCGCGTGGACCGCTGCTCCGTTTGCGGCGGCACGGGGGCGGAAGAAGGCAGCTCCGTCAAAACCTGCCGCTCCTGCAACGGCAGCGGCAGCGTGGTGTACCGCCAGGGATTTTTCAGCATGCGTCAAACCTGCCCCGACTGCGGCGGCAAAGGCACCGTGGTGGAAAGACCGTGTAAAAAATGCCGCGGCAGCGGCGTGGAACGCGTGCGCGAAAACATTACCGTCAAAATCCCTTCCGGCGTGCGCACCGGCGTCACCCTGCGCGTGAACAACGGCGGGGACATTGGCACCAACGGCGGCGGCTACGGGGATTTGTATGTGGAAGTACACGTCAAAGATCATAAAATTTTTAAACGCGACGGGGACAACCTGGTTATTGACGCGCAGATTACCTATCCGCAGGCTGTGCTGGGCGGCAGTATCAAAGTGCCTACCATTGAAGGCAAGGAAGTGGAAGTCAATATTCCCAAAGGCACGCAGTTTGGCGAAGTGCTTAAAATGCAGGGCTGCGGCATGCCCCGGCTGGGCAAAAAGGGCTTTGGAGATTTGCTGGTTAATGTAAAAATTGAAGTACCCAAACGCCCCACCGCGCGCCAAAAGGAACTGCTGGAAGAACTGGCCAAAGAAACGGGCGGCAAAAAAAGTTTCTTTGAAAAACTGTTTGATTAAGCGAAATGCAAATGGAAAAAGCGGAGCAAAACAATTGTTTTGCTCCGCTTTGGTATATAAATACGTTTTTTATTTCTTATATGCCATGCAGCAGTTGCCCAGCATGCATTCTTGGCAGACGGATTTGCTTTGCTGTTCATGGCGTACGGCGGAAAGGAGCTTTTTGGCAAAGTCCGTCAGTGTCGGATCGCGCGCACCCAGCACCAGCAGAATGTCCCCTGGCTGTGCGGCGGCGGCCATATCGGACAGAATTTGTTCGCGGCAGGGGTTGAAGTCCGCGTTAACGCCGTTGCGCTTGAGGCCTTCATAAATGCTTTTGCTGGTTACTCCTTCGGGCACCGTACCGCCGGGGTAATACACCTCCGTCAGCCAAATATGGTCGTCTTTGCCGATGCACTGGCTTAAATTTTCCACAAATTCCGGCGTCAGCATTTTAACTGACGTAAAGGCATGCGGCTGGTAAAAGGCCAGCACCCGTTTGCCGCGCAAATGCGCCGCGTCTATGGTGGCGTGCAGTTTGTGCGGGTTGTGGGCAAAGTCATCTATGACTTCTATATTGTTATAGCTTCCGATGGACGCAAAACGCCGCGCAATGCCGGAAAATTTCTCCAGCGCTTCGGAAGCGGTTTTTAAATCCACACCGCATTCCAGCGCGGCGGCTACGGCCGCCGTGGCGTTGGCTATGTTGTGCAGTCCCGGGATATTGAGGCGGAATTTCTGCCCGTTAATGACAAAGTCCGACCCAAAGCCGTCTGCGCGTATATCTTCGGGGTGAATATCCCCGTGGTGCAGGCCGAAGGTTTTGGCGTGCGCGGCCACGGCTTTTAAATTGTCTTCTTCCACGTTGACAATAGCTTTTTGGCAGTTTTTGACAAACTGCGTAAAGAAGCCCTGCAATACATCAATTTCCTTGTGGTCTTTGCGCAGGTTGAGGCACAGGCCCAGATATGGGCGGTATTTGACGATGGAGCCGTCGCTCTCGTCGGCTTCTATAACCAGCAGGTCGGATGCTCCTTTATAGACATTGCCGAATACCCCCTGCTCTTTTTGTAAAGACAGTATAGCCGCCCCCGTAATGACGGAGGGACTTTTGCCCGCGTAGGCCAAAATCTCGTATACCATGGCGGTGGTGGTGCTTTT
>CALUVA010000030.1 GCA_944324105.1 uncultured Elusimicrobiales bacterium
CAAGGCCCTGCACCCGCTGATTCCGTTTATTACCGAAGAAATCGCGGCCAGCCTGCGCCCGTATGTGGACGAAAAAGGGGAATTTTTGCTGCAACAGAAATATCCCGAATTTGACGCGTCGCTATTAGACTCCGAAGCGGTCAAAAAAATGCAGACCGTACAGGGAGTCACCAAAGAAATCCGCACCATACGCGCGCAGTTCAATGTGCCGCCCGGGCTGAAAATCAAAGCCCTCCTCTCGGCCAAAGACGAAGCGGAGCTGTCCGTCGCACGCCAGTATGAAGGATACATCAAACTGATGGCCAAACTGGACGAACTGCAAAGCGGCGCGGATTTATCCAAGCCCAAACAAACCGCCACGGCCACTTATGGCAACATCGCTATTTATGTGCCGCTGACGGGACTGATTGACTTTGACAAAGAAAAGAAACGCCTGGAAAAAGACATCGCCGCCGCGCAGGCCAATATTGCTTCGCGCCAGGCGCGTCTGGCGCAGGAGAACTTTATCAAAAACGCGCCGCAGGAACAAATAGACAAAACCAAGGCCGAACTGGCCGCCGCGCAAACCCTGCTCACGCAGGCGCAGGCCGCGCTGGCGGATTTGGCTTAACGGGCTTTATACGCACTGCCCCGCATGCGGGGCAGTGCAAATATACTCCAAACGGGAGGAGCTTATGAAAAAATTTTTACTGTTTGCGCTGTGCACCCTATTGCCGATGGCGGCGGCCGCACAGCAAAACTGGAAAGCCGTCGTCCGCTACAATAAACAGGATGCCAAGACAAAATTGACGGACAAGTTGACCGAATACGTTGTCTATGACACCCAGGCCGGGACGGACGCAGATACAACACCTTCCAGCAAAGGGCAAACCGCTTTTGCCAAAAAACTGTCCAAAGACTTAAAACGCATCGGAGCGCAAAATGTTACCGTGTCCAAAAGCGGCATACTGACGGCGGAGATACCGGCCACTTCCTCTAAACCGCTCCCAACGCTGCTTTTTGCAGCGCACCTGGACACTACCCCCTCCCTCTCCGGCAAAGACGTCAAACCGCAGGTTCACGCCAAATACAACGGCGGGGATATTGTTATTAATCCGCAGGCTAATTTACGCCTGACTCAGTACAACAGCCCACAACTGATGTCGGCACGGACACATGATCTGATTACCGCTTCCGGCGGCACGGTGCTGGGCGCGGACGCCAAAGCGAGTGCCGCTATATTGCTGACATATGCGGATTATCTGTTGGGGAACACCTCCGTGGCGCACGGCTCGGTCAAACTGCTTTTCCTGCCGGACGCTTTGAGCGGACAAGGCATGCAGGAGCTGGATCCTAAGTCTTTGGGAGCAGATTATGCCTATGTGCTGGATGCCGGAAATACCGGCGAATTTACCTCCGAAAATTTCAATACCCGCTACTTTACCGCCGTATTTGACGGAAACCGCAATATAACCCCCGGGGAAGCCATGTATTCGGACTTTGCCGATAACCTGCTGATGGCAGCGGATTTCCACACCCTGCTGCCGCGTCACCGCCGGCCTGAGACTACCGCCGGAAACCGTGGATTTATCTGGGTCAATACTGTAACGAATGAGGGAGACAGAAGCATCGTGCGGGGCGAAATCAGCGCCTTTACGGACGAGGAAATGAAAGAACTCTCCGATTTGGTTACCCAATCGTTCAATACGGTTAAAAGCATGCATTCCAAAAACAAGGGGGCAGAGTTAACCTTTACAAACGGTGCCAAAAACCTGCGTCCTGCGCTCCCCACCCTGATACTAAGCCAAATACAGACAACCATGCAGCAGGAAGAAATCACCCCTGCTCCCGTCGTACGGCGCGACAACGGCGGGCTGGCGGCGGCTTTAACAGCCGGCGGGCTGCCGGCCGTAGGGCTGTTTAACGGTTCGTTCAACACTGGCACAGAACTGGAATACGCCGATGCGGATGTTATGGAATCGGCCCTGCGCACCTTACTGACCCTGACGGCGGACTGGCCGGAAAACACTCCGCAATAATTTTCTTTTATCCCTCTTCCCCGCCTCTGAAAAGGCGGGTTTTTTATGACCGGACGGGACCCAGTATTTTTCTGGGTCCTTTGGCCCTTGTGAAAAATAAATGGGATTGATTACAATAAAATGGTAACAACAACGGATCGCTCGACTTTAGTGATTTTAAATATTAGGAGAATTTTTATGAGAAAATTATTGGCATGGCCTTTAGCATGTGTCCTGCTGTTAGGCGCAGGCACAGGATTTGCCAAATCAATGTCTTTTGAAACGACACCGACGGAACTTGTAACGCCTAAAAACACTTCCGGAATTGCCGACCGTTACCGCGCCGGCATGATTCCCCGCTTTGTTAAATATGTACAAATTGGCAGTATGAGCGATGTAAATGCGGAATGGATGACCCCCGGGCAGGAAACCATGGCCCAGGTTTTGTATGAAGACATTAAAGAATTTGGTTTTCCCACTCATCTTTCTCAAGACAAATATATTTACGTCAACATTCCTTCCAACTTGCGTAAAGAAGCGCCTATTTTGGGTATCAGCGCCCACTACGATACCACTCCCGATATTATTGGAGAAGGAGTGCGACCTCAGATAATTAAAAATTACAACGGCCTGCCCATTAAACTAAAAAATGGACATGTTATTGATTTTACCAGCGACCCTTATCTGCGCAACATGATCGGAAAAACCATCGTAACGTCCGACGGGACCACCAATTTGGGCGCAGACGATAAAGCCGGCGTAACCATCGTAGTTACCCTGTTGAAAACGCTGGCCGAAAACCCAAAACTGCCGCACGGACACATTCAAATCGTCATTACTCCCAACGAAGATGTGGGGCGCAGCGCCGAACGCCTAGAGTTGAAATATTATCATCCGGATTATGCCTATGACTTTGATGGAGGAGTAAACGGAGAAGTAGTAGTAGGCAACTTCTCGGCCGATCGCGTCGTAGTTACCGCCAAAGGCATTAACGGACACCAGTCTTATGCAGCCGAAAACGGATACCGCAATTCCGCCAAACCAATAGCCGATTTAATCGCCACAGCAGCACCTACGCAGGATTTACCCAATAACAGCAGCGGTGAAGAAGGTTACGTAGAACCTCATCATATAGAATATAATGCTGCCGATAATGTACATAAAGTGGATTTCCGCCTGCGTTATTTTGACCAAAAAGAAGGGCAAAAATACCTGCAGCGCATTGAGCATGCGGCCGACAGCCTCTCCAAAGCGCTGGACATAGCCATTGACGTACAGGTTACAAAACAATACGAAAACGTGGAATACGGCGTAAAGCCGGAAGCTTTTGGATTGCTGAGCGCTGCCATGAAAGACGCAGGTGTATTGCCCCAGCCCAAAAAAGAACGCGCCGGTACCACCTCAGCTATGATTATGGCCAAACACGGCTTTGGCGGATACACTGTCTTTACGGGTCAAAACAATCCGCACGCTTTTACCGAATGGCTCAGTGAAGAAGACATGTTTAAGGCCTACAAAGTGGCGTTGAATCTGGTCCACCAGGTAGCACAGCTGAAAGTTTCCAATAACTAGCATGAAAATTCTGATTGCCACCGGCAACGAACATAAATTCAAAGAGATCACGGATATCCTCCCCCGCCAGACCCAAACGGGGGAGGATATAGAATATGTCAGTCTGGCAAATATCGGGGGACTTAAACTTCCTCCTGAAACAGGGCTTACCTTGGCGGAAAACGCCGAAATAAAAGCCGTCTACGCAGCAAAAGAAACAGGGCTCCCCACTGTATCTGACGACACGGGGCTGGAAGTCGAATTCTTAAACGGCCGGCCCGGCGTACGTACAGCACGTTATGCTGGCGAACATGCCGATGCAGACGACAACAACCGCAAACTGCTAAGCGAACTGGAAGGTTTGTTTTTAGGCAAACGAGCGGCTCGTTTCCGTACAGTAGCCTGTTTGGCTACTCCGCAGGGAAAAGTAATAAATTTTGAAGGAGAGTTGGACGGATTCATCGGGTTTGGATACCGGGGAACCAACGGCTTTGGATACGACCCTCTGTTTATTGTGGCGGGCACGCGTAAAACCTTGGCCGAAATGACCGAAAAAGAAAAAAACGCCATCAGCCACCGCGGAAAAGCCTTTAAACAGCTGGCGCAGTATTTGCAAATATTGCAAAAATAAAATCATTTTTTGTTCTTATATCCGCTTTTTCAGCGGATTTTTCATATATAAAAAGCGCGGATAAATTCCGCGCTCTATATTATTCCTGAAATCTAAAATCGTATGGCCAGCATTTCCGGCCGCACTAAATAAAATAAATTAATCAAAGCTCCCGCGCTTAAAAAAGGACCAAATGGAATGGCGTCGCCCTTCCCTTTGCCTTTGAAAATCATCAGAAATATGGAATAAATAAGCCCCAAGACTGATGCAAAAACAATGGTCGTAATTACCCCTTCCCAACCTATAAATGCTCCTATTCCGCCCATCAGCTTTACATCGCCCCCGCCCATCGCTTCTTTTTTAAACATCAGACTGCCCAACACGGCTATAGCCAGTGTACCGAAAAACCCAACCGCCGCTCCCACGAAACTTTGTAAAAGACGGTTCCAGCCGCTGCCATCAAAATTCGGGTTTAGCCAGCAAAACGCCAGCCCCAGCACAATCAGCCCTAAAGAAAAACGATCCGGAATAATCATCAGCTCAAAATCAATAACGGACAAAATAATCAGACAATACACCGCCACAAGCAGAACAGCCGTCCAGGCCGTCAGGCCCCAGTGCCAAACAAATAAAACGGTCAATAATCCCGTCAAAAATTCCACTATGGGATATTGACAGGAAATAGGAGCCCTGCAGTTGCGGCATTTGCCCCACAAAATAATATAGCTGATGACAGGAATGTTGTCATAAAATTTAATATGGGCTCCGCATTTGGGACAAAAAGACGGAGGCCAGACAATGGATTTATTTTGCGGAATGCGGTAAATACAAACATTTAAAAAACTGCCAATCACCAAACCAAACAATGCGGAAAAAAATAAAATTAAGCCGTCCATCACAAACTCCTTTTAAATAAAAAAGAGCCTCCGCCCTGATAGCGGAGGCCAAAATTAATGCGTATTCCAAGCTTTACCGTAGCTGTCTTCCTTATCCGTGTTCACAAATACTTCCCCAAAACGAGGGTCAGAAGAATCACTGACATAAGCCCAACCACCGGTCTTGTCAAAGGCCTGTTCATAAGTACCGAAAGATACTTTATTAGTTGGTTTAAATCCCGGCACATTGGCCTGAGGAATAGCTTCTATATAACGGGGGACCAAACTGCTCAAATCATCCGTGGGGTAGGTTCCTTGGTTTTCACCGTAATAGGCCGCTATGGCACTGCGCAAACGCACCAACTGATGTTTGGTGCTCCCTTCGCGGGCTTTATGTACCAAAGTAATAAATTTTGGCACCGTCAACCCCAAAAGCACAGCAAAAACAACAACGGTAACAATAACTTCTACTACAGTAAAACCTTTTTTCATAGGCACACCTTATTTTAAATTCAACGCCGCCAGCAAAAACACTTTGGCGTCGCCCATAGTATTTTTAATACTGGAATATTCATTAGGTTGATGCATAGTTTCATCCAGCTTGGAATATACCACGGCAGGATAACCCGCGTTACGCAGAAAAGAGGCCACCGTACCGCCGCCGACACCCTGGATTTTGGGACTGTTGCGGTATACTTCCTTCACATACTTCGCCACGAGTTTTACGATAGGAGCATTTTTATCTGTCGGGACGGAGCTATCCTGCATAACAGGTTCCACGCTGATTTTAACTTTAAATTTTTTGGCCACCGAACGTGCAATGACATTTGCCGCTTCCGTTACCTGCTTATTGGTATAGCATGGCAAAATACGGCAATCCAAATAGAACACATCCTGACCGGGAATCGTATTGACATTGGGTACATTCGGTTCGTGTTTTGTCGGTTCAAAGACGCTGTAAGGCACATCAAAAAGACGGTCTTTCTTATTAAATTTTTTGTACAACTCCCGCAAAGCCACCACCAAGTGTGCAGATGCCACAAACGCATTATTGCCGTTCTGCGGAGTGGAAGCGTGGGTCTGCTTGCCGGTGACGGTAATTTTCAACCACAAAATATTCTTCTCCGCCACCTCAATCATATCTCCTTTGGAATTTCCTCCGTCGGGAACAATAAAGCTGTCGTTTTTGCCAAACAATTTGCCGTATTTTTTCAGCACGGCAATAATACCATAATCGCTGCCAACTTCTTCATCCGCATTTAACAGCAATCCATAATTAACGGGAGGACGCATACCGGCATCCATCATGGCTTTTACCGCCAGCAACCCTGATATCAGCCCCTGCTGATTATCTTCGGTACCGCGGCCGTAGATTTTATCCCCTTTCACCACAGCCTGGAATGGATCCGTTTTCCATTCTTTCAAATCTCCGGGGGGCACCACATCCATATGTGCCATTACCCACAAAGTCTTTTGACGGTTTTCTCCGTAATATTTGGCTACGATATTGGGGCGCACGCCCGTCGGAGAAGATGAGTCTTTGATTTCCAGCAGGCGGACTTCGTCAAATTTCATGGCCTTGAGTGTTTTTAAAAGTACTTCGGCTTTAGCCGTCTCCCCCAAGCCTCCCTTGGTATGAGGTGTAACAGCGGGACAAGCGGTCATCTTCGTTTGCAAATCAATAATAAAATCGCGGTATTCGTCTATCTGTTTCAGCAATTTCTTTACATCCATCATAGGTTTTCCCCCTAAATAGGATTTTGTATATCTATAAATTGTGTTTCTACGTTAAAACGGTCCTGTACCAGTTGCATCAGCGCCCATACGCCGGGTTTTTCGGAGTTGTAATGCCCCAGTGCGGCACAGTTTAAAGCTCCTTCGCGGCAAAGCTCTTGGGCAGGCTCATCTAAAGACCCGGTAATAAACAAATCCAGCCCCAGCGCAATAGCATCTGGGATCATGCTCCATCCGCCGCCGCTTACTGCACCAACCGTACGAATTTTTCGCGGTCCAAACGGAAGCAGGCATGCTTTTGCCCCGCAAAAATGTTCCATTTTGCGCACCACGGAAGACAATGGCGCGGGGTTGATTTCTCCGCAAAAGCCAATATCCTGCCCGTGGTAACTGCCGAATGAATGCACATTTTTAGCATGCAGTTCTTTAAGCAACAAAGCATTGTGCCCAATCTGCGGATGTTTATCCAACGGCAAATGATATCCCAACAGACTAATATTATGCCGTAACAAAAAACCGATGCGGCGGCCGAAAGTTCCTGTCAATGGTTGTTCTTTGCCCCATAAAAGGCCGTGATGCACAATAATCATATCCGCGCCGACAGCATGCGCTTTTTTAAACAGCTCCAATCCCGCCGACACACCAAACACGATTTTACGTACCCGCGCACGTCCTTCCACCTGCAGTCCGTTACGGCTGCTGTCCGGAATTTCGGCACTGTGCAAATACTCATTTAAAAAGCGAACTACTTCCTCGCGCATGACCATAGATTTATGTTATCATTTTTGTACCATGAAAAGAATACTTTTATGGGCGGCGGCGCTCTTTATTTGCGCTTTGTCTGCCGCCGCACAAGACATGACCGTTGCTCCGTATCTGCCCGCTATGAACAGCCCGGAAGACAGAAATGCTCCTATTACCGTACAATTCCCCCAGGAAAACATGACGGTGCTGCGCGGGGCCCGCAACGTATATCTTTTCGGTAAACTCCATTTAAAAAATGCATTGCTGGACATTAATGGACAAGAAGTACCGGTTAATAAAAATGGCACGTTTATTGCTTTTTTGCCCGTAGAGCAAGGAACCTTCTCTTTTGTACTGACGGCTCGCACGCCACAACAAATTTACCAAGCGGTACGCCATATTATCGTACCGGGGGCTCCAATTAAAAACTTTGAAGGGGAAGCACGTTTTGACGAAACGGAAATTTATCCCGCACTTCCGCTGTGGGTGCTGCCCGGAGAAACGGTGGTGCTGTCAGCACGGGGCACACCGGGAGCACAGGTAACGGCCGCACTGTCTGGATTAAAAGGCGCCAAAAACATCAAATTAAAAGAAGATACCCGCACGCCGGGATTGTACAGAACCCAATATATTATTCCGACCAACGTCAAAACCCGAGAAGTAAAAATAACCTACCGTCTATATGATGCTTCCTCTGACACAAAGGCCAAAATAACGGCCCCGCAGCGCCTGCGGGTACTGGCTCCGGAAGAATTGCGTCCCGTACGCATCACAGCGGCGGGAGACAAACTGCGCCAAATTCCGGTACTGCAAGGAAGCCTATACCCTTATTACCGTACCTACGGAGAGGCGCTGATAGACGGACGGGATAAAGGATTATACCGTTTAAATCTGGGCAACGGCGAAAAGGCCTGGCTGGAAGAAAAAAAACTGGAACCTATTAACGCAGAAGAGTATGCCCCCAATACGCTGGAAGACCTGCATACCTTTTCCGATAAAACCGCCACTCGGATTTTTTGGCGCAATACAAAACAAGTCCCTATTTCTTTGCACGAATTCTCAAACCGCATGGAAATCACTTTTTATTACACACCGCAATTCCTGGAAAACTTTAGTCTGGATGCCACCAGCCCCATACTGGAACGCGTGGAATGGACTAACCCACAGGACGGCGTCATTAAATTTGTTTTACATTTTAAAGAAAATGAAAAAATTTGGGGTCATGCCTACCGTTATGAAGAAAATAATTTTGTGCTGGAACTGCGCCACCGCCCGCAAATTACTCCGCAAAAAAACAGACCTCTGGCTGGCGCACGTATCTTAATAGACGCCGGACACAGCCCCAAACGCAAGCCCCCTTATGATGGGCTTGTCAGCCCAAGCGGCGTGCTGGAATATGAAGCCAACCTGGCTTTGGCCGAAGCGTTGAAACCAAAACTGGAAGCCGCCGGCGCTACCGTTATTATGACCCGCCGCGGCAACAATCACATGAATCTGCCTGCACGTTACCGTATGGCCCTGGAGCAGGATGCTCACATCTTTGTAAGTCTGCACCACAACGCCCTGCCCGATACCGTTAATCCATTGGCCGCTCCTCGCGGATATTCCGTATATTACACCTATCCGCACAGTTTTGACCTGGCTGAAAGCGTATACAAATCTTTTAACCGTTTGGTACCGCTGCCGGACAACGGCCTGATTGCCAATGACGTACTGTTTATTCCGCGTATTCCTGAAATGCCCAGTATTTTGGTGGAAAACGCTTTTATGATTTTACCCGAACAGGAAGAACTTGTCCTTAGCAAAAAAGGCCGGGAAACTTTTGCCAATGCGCTGTATCAAGGCATACTGGATTTTTACCAAACCCGCGCTGCAGGTTACGCCGCCTCGCCACGCGGGCACTCCCGTTAAAACGTCAACAGACGGGACTGCCGTCCAATATGATAAAATAGAAATAATGGGCAGAAAATTAAATTCCCTAAATCGTTTCTTAAGCGACCGCGTGGACATTATGCTGATGCCCCGTGCGGGTGTTGCGCGGAAATTTAAAATAACGGGACTGACTTTGGTGGTGCTGGTGCTTTTGTGGCTGGTTCTAACCCTGGGAGCGCTATGGATATGGAGCCGGGCTTATGATTATCAACTGACCAAAGCCGACAATGAGCTTATGCGCGTCAAAATGAAACTGATTGCCGATGAGCTGGAACGAGGGCGAGAATACCTGGAACTGACGCAAACCACCGATAAACAAATGCGTCAAATGCTTGGTATGCCCGGAGGAAAATTCATAAACCTGCCAAAGGGATTGGAAGAAAAAACCAAAGAAGATGACCGGGCCAAGGAGTTGTTCGGTTCTGATTTAAAAGATTTTGACACGGAAGAGTTTGAAAAATACATTAATAATATGCAGGACACGGCCCAGGAACAGCTGGCATCTTTTCAGGAAATTGCTTGGTATTATGCCAACCGCCGCGAAGGCATGCATTCTACACCGTCCATCCGCCCGTCTTCGGCGCGTATTAGTTCCGGGTTTGGATATCGACGCGATCCTTTCGGCAAACCCGTTGGAGGAATGCACAGTGGATTGGATTTTGCCGGCAAGCCCGATAGCCCCATTTTGGTAACCGCAGACGGAGTAGTACGACATACGGGCTGGGTAAACGGCTACGGACAGGCAGTACTGGTAGACCATGGTTTTGGCTATTCTACGCTGTACGCACACGCCACGGGGATTAAAGTAAAACCGGGCGACGTGGTCAAGCGCGGCCAGCAAATCGCTTTTATGGGCACCACGGGACGCAGCACGGGAACGCATTTACATTATGAAGTGTGGAAAGACGGAAGACCCGTTAATCCGCGGGATTATTTTAAATAAATTTTGGGAGGAAATATGGGATTTTTAAAAAAAGATTCTGATTTTGCATCCGGCGAACATTTTTCTATTGTCAGCGCGGAATGTTATTTTCAGGGGACTTTAAGCGTGCAGGGTTCTCTGCGCGTAGACGGGAAGCTGGAAGGATCCGTAGATAACGCGCGCCAAGTCATCGTAGGAGAAAGCGGCAAAATCATTGGCGACGTAACTGCGCAGACCGTGGTTTGCGGTGGTGATATTGAAGGCAATGTCTGTGCGGAAATGGTGGAAGTACTCGCCAAAGCCTCCGTAAAAGGAGATATCCGCGCACAAAAAATGATCGTGGAAGAAGGCGGACGTATAGAAGGACTGTGCAAAATCGGCGGAGAAGAAAAAGAAACCGCCGAAACAGAAGATGAAGACGAAAAATAAGGAGCGTTTCTGGCATGATTTCTTTTCTGATTAAATACAAAAAAGCTATTTTAATTATCACGCTGGCGTTTTTCATTGGCAGCATCGGATATATTGGACTGGATTCCTACCGTCGCGGCTCTTTTAGCAGCAATGTAGCTATGGTTGGTTCGCAACCGATTACCTACCGCGACCTTTATAAAGCGGCTGACGCCCAGGCACGCGTTTTGCGCAACAACGGCGTAGATGTAGACGAAGAAATGACTAAATACCTCAATCAGCAGGTACTTAGTGCACTGATCAGCGAGGAAGTGCTGGTGCAGGCGGCCAAGCAGTTCGGCTTGGATGTGGCCGACTATGAACTGGCTTTGGAAATACATTCTTCCCCCGCTTTTAACCAAAACGGCCAGTTTAACAAAACTGCCTATGAATATGCCCTGCGCCACCAGTTGGGCGTAACGCCCTTGCAGTTTGAAGAACAAATCCGCCGCAGCAAGCTGGCCGACCGTTTCCGCATGGCGTTGTATTCCTTTTACAAACTCACGCCGGAAGAAGTGCGTTTTTCCTATCAAATCCAAAACGGCAGCATGGACGGTTTTGAAGAAAATAAAAAAGACTTTGAAAAACAGTTGTTTGAAACCAAAATGGAAACAGCCCAGCAGGCTTTCTTTGACGATTTCAACAACCGCGTGGAAATCAAAACTTATTTAAACGAACAGGCTTAAACCGTGAAAAACAAAGTACTTGTGGTAGGTTCCGTCGCTTTTGACACCGTGGAAAATGCCCATGGCCGCGCTGAACGCGTGCTGGGAGGGGCGGCCAGTTACTCCTCCATTTCCGCCAGTTATTTTGCCGATCCTGCCGTAGTGGCTGTGGTAGGCACGGATTTTGCGGCTAAAGACAGTGCCCCGTTTAAAAAACGCGGCGTCAATTTGGATGGCCTTCAGGTAAAAGAGGGTAAAACCTTTCACTGGGGCGGCAGCTACGACAAGGACCTTAAAAACGCTGTTACCAAATTCACGGATTTAAATGTATTTCAGGATTTCAACCCCACGCTTACACCGGAGCAAAAAGAAGCCAAAGCGGTGTTTTTGGCTAATATTGATCCGGAGCTGCAGCTGTCCGTTTTAAAACAGGTGAAAAATCCCAAACTCGTCGCCTGCGATACGATGAACTACTGGATTACCTCCAAACGCGACGCCATCATTAAAGTTTTAAAACAAACGGATTTGTTCTTTTTAAACGAAGCCGAAGCGCGCCAGCTGACCGGAGAATATAACCTGATCACCGCGGGCAAAAAAATCCTGAAACTCGGCGCGGAACATGTTATTATCAAGTTGGGCCCCAACGGCTCCATGTTGGTCAGCAAACTGGGCATCGTGCAGTTTCCGCCGTATATTTTAGAACATGTATATGACACCACCGGCGCAGGGGATACCTTCGGCGGCGGCGCAACGGGTTATTTGGCCAGCCTGCGCAAATGGGACACGCTGTCCGCCATCAAACGGGCCATGATGATAGGCAATGTGATGGCGTCTTTTGCCATAGAGTCTTTCAGCGTCAAACGCCTGGCAAATATTAAGGAAGGCGAAATTGAAAAACGCCTGCAAGACTACACGTCCATGTTGCGCTTTTAAGACGGAACGAAGGTGCCTGCCGGATTGTCAGACCGCCGAAAAGACCGTTTATGGAAAGCGGGATGACAAGCCGAAAAGAAATTTGCTAGAATAGAAAAAGAGATTTATTGCCGGGGTGCTGGAATTGGTATACAGGATGGTCTCAAAAACCATTGCCCTTTCGGGCTTAAGGGTTCAAGTCCCTTCCCCGGTAAGATTTGAAAAAGTCAGACCCTTTGACCAACAGGTCAAAGGGTTTTTTGTATAAAAAAAAAGGTTTTTCCCCTTTATTTGCAGGTCAGAAAAAACTCCCCGCGGTTTTTGCCTGCTTTTACGGCTGAAATTATTTTGACTGGCTTTTCCATTCCCTCCCATTATTTTAAGTATAATATAAGGGTCTTGCATTTCATTTGACCGAGGAATTTATGAAACTGAAAACCTTGTTGCTTACGTTGTCTGCCGTTGTCCTGTTGGGCGCGTGCGTTAATATCCCTGAAACGCCGGAGCTGCACATCTCCCTGCCGGTAGCCGGAACGGAAGAAGTGTGGACGGATACCGATTATCAGGGCCAGCCCGTTTTACTGGCCGTGAT
>CALUVA010000031.1 GCA_944324105.1 uncultured Elusimicrobiales bacterium
CCGCCGTGGCGGCCCGACTTATAGTCCAGCACGCGGAAAGTTTTGGCGGCCGCATTGACGTCTATGCGGTCCACAATACCCTTGAGTTTCATTTGCAGCTGCGGCGAAGGCTCATATATTTTTTCAAACAGCGTTTCAAACACCGACGGTACAAAGCCGTCCAAATGTTCCGCGTCTTTAACAACAAAATCAGCCAGTTTGTCATGCATATCCTGCAAAATCAGCTCCCAAATCACGGGATAAATGCCAAACTGTTTATAACTTTGCGCGTCATAGTGTTTGTTGACGGCCCGCTCCAGCCGTTCCTGCAAAGCAGACGGGAACAGCTGTCCCGCCAGCCCTTCTTTATAGAGCTGCTCATAATAGTCCATCAAAATTTGGTGATAGGCCCGCCCGCGCGCGTCCGGCGCCAGCGCGTCGCGCGAGAGCACTTCGTCGGGTTCTTTGAGCCCCACGCCTTTGGCCAAAAAATATTTCATGGGGCAGCGCGCCAAATCCTGCAAAGCCGAAGGCGAAAACCCCGCCGCATTTTGCGCGGAAAAAATTTCCGCTCCGCCGTTTACCGCGCCGTCGCGCGCCGTCAGCGCGCCGGCAGAGGCAATCTGCCGCGCCGCCGCCAGGGAGTCGCGGCGCGCTTCGTCCCACAGCCCCGCGGCCTGGTATTCTTTTTCATTCGCCCCTTCGGCGGAAAGCAGCAGGGACAGCTCTTTTGCCGTCAAAAATTTTTCGTCCGTTTCTTTCAGCCGCTCCGCCGCCCGCCCGCTCACGCGCGTAACGGCCAAAGAAGTTAAATCCGTCTGTGCCGCGCGCGCGAACTCCGCCAAATAACCCGACGGCACCAGCGGCTTGCCTTCCGCGTCCGAACGCAAAAAGGACAAATAAAGTTTTTCTTCCGCCGCTTCCAGCGCGCAGAAGAAAAGCAGGCGCTCCTCATCAAAGCGTTCCATTTTTTGGTTGATCCAAAAACCCAGCTGGTCGCGCAAGACACGGCGGTAATAATCTTTTAAGACGGGGTCTTCATGAATGGCCTGCGGAAAACTTTTCTCGTTCAGCCCCAGCACAAACACGGCTTTAAAGCCCTGCCCGCGCAAAGCCAGCGCGTCCGCCGCCGTTACGCCGGCGGGCCTATTTTCTCCCTGCGCCAGCTGCACGTCCTGCAGGGCGGAAAACAATTCATCCAAAAATTCACCGGCCCGCGCACGCGGTTGCACCGCGCCGTAACGCGCAAAACCGTTTAACACCTGGCCCAGTGCGTCCCATACGGCCTGTTCCTGCGCATCAAAAATATCCGTATTCACATTATCCTGCAAAAAGTCCCGCGCGGCCTGCAAAAGCGCGGTCCAGTCTTCCGCTCGCTCCAAAAATTCCAGCCGCCGTTTGACGTCTTCCAGCCACGGCAAAAAAGCGGGGTCATAGGCCGGCAGGGACGGCCGCACCAAATCCGTCCACTGCGCAAAATCCCGCCTGGCCAGACATTGGTCTATCAAATAACGCCACTGGTTCTTCCGTTTAAAATAAGGCGAAGACACGACGGCCCGCACGTCTTCGCGGTCAAAGCCGCCGCGGCACAGCGAAAACAAATTGGTGATAAACACGCCCAGCGGGCGCGCGGAAAACCCGAAAGAAAAAGAGGCGTTAAGCGGCACGCCGTTCTGCGCGCAGGCGGCGGGCAGCAGGGTTTTATAAGGCTCCAAAGAACGCGCCGTCAGGGCCATGTCCGCATAGGGCAAGCCCTTTTCTTCATGCAGACGCAGCATTTCTTTGACAACAAAAAACACTTCCCCTTCCGGATCGGGCGCGGACACGAAGCGCACGCCTTCCGGCGCGGCGGAAGCGGTCTGCGGCGTGAACAGATTTTTCAGCGCCTTTCCGCCGGCCAACGCAGCCCAGTTTTCTTCCCCTTCTTCCGCGACGCCGGACGCGCCTAAAATATTGGCCTCAAAAAATTTCCGCCCGAATGCAAAAGCGGGGTGCTTGGCATACGGCCAAAACACCGTCAGCGAATAATGCGCGCGCAGCAGGTCAAACAGCTCCAGCTGGCGGCCCGTCAGCTCATAAAAACCGTACACTAAAATTTCCGCAAAACTTTTCAGCCACGGGCTGGCGGGCACTTGTTCCAGCGCGTCCCGGAAATACTGGCGGTAAGAACGGTAACCGGGCACGTCGTCCATTTTTTGCAGATACGCGCGGTACATTTTCACCAACCACTGTAAATGCGGCATTTGCGCTTCCAGCACGGGGTCGGAAGTGGTTTGCAAGTGCTCCTCCAGCACATCGGGGTCGGCCAGCGAATCAGCCAAATCCCGCAGGGAAGCGCGCAGCGCGCGCGAAAAGCCGCGGCTGGGCTTATACCGGTCCAGCCCCGGGGTCAGCAGTAAATTTTTAAGCAGATAATCATGCAAATTGTCCCCGGGCAGAAGCGGTGCACGCGGCGCGGGGTCCTGTGCGTCCAGCCGCGCCAAAAGCTGGGAAAACGTAACAAAAAACACATTGCTTACCAAGCCCGTTTTTTCCGCCAGCAGGCGGCGCAGGCGCGCGGCGGCGCGGCCCGAAGGGCAAAGCACCAGCACGCGCCGGCCCGGGCCGGTTTTCAAACCGGAGGCATAAGCGGCAAACTGTGTTTCCAATGCCCGAAAAGGCGCGTAAAAAACCCTCATAAATGCTATGCTATTAAATAAGTTATACATATTATGGCATTTTTGGCGCGCCTTTTTTGCGCCAGCGGAAATATATATGAAAATTTTGATTTTAATGCGCCACGGCCAGGCGGAGCCTTACGCCGAAACGGACGCGCAAAGAGCGTTAACCCCCGCCGGACGGGACAAAGCGGCCGCCACGGCCCGCACCCTGCAAAAGGCCGGATATAAACCCTCTGTACTGCTGTGCAGCCCGCTGCTGCGCGCGCGGCAAACGGCCCAAACCGCAGGCGACATTTTGGGTCTTGCCCCCCAAGCGGCCGAAGAACTGGACGGACGTTTAAGCGCCAAGGGGCTCATAGACTTTGCCATGCAGCAGCTGCAAAAAACGGACTGCGTCATGCTGGTGGGGCATAACCCCAACTGCAGTATTGCCGCAGGCATATTGCGCGAAGAATACACCCCTTTTGAAGCGGGCACGGCCGCCGTGTTTGACATGACCGACCCGCAGACCCCCAAATTTCTGCCGACGGAGAACAAATGAGTATTGCCGAAGCCGTTATCTTGGGCCTTTTGCAGGCATTGGGCGAATTTTTGCCCATTTCCAGCTCCGCGCATTTGGTGTTGCTGCCTTTTTTCCGCGGGGTGCAATACCAGGGCGTTTCTTTTGACGTCATGCTGCACTTGGCCACCCTGCTGGCCGTGTTGTTATACTTCGCCAAAGACTGGTTTGTCATCATCAAAGACGGTCTGACCCGCCCCAAAACCCGGGAAGGCAAAACGCTGTGGCTGCTGGCGCTGGCCACCGTACCGGCGGGCCTGGCGGGAGTATTGGGCCAGGACGCCATAGAAACAGTGTTCAGAAGCCCGCTGAGCATAGCAGCCTGCCTGATGGTGTTTGCCGTCATTTTATGGCTGGCCGACCGCAAAGCCGACCCCGCGGGCCGCGCTGACATTAACCTAAAAAATTTGCTGATTATCGGCTGTGCGCAGGCCTTGGCCCTCATGCCCGGCGTATCCCGCAGCGGAATTACCATTACGGCGGCGCTGTTTCTGGGATTCTCACGCAGTCAGAGCGCGCGCATATCCTTTTTGCTTTCCACTCCCGTTATCGGCGGGGCGGCGGTGCTGGAGCTGGCCCACCTTTCGCTGGCGGATATTACCGCACCGCTGGTGTGGGGGTTTATCAGCGCGTTTTTGGGTGCGCTGCTGGTCATAGGCGGGCTGATGAAATACATTAAGACACACAGCTTTAATGTGTTCGTGGTTTACCGCCTGCTTTTGGGGCTGGTGATCTTTGGCTGGTACTGGCACCTGCATTAAGCGGGGATAAAAACAGATTTTATATAATGAAAAAAAGACTTCTCGGAGGAAAAATATGAGTTATTTGCTGGCGTTTTGTCTGGCTTTGTGTTGGGGAACGGCTTTTTTGGCCACCAAAAATATCGTTACCGTTTTGCCGCCGTACTGGGGCACGTTTTTCCGCGTACTGGCGGGTTTGATTTTCTTTATTATTCTGTATGGTGTACAGCGCAAAAACCTGCGCTGCCCCGTCAAAGAACTCTGGCGGCCCTGGACCATCGGCTTTTTGCTCATCCTGTTCCCGTTTGCGGCCATTTCCTGGGGACAGCGTTTTGTCGCGCCGACTATCGGCGGTATTTTTAACGGCACGGTGCCGCTGTGGTCTTTCATCGCCGGCGCGGTGCTGCTCAAAGGCGTGGACCGCTTTACCTGGCGGCGCGCCGTAGGCGTATTGATCGGATTAGGCGGGCTGCTGACCATTATGTGGCCGTCTTTACAGCTGGGCACCGACCCGAATGTTTTATACGGTTGTTTTGCCTTCCTGCTCATGGCGTGGTCTTACAGCTTGGGCAATGTGCTGACCAAAAAAATCATGGTGGACAATCATTCCGTCGCGCCGGAAGCCAACACGTTTCACCAGTATTTATTCTCCGCCGTGGTACTGCTGGTGGTTTCGCTGATTTTGGAACCGGTGCCGCCCGCTTCCGCTTTCAGCACCAAAGTGGTGCTTTCTATTGCCAGCGCGGGCGTGTTTTCTTCCGCGGTGGCCTTCCTGCTGATGGTGGCGTTAATCCGCCGCTGGGGCGCCACGCGCATGGCGTCGGTAACGTATTTCACGCCGGTGGTGGCTATGGCCAGCGACATGATTGCTTTCGGGCGCATGCCCGGCGGCAACGAGTTGCTGGGGTTGGCGCTTATTTTCATCAGCCTGTTCCTGATCCAAAAACCCGTAAAAGCGGCATAAAAATATGAAAAAAATTCTGAACTTGCAGTGCATCAACTGCGGCAAAGAACATAAAACCAGCGAAACGGATTTCGTCTGTACGGCCTGCGGGGGCAACCTGGAGGTCAACTACGACTATAAACTGATTTCCCGCCGGTTCAGCATCGGCAAATTAAAAGACAATACGCACTTTGACATGTGGCGGTATATGGACCTGCTGCCCATAAACGACCATGACAAAGTGCCCCATGTGCATGTGGGCTGGACGCCGATGTACCACTGCAAGGAGCTGGCGCACGAACTGGAAATTTCCCACCTGTTTATTAAAGACGAAGGACGCAATCCCACCGGCTCCATCAAAGACCGCGGCAGTGCCGTGGCCGTGGCCCGTGCGCTGGAACTGGACAAGGAAATCATCGCCGATGCTTCCACCGGCAACGCCAGCGATTCGCTGGCCTGCCTGACGGCCAGCCTGCCCATGAAGTCGGTCATCTTTACGCCGACCTTTGTACCGGAGCCGAAACTGGTACAGCTTTTGGTATACGGAGCGGAGGTAATTACCGTAGAAGGCAGCTATGACAACGCCTTTGACCTCTGCCGCAAAGCCGTGGAAGAAAACGGCTGGTATTCCCGCGCGGCAGGCTTTAACCCCTATACCCGCGAAGGCAAAAAAACCTGCGCTTTTGAAATCTGCGAACAGCTGGAATGGGAAGCGCCGGACAAAGTCATCGTCGCAGCGGGGGACGGCACTATTTTGAGCGGTCTGTGGAAAGGGTTTGTGGATTTTAACAAACTGGGCATTATTGAGCGCATGCCGCAGATGATAGCCGTACAGGCCGCCGGCAGCGCCGCCATTAAGAACGCTTTTGAAAGCAAAACGGAAGTCAGCGCGGTGCAGGCCCACACAGTGGCGGACAGCATTCTGGTCAATTATCCGCGCGACGCGCAGCTGGCCCTGCAGGCACTGGAAGAATCGGGCGGGTTTGCGCTGACCGTAACGGATGAAGAAATCATTCAGGCAATCCCCGAACTGGCGCGCAAAGCCAATATTTTTGCCGAGCCCGCAGGTGCGGCCGTATACGCCGCACTGAAAAAACTGGCGGCGGAAGGGAAAATAGAGCGCGACGAAACCGTGGTGCTGGTGGTGGGAGGAAACGGGCTTAAAGACATTGACAGCGCCTTAAAGTCCGTCAGCAAGCCCGACGTTATTCCTGCCGATATGGACGCGGTGCGCTCGGAACTGAAAAAGAAAGGACTTGTGAAATAAATAAAATCCGTCCAAATAAAAACCCCGCGTTCATATCGCGGGGTTTTTATTATTACGCAGGGGTATTGCCGCTGAAATCGGGCGCGGAAGGCTCGGGGTCCGGACAGGAGGATTTGTCACAGCGGTTGCGAAACGCGCAGTCTTTACAATGGGAAACGTCCGGCTCAAAAAGACCAGCTTCTATTTTCTCGCCCACTTCTATAAATTTGGCCAAAATGGCTTTTGCGTCAAACGCTTCAAACGGCGCGCTGACCTGTTTGTCAAACGCCGTAAAATAAAACGTCGCTTTGCCTTTTTGCATATTCCACGCGCGCTGCGCGCCCACAGCGTAAATGCCCATTTGCAGCGAGTCGGTCACTGCGGCGTCAAAATCCACGTCGTCGCCGGTTTTATAGTCTATCACTTCCCAGCTGCCGTCAGGGTGTTTGTCTATTCGGTCTATTTTGCCGCGCAAAGTCCATTTGCCTTCCTGGAAAATAAACTCCCGCTCGGTACTGTCTACCGTGGTTTTGCGTTCGTATTCGCGTTCGGCATACTGCTCCAGCATTTTTTTGCCTTTCAGGTAATACTCCATTTGCTGGGCCGCGCTGGTGTAGCCGGCGCCCAGCCAGCAGTCGTCATAATAAGACAGCAGCTCCGACGGGTCATTGCTGTTGCGGTGATACTCCTCCAGCGCGCGGTGTATGGACACGCCCAAAGACGAAGCGGCCACCAGGCCTTCTTTGCGCCCGTCCATATATTTGTATTTATACAAAAGCGGACATTCCAGGTACGTTTTAATTTTGGAGAAATTCAGTTCGTGCACGTCGCTGTACATATCAGGCCGCCTTATATCGTAAAAAATGCACCAGGGTGTCGCCGTATTTTTCCACGCGGAAAATTTCCAGTTCTTCCGGCACGGCAAACGGCTCGGTTTTATGCGTTTGCAGCACAATGACCCCTTTGGGGGCCAGCAGTTTGGCCGACGATACGTTTTTCAGCGCCGGTTCGGACAGGGCCAGCATTTTATTGTTCTGGTCGCGGTACGGCGGCCCCATGAAAATAATATCATAGCCCTCGTTGTCGCTGTAAGAAAGCAGGTAATCCAGGGGTTTTAGCACGTCGCCTTTAATCACGCGCGCGCGGTCCTCAAACCCCAGGTGGATTAAATTGCGGTGAATGTTTTTAATACAGGCAGGCTCCCTGTCCACGCACACCACGCGCAGCGCGCCGCGCGACAACGCCTCCAAAGACACATTGCCCGTGCCCGCAAACAAATCCAGCCACATAGCCCCCGCCAGACGCGGGCGCAGGATATCAAAGACGGATTGTTTAATCCTGTCCGAAATGGGTTTGACCGGCAGGTTTTTGGAAACGGAAAAAATCCGTCTGCCCCGCGCGGTGCCTGCAATAATACGCATACTCTTCCTTTACAACTGGGCGATGCCTTCCTTAATGGCGTATCGCACCAGCTCGGCCTGTTTGTGAATGCCGAGTTTTTTCATAATATTGTTGCGGTGCACGTGAATCGTGTTTAAGGAAAGGTTAAATGTTTTGGCGATTTGTTTGCTGCTGTACCCTTCGGCAATCAGCTGCAGCACTTCTTTTTCTTTCGGGGTCAGACCCGTTACATCACGCTTGCGAGAAGAAGTTTTGCCCAAAAAGCCCTGCACGATATATTTGGATACTTTGCTGCACAGATAAAACCGCCCGGCGGACACTTCGTTAATCGCGTCCACAATCTCATCAGCCGTGGATACTTTTACAATAAATCCCTTGGCGCCGGCTTTCAGCGCTTTTTCCACCGACACGCGGTCGTCGTACATGCTCAGCATGACCACTTTGGCGTCGGGTTTCATCTTTACCAGCCGCTGCGTGGCTTCAATGCCGTTTAACACCGGCATGGAAATATCCACCACATACACGTCGGCATCATTTTTGGCGGCCCATTCCACCAGCTCTTTGCCGTTGGAAATTTCCGCCGCCACTTCCATGTCTTTTCCTTTGCGCTCCAACACGGCGCGCACACCGTCACGCACAATTGCGTGATCATCTGCCAATACCACTTTTATACTCATATCCTGTTCACCCCGTACGCGACCTTCGGGCATTTGGCTTCAATCACGGTGCCTTTGCCAGGTTCGCTTTTAATCGTCAAATTTCCGCCCAGATAAGCCACGCTGTCCCGCATGGACAGCAACCCGATATGGTTGATGGACTGCTGGGAAGATGTTTTAAATCCTTTCCCGTTGTCGCTTATTTTCAGCGTTACGTCCTTTACGCCCCGTTTAATGCTTACGTCCACGCGCGTCGCGCCGGAATGCTTAATCACGTTATTAAGGCTTTCCTGCGCCACGCGGTACAAAACGATTTTTACTTCGTCGGATACGGCCGTCCCGTCGTCAGTTTGCGCCGTAAAGGTATGCTTAATATTTTTATACTGTGTCATGTGGCTGAGCAGTTCCTGCACGGCATCGGCCAGGGTAATCGCTTCCAAATTGGGCGGACGCAGGCTGACCACAATGTTTTTTACGCGCTCAATGCAGTTTTTAATCTGCGTGTCCAAATTCGCAATATCTTTTAACGCCTGCTTGCGGTTGCCGGTGCTGACGCTGTCTTTAACCATACTTAAAAGCGAAGTCAAAATAACCGCCGCGGAACCTATTTCATCATGCAAAGCCGAAGAAATTTTTTTGCGCTCTTCTTCCCGCGCCATCAATAGCAGCTGCGGGAAGGTACGTCCGCCCACTTCTTTTAAAAAGTGCGTATGTGAATAGTTATACGCCCAGGACGTAATATTCTTAACAAGCCCCAGCACGCTGCCCACTTTGCCTTCGCTGTCGCGCAGCGGAATAAGCGTGGACTGAAAAAAGCAGGTATTTTTTCCCTCACACACACTCCACTCATAGCTGACCACCTCGCCTTCGGCCGCTTTTTCATGGGCCCGGCTATGTACGGGCTGGCTGGGGTCTACGGATATTTGCGTACAAAAACCCGCGGGTTTACCAAACATAAAAATCTGTCTGTTGCGCACGTCCGCCACATACACTAAATCATATCCTTCCACTCCTTTTTCCTTAATAGAAGCTATGGAAGAGGAAGCGTCCACGAACAATGCAGTCTCTGCACATTCTCCGGGACAAGGATAGATGCAGCTTTTTTTCTTGTTTTTTGATTCGGCCATGCGCCCCCCGCTAATACCTTAGCTAAATTTTACTATTTTTTGGTTCTTTTTCCACAGAATACTTCCTGTCTTGCTTGATATCAAAAGACAAAACGACTTACATATGATCCACCCCGGAAAGCGCGGCATACAAGACAAGTTTGCTATAATTTAAACAATGAGAAAACTGGAGCATTTTTTAACTTCCAAATTTGCTTTATATGGTATACTGGCCGCCCTGTTCGTGTGTATTATCTGCGGAGCGGTGTTTATGCGTTATATATTCTCCGGCATCCCTCCAGTATATGAGATGGAAGAATATACCCCTTCTCTGACCAGCAAAGTATTTGACCGCAACGGCAAACTCATCCATGAATTCTCCATAGAAAAACGCAGTATGGTGCCGCTGGAAGAAATCCCCGTGGACCTGCAGAACGGCGTGGTGGCCATGGAAGACCGTGATTTTTTTAACCACGCGGGTTTTTCCGTACGCGGCATTTTGCGCGCGCTTATGCACGATATTTTAAGCGGCAGTGCCAAACAGGGCGGATCTACGCTGACACAGCAACTTTCCCGCGGCGTTTTTCTGACCCAACAAAAGAAGATTATCCGCAAAATCCGTGAGATTATTTTGGCCGTACAAATTGAACACCGCTTCAGCAAGCCGGAAATTTTGCAGTTATATCTAAATGAAATCTATTTGGGCAGCGGAGCATACGGCGTCAAAGCTGCGGCCAAACGCTATTTTGATAAAGAACTCTCCGAGCTGACCACCGGCGAAGCGGCCCTGATTGTGGGGCTGATCCCTTCCCCGGGCAATTACAATCCTTTTGCCAATCCGGAGCGCGCCAAAGCGCGGCGCGACCTGGTATTACAGGTCATGTACGAGCAGGGCTATATCAACAAAGAGGATATGGACGCAGCCAAGGCAGAGCCTCTGCCTGAAAAAGAACCCGCACCGGAAGAAAATACTTCTCCCGGGCTGTACTTTATAGAGCATATCCGTCGGCTGCTGGAAGCCAAATACGGCACGGAAACGCTGTGGAAAGGCGGACTGAATATTTACACCACCATAGATATTGACCAGCAGGAAATTGCCGAGAAAATCATGAACGAAAAGCTCAACGAGCTGGACATGGTGGTGGCCAAAGGGCTGGGCATAGAGATTGAGCCCGAAGACCCCGACGCCGAAACAGAAAAAGTGGAAGCAGAGACTCCCGAAACCGAAGGGGAAGAACTGCCCGATTTTCCGCGCCTGCAGGGGGCATTTATGGTACGCGACGTAAAAACCGGCGCAGTGCGCGTACTTATCGGCGGGCGCAGCTTTGCGGACAGCAAATTCAACCGCGCCACGCAGGCCAACCGCCAGCCGGGTTCTTCCTTCAAACCGTATGTTTGGATGGCCGCCCTGCAGCAGGGCTATACGCCCGCCACGCTGGTCAAAGACTTGCCCAGCATGTTCTATTTTGACGGACGTAATTGGCATACTTTTAATGAAAACTCCGACTTGTATTCATTGGAGCTGGCTTCTCAGTCATTTATTGCCAACAAATCCTTTAATGTCTGGGCGCCGCAAAACCTGGGCGGACGCAATGAAGGGTGGATGACGCTGCGCAGAGCATTGGAAAAATCTAAAAATCTGGTAGCGGTTAATTTAATTGACGCCATCGGACCGCAGAAAGTTATCGCCGTAGCGAGAAAAGCCGGACTGACCGGACCGTTGCCAAATGTGCCTGCGCTGGCCCTGGGCGTAAACGTTTTGCATTTGGACGAACATTTGGCCGCGCTGACCACCTTTGCCAACGGAGGCATACACACAGACAATTACTATATTGAAAGGGTAGAAGACAACAACGGCCGAGTGCTGGAAGAACATATCGGACAGGAAACCGAAGCGTTTACCCCGCAGGATTCGTATTTGCTCATTAACATGATGAAAGGCGTGGTGCAAAACGGCAGCGCCCGTTCCGCCCGCGCGTTGGGCCGCCCCCTGGCCGGCAAAACCGGCACCACACAAAGCCACCGCGACATGTGGTTTGTGGGTATGACGCCTCATACCGCCGCCGCGGCCTGGATGGGTTATGACGATGACACTTCCCAGGAAAAATACCAGTGGCAGGGCAGCACCACCGCACGGTGGTGGACGGCCATTATGCAGGAAATTTTAAAAGATGAACCGAAGGACGATTTCCCCGTACCGGAAGGCATTTCTTTCTCCTACATCAACCCCAATACGGGCAAATTGGCCACGCCGACCGACCCGAATAAATTTTTGGAAGCGTTTAAAAAAGGCACTGAGCCTACCAGCTTTTAATTCCTTTGCGCCCGCCGCCGGCGGGCTTTTTCTCTTATGACGACGCCAAACAAAACGGACATTCTATTTTTCTACGGCCTGCCCAACCAAAGCGCGGCCGGATATTTTGCGTTTAAAAAATATTTGTCCGCGGGGCAAAGCGTACTTTATTTAACCGCACAGGACCCGGATTTATTTATTAACGCGCTGGAAGAATTTACGCCGGACGGCGCCGTCAACCTAATTTCTTTTCCGGAGCAAAAAACAGGCCAGATGGCTGCCCTGCATGCGCTGATTAGAGGCAAACGGCCTTTTGCCGTCGCCGCGCAATATGCGGACTGGACGGCCTCCCTGCCCGCGCCGGAAGATTTCCGCGCCAACACTTTTACCGTGGCCCGCGGGGCCGTATTGCGCCGCGGCGACCTGCTGGACATTTTACAACACCGCGGGTACACGCGGGAAGACTACACCGAAGTCCCGGGCCAGTACGCCGTGCGCGGCAGCGTGGTGGACATTTTTTCCCCGGGGCAGGAGCGCCCGCTGCGCTTGTATTTTGCGGGCAACCGCGTGGAAACCATAAGCAGTTTTGACATTGACACCCAAAACACCCAAGAGCGCAAAGACGAGGCCGTCATCCTGCCGCTGAAATTTGACCGTGAGCCCGCCTCTTTGGCCGACTATGTACGCGGCGCACAGTATGTATTTGACGAGCCTCCGCAGGATTTTGACTTTGCGCAATACCCCTCCGCCGCCGTGCTGACCCGTCTGCCTACGCATCAGGGTGTGAACTGTAATTTAAAAGCCAATATAGAATTTAACGCCAATTTTAAACTTTTAGATACGGAAGCCGCCTCCCTGCGCCGGCAGGGCATGCAGGTCACCGTTACCTGCTTAAACCGCGGTGAACTGGACCGTCTGTGCGAACTGATGCAGGACTATGAACACCTCAAAAACCTGCCCGTTAAAATCTCCCCCCTGACGCAGGGTTTTTACTGCCCCGATGAAAAATTTGCGCTGATTACCTCGGCCGAGATTTTAAACCGCCGTTACCGCGCTTCCTCCGTTTTAAAACAGTTTGACGTGCAGGGAACGCAGAAAGTGCGCTTTAAAGAGCTGCGCCCCGGGGATTATGTGGTACATCAAAACCACGGCATCGGCAAATACCTGGGGCTGGAAATTATGGACAAAGAGGAAAACCCGACCGACTGCCTGATTATTGAATACCGCCGCGGCAGTAAGCTGTATGTGCCTATGTATGACTTTAAACGCGTGCAGAAATACATCGGCGCGGGCGGCAAGGCGCCGGCTTTGTCGGCCCTGGGCGGCGTGGCGTGGAAAGACGTCAAAAAACGCGTCAAAGAAGAAGCGCAGAAAACCGCCAAAGA
>CALUVA010000032.1 GCA_944324105.1 uncultured Elusimicrobiales bacterium
AGTTTTCTGACGTAAAAAACGATTTGGGAGAGGTGGCTGAGAGGCCGAAAGCGGCGGTTTGCTAAACCGTTATACGGGTTAACTCCCGTATCGAGGGTTCGAATCCCTCCCTCTCCGTTTTCCGACGGAGGCCCGTTTCTAAGAAGAAACGGGCCCTTTTTTTGTCTTTTTCAGACGGGGAAACTTGTTAAAACAAATCTGACCACATCAGGGCCAATCTGCCAAAAACCACGTGAAAATGGGGGCAGGAAGTTCCACGGTCGTAGGTGGAAAATCAGCTAAGAATAAGTAATAAAGGAAAAAAATAGAAAGCTTAAGTTTCGTTTAAAATGAAAAGCTCAAAATAGAGCGGCAGTAACCCAAAAATAGAAAATAAAAACAGGGAACAGCAAACATGTCC
The DNA here is from genome assembly GCA_944324105.1 of uncultured Elusimicrobiales bacterium. GTDB lineage: Bacteria > Elusimicrobiota > Elusimicrobia > Elusimicrobiales > Elusimicrobiaceae > Avelusimicrobium. The sequence goes on from CALUVA010000032.1 coordinate 401, forward strand.
CCTGTTTTCTTTCCTGTTCAAAGCCTTATTTCCCTAAACCGGTTAAAAATTCCACCGTTTCGGGATCATAATGAGAGAAGAACAAACTTTTGCCCGTATCCAGCGCGCGGATTTTATTCATATCCTCTTCGGAAAGTTCAAAATCAAAGATATGAAAGTTCTCCTCCATGCGTTCTTTATGTGTGGATTTGGGAATGACCACTACGCCTTCTTGCGTCAGAAAGCGCAGGGCCGTCTGGGCCACGCTTTTGCCGTATTTGGCGCCGATTTCTTTGAGCGTTTCATTCTGAAAATAATTGTTCCGCCCTTCGGCAAAAGGTCCCCAGGACATAATCTGCGTATGGTATTTCTTCATAATTTCCCGCGCCACTTTCTGCTGCTGGAACACATGCGTTTCCACCTGGTTGACGGCGGGAGGTACTTGGCAGAAGTGGCAGAGGTCTATGAATCGGTCGGGGTAAAAATTGCTCACGCCGATGGCGCGCGTTTTGCCGGCTCTGTAGGCTTCTTCCATCGCACGGTAGGTGCCGTAATAATCATTAAACGGCTGGTGAATCAGTAGCAAATCCACATAATCGCTCTGCAGTTTATTTAAGGACTCTTCAATGGATTTTTTGGCTTTTTCATAGCCGGCATTGGAAATCCAAATTTTGGTCACCAGGAAAATATCTTTGCGGTTAATGCCGCTTTTCTTTATCGCGCTACCGACGGCTTCTTCGTTAAAATAAGCCTGTGCCGTGTCCAGCAGGCGGTATCCCGTATCCAGGGCTTCCAGGACGGCTTTTTCACATTCCTTATGGTCGGGGACCTGATAAACCCCAAAACCCAAAATCGGCATTTCCACGCCGTTGTTTAATTTTACTGTTTGCATACCTTGCTCCTTTTTTAAAATGCTTCAAATTACTTTTTTACAGAAAGATACGGCCCGAACAAGGCCGGCAGCTGCGCCGCGCAAAACCGGTCCGTCCAATCCAGAGGATCAAACTTTCCGTCGGACATACACCAACAGGTCATCATGCCGTACATTTGGCAAATTAATATATGCGTAAATAAATCTATGGGTGTATTCTTTTTCAATTCGCCGTTTTGGACGGCATTTTTTAAAATGTTTTGAAGCATATTCACGTCATACTGCCATTTTTGTGCATCTTTATTTTCCGGCACTTCGTTCGGGTCCAGCACGTCGCGCGTCCACTGGCGGCAGATGTGTATGCCGCAGAATTGCACGCATTGCATAAAACGGCGGACATAATGTGAGAGTTTGTCAATCAACGGCAGGGCGCGCATAGCTTCCAGTTCGTCGGCAATTTCCGCAAAAGGCGCACGGCTGATTTCCAGCACGATGTCCTCTTTGCGTTTAAAATAAGTATAAAACGTCCCTTTGGCTACACCGGCTTCCCGGGTAATATCTTCTACGTTAATGGCGTTGAAACCGTTGCTTTTAATCAGTTCCAGGGCGGCGGCAATAAGTTTGCGCTTGGTTTGCAGTGCGGCGTTTTGTCTGTTTGTCATATCTTTCTCCATTGTGTATATAGTTTAACAAATAATTGACTTTAAGTCAATGACTTTAAGTCATTAATTTCTATTCTGAAGCTGCGAAAAAGTCCACTGCTCTGCAGCAAAAGGGAACCGCATCTATACAATTAAAGTGTTTTAAACAGGAAAAAATCAGTATAATTTAAGAAAATATCCACGGAGGGGGAATATGTCCAAAAACCTGATTATTTATTATTCCCGCAAAGGGGAAAACTATGTCAACGGAGCCATTGTGCCCCTGTCCAAAGGAAATACCGAACGCGTGGCCGAATATATTGCCCAGGCTGTGGGAGGGGATTTGTTTGAGGTAGACACCGTCAAACCTTATGCTCCCGCTTATAAAGCCTGCATAGAACAGGCCAAAGACGAACTGGAGCAGGACGCCCGTCCCGCATTGAAAAAATATTTGGATCATATTGACGGCTATGAAAACATTTTTGTCTGCGGACCCTGCTGGTGGGGTACTTTCCCCATGCCGGTATTTTCCCTGTTGGAGAGGTTGGACTGGATTGGGAAAAAAATCATTCCCGTCATGACTCACGAAGGAAGCGGACTGGCCAACAGCGAGCGGGATTTAAAACGCATTTGCCAAGGGGCGAGCTTTGCTCGCGGGCTGGCTGTTAAGGGAGCGGATGTGGAAACAGAGCAAGAACGAGTAAAAAATTGGGCTAAAAGAGTGCTTTCTTAAAAAACCCCTGCTTATATGCAGGGGTTTTTACTGCCAATCATTGAAACGGAGTTACTGGATTTTTTCACCGTATTTCTGTTTATTAACCGGTGAAATATCCGCGCCGGCTTTACGTTTGGCATTACAGGCATCATGCAGATACAGTCGGGTTCCGTCCGGATATTTCAGTCTGGTCATATCCCATGGCTCAATCTCTTGTTCACACAAAGCACAGATTTTCCGCTTATAAGCCGGTTTGGAAGATGCGGTGGATGGGTTCATGGCCTGTTGTACGCTGTCCACAATTTCCTGGCGGGCCCGTTCTTTTTGAAAATCTTCTTTTTTACGGTTTTGAGTAAACAGTTGGGCCTGTTGGCGGGCCTGTGCTATTTTTCCTTGCAAAGGAGGCACTCCTTTTCTTCCCTTCTTAATAAAAGCCTGCTGGGCCTGCACTTCCCCGTAAGATACTTGCAGTGGCAAGCCTTTTGCATACAGGATATTTCCGTATTGAGGGCACAGAGAGAGCCAGCCTCCCGCCGCGCGGGGAGAATCGGAGGAAGCATAAAAGTCCACTAGATTGATTAGAGCATCGGCATCTGCACAGGTTAATGTTTCACTCTGGTTCATTATAGAAACTATCGATGTCGGAGAATAAAACGAAGCCAGGGAATAAATCCGGCTGTTTTTTTCACTGGGGCCAGTATACAGATCCCCCAACCCTAATGTATGCCCCACTTCATGCAAAGCAATCGTCATAGAGGAACGCTCTGATAAAGCACGGATACCAGCTGCAGGAAACAGCCCCGTATTGTCCGGCCTCAGTTCAAAAGTAAAAGAAGCCCTGTTTGTTTGTACGGCATGACCTCCGTTGCCTTGGGAAAATAAAGTGCCCCGTACTCGTAAATCAATTGCGTCTACAGGAAAGGATTCACAAGCTTTATAAGCGTTACTGCCCGCTCCCGGGCCGATATTTATAAATCGAAATTTCAAGGAATGGGGAAAAGAGTCCAATAAATCTTTAAATTCTTTTTTGCGTCCCGCTGAGCGAACCGAAGTCTCCGCATGGCGGAACCAACTTTGGTAAGCGTTACGCACGATATCGGCACTCATGGAATAAAGAGTCGCTTTATCTTTCCCGTCATATAATTGTACCCGGTAACGTCCCTCTTGTTTATCCAAATGCCGCTCTACGACATCAATACAAACGCGTATTTCTCTGCCAGAAAGAATTTTTGGCAGCAAACGTTCCATATCACGCTGTTCCGTATCCTGTAAAAAGGTCCAGGCAAACAGCGGTGAAAACGCCAACAGAAACAAAATTGCCAAAAATAACTTTTTCATATATTCCCTCTCACTAACAGTATAAACGTACGGAGAAGAATGTCAAGGTTTGCTACAATACAATAAAATATGTCTATAGGATTATAGAATGAAATACGATTTTGACAAAATTATTTCCCGTGCAGGCACCCACAGCGTCAAGTGGGCCGACCCCGCGACGGAAGACGAAATCCCTATGTGGGTGGCGGATATGGACTTTGCCACCGTACCGGCCGTAACGCAGGCCCTGGCCCGCCGCTCCGCGCACGGCATTTACGGCTATACGCTGCCGCCTGCCTCTTATTACAAAGCTACGGCGGAATGGTTTGCCCGCCGCCACGGCTGGGCCGTACGTCCGCAGTGGATATTGCCCGTGACGGGCGTGGTGCCCGCGCTGGCGGCTATTTTGTGCGCCATGGCGGAGAAGGGGGATAAAGTTATTTTGCAGACACCGGTGTACAACTGTTTCTTTTCCGTTATCAAAAATTACGGCTGCGAGGCGTTGCCCAACCCGCTAATCTATAAAAACAACCGCTGGAGCATGGACTTTGAAGATTTGGAAAAAAAGGCAGCAGACCCCAAAGCCAAAATCCTGTTTTTGTGTAACCCGCACAATCCGGCAGGCAGAGTCTGGAGCGTGGATGAGCTGAAGCGGCTGGGGGAAATCTGCCTGCGCCATCGGGTGCTTGTGGTGGCGGACGAAATCCATTGTGAATTGGTAGCCCCGGGTATCAAATATACGCCGTTTGCGTCTTTGGATGAACGCTTCTTAAAAAATTCCGTTACCTGCACTTCGCCCAGCAAGGCGTTTAACCTGGCGGGCCTGCAGGCGGCCAATATCTTGGCCGCCGATGAATCCGTGCGGGAAAGCGTGCGCCGCGGGCTGGACACCACCGAAACGGGCGGCATAGGCTGTTTTGGGGTGGAGGGGCTTATCGCCGCTTACCGTCACGGGGCGGACTGGCTGGACCAGTTAAACGTTTATTTGCACGAAAACTTTTTATTTTTAAAAGACTTTTTCGCCAAACACCTCCCTAAAGCCGCCGTGGCGGAGTTGGAAGGGACGTATTTGGTATGGGCGGACTGCCGTTATTTGCAAAAGCCTTCTGCCTGGCTGGCTGCGCAGCTGCGCAAAGGCGGCGTGCGCGTCAACCCGGGCAGTTTATACGGGACGGACGGGGAAGGCTTTCTGCGTATAAACATCGCCTGTCCGCGGGCTCTGTTACAGACGGGGCTGGAACGTATGGTCACGGTTTTAAACGAACTGTAAAGGAAGAAAAGCATATGAAAATAAAAAAATTTTTATTTTTACTATTTTGTCTGTTATTTTCTCAGCTAAACGGCGTTGCCCAGTGTATTGATGGAAAAATCAGTCTGGGAAGCGGTTTTTCGGCAGATGTGATTCCGCCGCAAATAACGGCGCTTATGCAGGGGAAAAGCTATCCAAAAGACGCGCTTATTCCGCTGGAAGATTTACGTTATGTACAGGTAAAGCACATCGGTTTTGACGGAGAAGGCCGCCAGGGGGAACTGGTCGTGCATAAAAGCGTTTCCTGCGAAGTGGTGGATATTTTTAAAGAACTCTACGAGGCGAAATACCCCATTGAAAAAATGCGCTTGGTAGATTACTATGACGCCAATGACCAAAAATCCATGGCCGACAACAATTCTTCTTCTTTTTGCTGGCGCATGATTACCAGCGGAGGGCTTTTGTCTTACCATGCGCTGGGGCTGGCCATAGACATCAACCCCCTGCAAAATCCCTATGTGCGAGGCTCCGTAATTGAACCCATAGAAGGAAAGACTTTTGTAAACAGAGAGCAAAAGGTACGGGGTATGATTTTTGAAAATGATGCCGCCGTACGCGCGTTTAAAAAAAGAGGCTGGAAGTGGGGCGGAAACTGGAAAAAGAACAAGGGATATTATGATTTGCAGCATTTTGAAAAGCCCTCCTCCCTGCGTGATGAGTATATGCAGGAGATGAAAAAGCAGTCCGCCAATCCCTAGCCAGTCTGTCAGTCTGCGGCGCAAGGGAGTTTTGAAAAATACTTGACCTAAAGTTCGCTCCAGCAGATATACTGTAGGAAGGAGGAAAATATGAAAATAAAAAACACTTTTCTTGTGCTGATTTGTACTTTGCTGGCGGCGGGATGCGCCTCGGCCCCGCAGGGCCAGGCGGCTGCTTCGGCCGACGTACAAAAACGCGTAGCAGAGCTGGCACCGCACCATGCGCTGGTCATTGCGGGAGCAGACGGCACCATACGCACCTATGACGGCCGCGGCCTGAGCCCGCTGTTTAACGCGCTGGAAGAAAACGGCATAAAAGACGCTTATGTGTATGACAAAGTAACAGGACGGGCTTCGTCTTTGTTGCTGGCTTACGGCGGAGCCAAAGAACTGCATACAGGCATGCTTTCGCAGGAGGCGATCCCCATATTGGAAAAGTATCACATCAAATATACCGCCGACAAGACCGTCCCTTATATTTTGAACCGTGCAAAAACGGGCAGCTGCCCCATGGAAAATGTGGCGCGCAGCTTAGATGACGCCCGAACAGCGTATCCGCAAATCAAACAGGGCTTTGAAAATTTGGTGGCACCAAAGTAAAAATAAATATCCCCGGCGAAGCCGGGGGTTTTTCACATAGGGGCCCTGCCCCTCCTTACTAGCCACGCGTGTACCGTCTCTCAACTGCATCTCACCCGCGTTTTCTTGCACTGTTTGCCTTCCCAAGGGCTTTTATCAAATGGCAGTTGCGCTCCCCAATTTATCCTCTCTCAGCTGATTTTTGATATATTACGCTATCTTTACCTTATTCTTCCCCACCGTATCTACATAATACCCACGGCACCAAAACTCCCGGTTCTTATACTTGTACTGCATATTCTTCCATCGCTCATATATGAGCAAACTGCTCTTCCCCTTTCTGCCTACACTATATTTCGGCGGTATTGATAATAACATGTAGATATGATCAGGGTATACTTCCGCCTCTACTATCTCTATCCCTTTCCACTCGCATAATTTCCTCAATATCTTCCCTATATCCACTCTCTTTTCACGGTAAAACACTTGCCTACGATATTTCGGAGCTAATACGATATGATACTTGCAGTTCCAACTTGTATGTGATAATTTATTTAAGTCATTGGGCATAACAATGACCTCCTTTTGTTAAATTGTCTGCTGTCACAGGCAATTTATTGTACAAAAGGAGTTTTTTATCTTGGGGAACGGTAAAACCTTACTAAACCACCGGCCTAGCCGGTGGTTTTCGGGACACAATAAAATACCCCGCCTGTTTCCAAAAGCGGGGTATTTTTATAATTTTTACAACCCCGGCGGCAGCTTGTCTTTCATCAGGCGGCGCAGATTGCGCCGGCTGCCGTCCAACGTGAAAGTGCCGTCCCCGCGTGCATGCCAAAGGCGGCCGGTGGCTTTGCTTTTGTCGGCCACTATGCGCTTTACGCGCAGCACCACAAAGCCGTATTCTTTAATAATCCGCTCCACTTTGCATTCCAGACAGGCCTGGCAGCCCGCTATCAGCGGCGCTTTGACCGTCTTGGCCGGCAGGGCGCGCAGGTGAAAATGGGCGAATTTATCGCACTCTGCTCCGCTTACATCGCCGATTTTAACGGCCGTTTCCAGCATATCCTGTGCCGGAATACAAACCACGCATTCTTTACTTTTGCGCAGGGCCTCAAAGGAATAGTTCCACGGCCCCGTGGCCATCACAGCCCCGCCGTCAAAATCTATGGGCATAATCCAGGAAATGGTCATCACATTGTTTTTTTGACCGTCAAAAGTGGTAATTAAAGTCAGCGGCCCGGGCTCCAAAAAAAGCAAGGCCTTGGGCAAAGCAATTTCTCTGTAAGGCATAGCTCCCTCCGTTTCTTTTATTATATCCCGTTTTTTGCTAGAGTAAAAGAAAAAGGAGGGTATATGAAACACACCGTTATCGGCATTGAACTAAAAAACCGCCAAAATGAAGCGGCCGTTTTGCAGGATATTTTGACGCGTTACGGTTGCAGCATCAAAACGCGCATCGGCCTGCACGACGTGGCGGAAAACCAGTGCGCGGCGGGAGGAATTATCCTGCTGGACGTCATCAGCAGGGAAGAAGAACTGCTCAAAGAGCTTTCCGGCAAATTTAATGTGCAAACCATGCGTTTTTAAGTCTTAAAGCAATATAAGACACACCTGTCGTACAAATATTTTCAAGCCATAAAATCCCCGGCCGCACGGAAAACAGCCGGGGTACTGCTCCGGGGGGAGGAGGAGAAGCCCGGAAATCTATTTTACTTCCTCCCACCAGGCCCGCGTAGGCGTCTGCCCGGGCACATATTTCTGCCCCATCAGTGGGGAAACCAGCTTTACGCCCTGCTCTTTGGCCAACGAGGCCACTTTGCCTATGGATTCATTCCACGGGTGCTGGCCCAGGTTAAACACGCCCCAATGCACGGGGATAAATTCTTGGGCACCAATGTCCTGCGCCGCCTGCACGGCCTGATGGGGGAAAAGATGTATCCCCGGCCAGCCTTCATTCCAGGCGTCTATTTCAATAAAAGCCAAGTCAAACGGGCCGTATTTCCTGCCAATGCTTTGGTACAAATCTGCGTCATAGCCGCTGTCCCCGCTGATGTATATTTTTTTATCTCCGCTTTGCAGGATATAAGACACCCACAGGGTTTTATTGCGGTCATCGGGCCGGCGATTGGAATAATGCCCCGTTTCGCCCGCCGTCACGGTCAGCGTCCCGTCCTGCAGGCTCTCATCCCAGCCCAGCTCCCGTATACGGGCGGCCGGAATGCCCCAGGAACGCAGGGCCGCTCCCACCCCCAGCGGCACGATAAAAAGCGCGTCACGGTCTTTTAAAGCGCGCAGGGTTGCGGCTTCCAGGTGGTCATAATGGTTGTGCGTAATCAGCACATAGTCCACGGGCGGGATATCCTGCCGCTTTAAGGGCGAGGGGACATAGCGCTTAAACAGCCCGGGCACGGGGGCGGCGTTGCCGAATACGGGGTCCACCAAAAAGCGTTTCCCGTCCAGTTCAATAATCAGCGACGAATGCCCCAGCCAGTAGGCCGCCATATCCTCCGGCGCGCCGAAAGAAGCGGGCGTCAGCTGCTGTGTGGGCAGCTCCGGCACGTCATTTCCGGCCAAAAAAAGTTTTAACATACTGTTTTTGCCTCCGGACATTTTCTCCGGATGGACGGAAATATCCGTGCGGCTTACAAAGTGCCCGTTTTGAAAATAAGGCAAATTTTCATACTTTTTCAATTCCTGCGCAGAGGGGGCAGCCCCCAGCTGGCGCCAGGCATATACCCCCAACGCTCCGACGGCCAGCAATACAGACAAGAAGCAAAATCCCATCACCCGAAACACCTTTTTCATCATTTGTTTTTCCGTATCAGATAAGGGGCCGGCGCGCACACGGCGCAGGCCGGCCCCGCAAGACTATTTGTCCAAGTCCACTAATTCATATTCGCTGGTGCCCATGCCCAGTTCTTTCATGTAAGAAAGCTGGCGCAGGCCCTCGCGGGTTTCAATGCGTTCCTTGAGGTCGTGCAGTTCCGCTTCCGGCAGCTGATAGACCATGTCAATGGAGGCCTGGTCCACGGCCACGAGGTCAGTGGAAGCCAAAATGCCGATATCATGGGCCTTGACGGGCGCGGCGGAAGTACCGGCGCAGTCGCAGTCCACGGACATATTGCGCAGTACGTTAATAAAGGCAATATGCGGCGCGAAATGGTCTACGGTAGCTTTGGCAGACTCTACCATGTTCTCCTGAAAGCGGGCTCCGCTGGTGCCCCAGGTGTTGTCATTGCTGCTGCCGTGAATCATCGCTTTGCCGATTTTGGCGTCGGCGCAGCCGATGGCGATGTTTTTCATAGAACCACCGTATCCGCCCATGGCGTGGCCTTTAAAATGCGTCAGCACCAGCATAGAGTCATAATTGAGCATATGCTTGCCGACAGACATTTCTTTAAAGTGCTTGCCGCCTTTGACAGGAATCATGACGGCGCCGTCTTCGTCCATGATGTCCACGGGGCTAAAGGTCCAGCCGTTGATTTTCAGGGTTTCGCGGTGGCCTTTGGTGGTCTGGCGCGGGCTGTCATAAAGCACGTTGGTTTCCACAATCGTGCCGTTGGGGATTTGGGTCAGCAGTTCTTTGACCCATTCGCGCGGCAGAATGTTCGGCCCGTGCGGTTCACCGGTGTGCAGCTTGATAGCCACTTTGCCGGTCAGATCCTGGTTGATTTTGCCGTAGACTTTCTTCAACCCTTCAGCAGACAAATCCCGTGTGAAATACACCACAGGCTTTTTGCCTTCCGTCTGCGCGGGGGCTGCCGCCTCCGCCGGCGCGTCGGGTGAAGAACACGCCGCCAGGCAGGCGCAGGCCATAAACAGCCCCGGTAAAGAAATTTCCGTCTTTTTCATTTGCTTTCTCCTCGTTGCATTATTAAATAAGTCCCCGCGGCAAACAGCCAAAATATACCGGCCGAAGCGGCCAGAAATCCGGCCGCGGATCCGTCCCAAAAGCCGAAAGAGGACTCAAAAAATAGTTTATCCCACAGCCGCAGGTGTATAAACCCGTGCGCGCCCCAGACGGCAAAAAGCAGGGCGGCGTCCGTCATGCGGCGCAGGCAACGGCTCAACTTAAAACCCCAGCCGGCCCAGCCAGTTGTTTAACGCGCTTTCAGACGCGCCGGAAGAGCGGCCCGCAAAAGCGGCCCCTTCCAGCACGGTGGCATTGGGCAGTACGGCGCGCATGTCCTTTTCGCAGTTTTGCATTCCGCCGCCGCCGTGCGTGTTAAAAGGCACTACGGTTTTGCCCGTAAAGTCGTTTTTCTCCAGGAAAGACGACACCGCCGGCGCCAGCGTGCCCCACCAGTTCGGCGTGCCGATAAACACCACGTCATATTGGCTGATGTCCGGCATGGCGCCCGTCAGTTCGGGGCGGAATCCGGCCTCTATTTCTTTTTTGGCCTGCTGGGTCATCGGGCGGTAAGCTTCCGGATAGGCGTGGTCGGTTTTGATTTCGTACAAATCCCCGCCCGTTTTGGCCGCTATCTGGCGCGCCACGGCGGCGGTATTGCCCGAATAGGAATAATAAGCCACTAATACTTTTTTAGGCATACTCTCTTCTCCCGCGGGGGCGGCGGCCTGCGTCTGCACAGGGGCCGCGGCGCCCGTTTCCGTCTGCGTGTCGGCCGTTTTGGCGCAGGCTATGCCGCCCAGCGCCAAAAAGCCCGCAAAAGTCAAACCCCATATTTTTCTCATAACTGCTCCTTATTTTTGTATTCTTTCTCCGTCACGGGTTCCAGCCATTCGGTTTTCCCGTTCAAATGCGCATTGGGTTCCAAAGACACATGCACAAACCAGCAGTCCGGCGCGGCCCCGTGCCAATGCTCCACCTTGGGCGGAATGCGCACGATATCGCCTTTGTGCAGGACTTGGATTTCTTTGCCTCTTTCCTGGTAGCGGCCTTCGCCGTTTAACACCAGCAGGATTTGCCCGCCGTCGTGTTTGTGCCAGTTCGTACGAGCGCCCGGCTCAAAAGTAACGTTGCCGATGGGCAGGTTCCACTCGTCTTCCTTGGGGTTGAGCATATTCAAATACGTCTGCCCCGTGAAGAACTGCCCGTACGGATTGGGCTCACCCTGTTCAAATACGGTTTCAATAGGTGCTTTTCTCATAGTTTTCTTTTCCTCTTTGTTTAATTTGCAATAGACCACCCCGCTGCACAGCAGCAACAGGGCCAGTACGGCTGTGATTTTTCCAAAACGCATACCGCCTCCTTTTTACTTCATAATCTCCAGCCGCGCGCGGAAATCCCGCTTCTGCGCGGCCAAATCTTCCAGCCCGCTCTGCACGTCGCCCAGCCAGATCAAGCTTTTGTCTATTTTGGTCCCGTGCTCTTTATAGAAAATGCCCATATTGCCCCACGGCGCGTAAATAAACACGCGCCCCGCAGAGGCCACCATGCCGCGCGGCGCGGCGGACAAATCCAGCGGGCGGGGAAAATCGGTGATTTTCTCTTCACCGGCAAAATCACGGAACGTAAACTCCGCCGGCAGCAACTCCGCCAGCTGGGCCACGGCGGCGTTGTCCTGCATGAGCAGCACCGCTTCCCGGCCGTTAAAAGTCATTTTTATTTTCATAGGTTCCTTTTGCTCCGCCGCGGCCCACACGGCTCCGGCCAGCAGGCCCAAACAAAGCAAGACAGCCAATTTTTTCATAAGCATTTAACAGTTTTTGCCCGCTTCATAGGCCTCTTGGTAAACGGGCAGGTCTTTTACTTCCCCGGCCTGCCACGCGCCCGTGCCGTAAATGACGCCCTTTTCGCGTGCGCCTTCCAGGCAGTCTTCGGTAAATCCGCGCAGGGTTTCCAGCGTGCGGCGCATATTTTTATGCTCCGTATCCGCCGCCGTGAGAATGAAATAAAACTCTTTGTCTTTCATCTCCGTATATCTGGGCACGCAGCGGTCAATAAATGTTTTGAGCTGCCCGTCGCAGGAGTAAAAATACACCGGCGTGGCAAACACGATAACGTCTGCATTGACCATTTTGTCCAGCAGCGGGGCCATATCGTCTTTCTGCACGCAGGCGTGCGTGCTATTGCATACGCCGCAGCCCAGGCAGTAATTGATTTTTTTATCCCGCAG
>CALUVA010000033.1 GCA_944324105.1 uncultured Elusimicrobiales bacterium
TTGACCGTTTTTCGCGCTCGTAGCTCAGTGGTAGAGCATCCGCCTTTTAAGCGGGGGGCCGTGAGTTCAAGTCTCACCGGGCGCACTTTTAATGCCCTCTTCGTCTATCGGTTAGGACGTCGGATTTTCAATCCGAAAAGAGGAGTTCGATTCTCCTAGAGGGCGCCATTTAAACCACGCTATAAAGCGTGGTTTTTTTATGTATTTCTTCAATTAGAAACAAAACTCTTGTCCCAACTGATTGGATTGTAGTAGTAAAAAATGTAGTAAATTTAAAAATTCCCCGCTTTGGCGGGGAATTTGCCGGTCAGTCAAAGCGTTTAACGCGGCGGTGACAATATGGCTGCGTCCCTTTGCGTTCATAATAATGCTGGTGATAGTCTTCCGCCGGCCAAAATTCTGTCAAGGGAAGAACCTGCGTTACAATGCATAACCCCTTTTTGTGCAGCAGGCGGATAAGTTCCTCCGCAGATTTTTTTTGTTTTAAATCGGCGTAAAATACGGCGGAACGGTATTGCATCCCTAGATCCGGTCCCTGACCGTCCGGCTGAGTGGGGTCATGAATTTCAAAAAACAGTTTTGCCAGGGTTTCATAGTTTGTTTTTGAAGGGTCAAATAAAACGCGCACGGCTTCATAATGGCCGCTATGCCCGGAACAAACCTGTTCATAAGACGGATGCACCAGATGCCCGCCCGTATATCCGCTTTGTACATCCACCACGCCAGGTGCTTGACGCATTAAGTGTTCCACTCCCCAAAAACATCCGCCTGCAAATACGGCGCTTTGTATGGCTTTTTCCTGTGTCATAAAATATTTTTCATAAAAATACCGCGGTCTTTTATCCGACCGCGGTACGCAAAATTTTTCAATTATCCTTTGGCGGAAGTTTCATTGCCGGAGGTAGGAGCGGCACATTTGGATGTTCCGTCATTACAACAAGTTTCTGCTGGGGTATCTATGCCACAAAAGTCGGCGCATAATTGCTGACCGTTTTCGTTGTCCCCGTAACATTGTGTCAGGTCGCTGGCATAATAACGCGTTAAATGGTATTTATAAAAAAGGCCGTCCGCGTCCGGATCGTCATTGTCCACACGGGTGGCCGTGGCAAAGCCTCCCACATAGGTATTGTCCGGGGATAAAGTAACTTTCATGCCATTGCCCATTTTTGTTTTCGTATAAATAGTGGAGCCGTCATCGGTCATTTCTCCCTTTTTAAAGGCAATATCCAAACCGTTAAAGTTTTTGGCATAACCGTTAATTTGCAGGTACTTGCGGCGTTGGGAAAGAGAAATATCCGACAACAACTGCATCCCCTCCGTCATGCGTGCGCGTTCCACTGCTTTAAAATACTGCGGCACAGCCATGGCGGCCAAAATGCCCAGTATGAGTACGACGACCAATAATTCTATTAGAGTAAAGCCTTTTTTTTGCATATGTGTGTCCTGTGTGTATGGTATCCCTCGGAAAGGGTTTCTTACATCATAGCATAAAAAACATTTTGCCGGAACATCAAATGAAAAAACCGCTTGAATACAGGGTTACGATAAAACAAGCATTAGTTGTTAATGTTGATGGAGCATGACCGCGCTGTAGGACGAAAAGAAATAAAAAATAGTTTTGACATATAAAAACCCCGCCCGGATGAGCGGGGTTAGTATAAAAGCAAGCTTAATTGCTTTAATTACCCGTTGCCGGGGCCGCGCAGGCCGCGCTGGATCCATCACTGCAGCAAGAATCTACCGGAGTATCAATACCGCAGAAGTCCGCGCACAGAGCTTTGCCGTTCGCATCTGTGCCGTTGCACTGCGTCAGATTGCTGGCATAATGGCGGGTTAAATTATAGTTATAATTTAACGTACCACCATTAGAGCTGGAGCGGGTGGCCGTAGCAACGCCTGTAGTATAACCAGTGTCTGCGGAAAGCGTAACCGTAAAGCCGTTGTCACTGGTCGTATAAGAATTATCCGTTGCACCGGCAGGAGCCACATCCAGACCATCATATTTCGCTGCATACTTTCCAATCTGCAGGTATTTGCGCTGCTGTGCACCGGCAATGCTGCTCAGCAGAGACACGGCTTCCGACATGCGGCTGCGTTCCACCGCTTTGAAGTACTGCGGCATGGCCATAGCGGCCAGGATGCCCAAAATGAGCACCACGACTAACAATTCAATCAGGGTGAAACCCTTCTTGTTATTCATAAAACCTCCTACAGTTTTATAATAATTTGCGTAGCCCAGTTGGCTACCTAATTAGTATACCTACAAAAAATTAAAAAATCAAGCATTTTTAGGCTTGTTATTTGAACCAATGGTTGGATTGTAACAAATCGTAGGCGGTGCGGTTTAAAGCCAGTGCGCAGTAGCGGATCTGGTCTCCCTTTGGGGTTTGTTGTTCGGGAAACAGATTTTCATCCTCCAGCACCATCCCCTGCTGGTTGGTCAGGCCAAAGTGTTCTCCTGCCATATAAGAGAAAAAAGCAAAACGCGGTGCATGTTTGTCCAACAGACTATTACCCAGTGCGCTGTATGGGGCCTGTATATGAAATAAATCTACCAGCGTAGGCAATAGGTCTGCTTGACCCGCTACAATGTGTATGCGTTTTGCAGGCAATACGTTTGGTGCGTATATGGCCAGTGGAATATGAAAGCCTTCTTTTAGAGTGTCATGCGGAGAAAGGCGGTCCCGATGATCAGCGGTAATAACAAATACAGTGTTTTCGTACAAGTTGTTTTGTTTTAGTGTTTGAATAAACTGTCCGATAGACCAATCTGTATACGCCAACGCGCGCAGGTAGGAGTCTTCTGGAAATTTCTTTTCTATTCCTCCAAAAGTTTGGGGCACATAATTGCCTGCATGGTCGTGTGTAGCCAAGGAAAAAAACACCGCAGCAAAAGGTTTGGGGGAGGCAATAAGTTTTTCAGCCAGCAGCTGCAGAGCTTCATAATCAGAAGGGGCCGCCCCAGGGTAAGAGAGTTTGGAAGTTAAATCTTCAGAAGCGAAAGTGGTAAATCCGGCCAGCCGTGCCAGTGGACCGATAAACATCCAGTTATCATTGGCGGAACGGACAAACCATGTCGTATATCCTGCCGAAGCAAATAGATGTCCCAGGTAGGAAATATTTGTAGTTTCCAGGCCTTCTCTAAAATAACCACGCCCGCTGATACGGGGAATACCGGACAATATGGTGCCCACTCCCCCTAAACTGTTATTGTCAACGGCGGAGTAAAAATTGTCAAATACCAGGGACTGGTTCATCAGCGCATCCAAATTTGGCGTAGCACCATAGGATGTACCAGCCAGAAAGTCTATATAGTGGTATTCCAAACTTTCCAAAATAATTACAATCAGGTTTTTCCCCCGTGCGTCTGCGTTGAACTGAGTGCGCACACGCATCAGCGGATAGTCCGGATCCGGGGTCTGCTCTTGTGGTGAAGAGAACAGTTGACGGGTTAACTTCAGCGCATCTGTGGCAGTAATGCGTGTAATGGCAGCATACCCGGGAACTTTGCCTTTGGCAGCGGGGTAAAAAATAGTTGGTTTTATTGCATATAAGATGGAAAAGGCTCCGTTTTGTATTAAATGTCCTTGGACAAGGCTTCGTTCATAGGCTAAATGTGTTGACAGAGGGCGCAGATAAAACCATTCGTTACGCACACTTGCGGTAAGCATCCAAGAGAGCAGTACTAAAATCAATAGATTCCAAATGAGATGTCCCCGTTTTGGCGTGCCATTACATGCAGCGAAGTACCATCCCCACAGCATCAACCCGGCTGTAACGACTGCAGTTGCAGCCAACAGGCCCCAATACTGACGGACAGTTATCTTCCATATCAAGGAAAAAGTCGTTAGTAAATTCCATATGTCCATTCCCGTATGCCGCTGGACATAGGCAAAGTAAACAGAATCTCCTGCTAATATGACGATCAGGAAACCAGCGGCGGCCATACCGGCCGCCAATATAAATTTTTGCCAACGTATGCCGCCTACGGGAAGATTCAGAAGTAATAAAAAAGGTCCTGCTATCAGAGCCGTTACGGCCAAGTCAAAGCGCAACCCAAAAGCAAAAGCAAAAAGTATTTGGAAAGGTGATAGCCCGTGCAGCAGGTTTGGCTGCAACAAGGGCAGTAACAGGCGTGAAATCAGACACAAGCCCAATGTGACCGTGAAGAGCAAAGCGGAATTTTTTATGCGTACTTTGTCGCCTTGTTTAACACAGGCAAATACAAAGAAGGAGAGTAATGCAAGCGTACCGATAAGCGATAAAGAAGCAGTCATTGTTCATCCGGCAATTCTGGCACACGCGGGTCAGCGGGCAGAGCGGAGGGATTTTCCGCCCCCATGTAATTGGCACAGATGATACGGTCCTGTTTGTTGTTCTCTGAAGGAACACAGACGGATAAGTCCATATCCATCGGGCGCACAATTTCATAAGAATAGATGCCTTTCCCTATGCGTTGAGCTACGGTAAACCAACGGCCGTTAGCATCCGTCTGAAAAGAAATGGCAAACCCCGGCTCGGCATCCGGATCTTCGGCGTTGGCGTTGGTGTAATAGACGGTATTTTCCAGTCCGTCAGAATACGGATTATTTTCCCGGGATAACTGAACGGGCGCGGGTGCCGTATCCAGCGCATGCCAATGCGTGGTATAACGGCCCTGGCGGACAAAATATCGCTCCTGTGCCATGACGGCCGAGCCGATGATTACGTCTGCTTCGGCCAGGCGCGTGCGTTCAATTACACGGCCATATATACGCCCGGCAACAGAAGAAAGAATGGCGATAATGATAATGACGAACAACAATTCAAACAGGCTGAAGCCTTTACGGTTTTGCCAAAACATAACGCCTCCGTCCGGCAAATTTCCGGCACCCGAAAGACGGCGTTTTACAGACCGCCTTTCATAAATTCGGAAATGCCTCCCATTACCATGTCTACCGACATGAGCACCAGTATCATGCCCGTTAAACGTTCAATGGCAATCAACCCTTTTTTGCCCAATAAATTACTAATGGGAAAAGAAAGCATAAGCACTGCCGAATTAATGGCAGAGGCCACCAATACCGCAGAGAGCGTAATAAGTTTGTTGGGTTGTTGGGCTGACAAAATCATCACGATGGACAGGACAGCCGGGCCCGCCACCAGCGGTATGGCCAGCGGTACAATAAAGGGTTCTTCCTCTTTGGGATTGGCATGCGTTTCCTCTTCGTTGTTAAACACCAATTTCATGGAAATGATAAACAGGATGATGCCGCCGGCTATGCTCATGGAAAAAGAGTGAATACCGAACATGCGCAGGAACCATTTTCCGAAATATAAGAAGGCCAAAGTGATGGCCAGGGCGATAATCAATTCCCGGATAAGTACGGTTTTTCGGCGTTCCGGTGCTACTTTTTTCAATGCAGAAATAAAAAGCGGAATATTACCGAAAGGGTCCATTACCAGACACAGCGTAATGACCGAAGAGAAAAAGAAATCCATAAAAACTCCTTTTAAATTGGGTGAAATTTGCCCAGATGCCCCGTACGGGGCGGCCGGCGCTCTATATATAGTATAGCAATTTCCCACTTATGTCGGCAGTGTCTTGGCACCTCAGGAGCCTGTGTACGCGCGCGAAGGGATTTTAGTACAATACATCTATGCGTTACCGTCACTCCAGCAGTTTTTGGAATATTGTTAAATGGTTTGTTCTCTCCACAGTTATCGGCGTAGTGGTAGGGGCGGTAGATGCCGTATTTTTAAAAACATTGGATGCGGCTATCGGTTGGCGTAACCGTTTTCCGTTATATTTTATTGGCTTGCCCGTTTTTTTATATATTATTTGGCTGCTGGCGCATAAAGTTGCGCCGCGGGCTCAGGACTATTCCACTGACGCTGTGATTAATAAAATTAATTCCTATCGCTCCGTGGGGTTTCTCTCTGCATTAAAATCGTTGGTTCTTTCCGTTTTGACTATAGCCGTGGGTGGTTCCGCTGGGAAAGAAGCTCCGTGTGCCGATGCGGGTGCGGGCATTGGCTCCGTATGCGCACGTCTGTTGCGTATGAGTGCGGAAGACCAACGCAAAATGATGATTTGCGGTGTGAGTGCGGGGTTTGCAGGTGTATTCGGAGTGCCAATATCGGGGGCATTATTTGGTTTGGAAGTGCTGTGGGTGGGGCATATTTTTTATGATGTGATGTTCCCTGCTTTTATTGCCGGAATAACGGCCTTTCAGGTAACTACATGGCTGGGGGTCGACTATATTTACCATCCCATGAACTTTGCTCCGGTGTTTGCTGAACAGTTTTTCTTAAAAGTGGTCCTGGCCGGTTTATTTTTTGGCGTAGTATCCATTATGTTTACAGAAGTGTTGAAATTTGTCAAAGTTCTGTTTCGATATATCGCCCTGCGTACATCTCCGTTTTGGCGCAGTTTTATCGGCGGTGCGGTGCTGGTTGCGGCGGGACTGGTCTTTTCCCCCTTATATTTGGGCCTGGGTATGGACGGATTTAACGGTATTTTGGCTGGCGGAGAGCTGCATTCTCCGTTTGGTTTTTTAATTAAGTCTTTTACTACGGCCATTACTTTTGCCGCCGGTGGAGTGGGGGGAATTGTAACACCGATTTTCTTTGTAGGGGCGCAGTCCGGTGCGGTGCTGGCCCCACTGTTGGGTACAGATACATCCACTATGGCGGCGCTGGGGCTGGTGGCTGTATTGGCCGGTGCGGCCAATACCCCGCTGTCTGCCAGCATTATGGCTATAGAGCTTTTTGGGGCGGAGATTGCCCCGTATGCGGCTGTGGCCTGTGTGATCAGCTTTTTGTTATCCGGCCGGCAAAGTGTATATGTCAATCAGCGGATTTCTTTTGATAAGGAAAGCCCGGATAAGCCCGTCGCACCCGTAAGTTATGACCGTGCGGATGAAGCCCGGCGTATGGCTGGAAGAAAAGGACTGCTGCTGAAAACGTTTAAAGAAATGTCCAAACATTTGGTACCTCGATTTGATGATGACGAAAAAAAGTAGTCTGTACTTGCGTTTAATAAGTAAAATCCATGAAACACAAATGTAAAATTACCGTATTAAAGAGGGAATGTTATAAAGATTTGCAGGAAAAATATTTAGCCAATCCCCGTTCCGGCCCGTGTGAATTTTTTAAAGAAGGACAGGAATTTATAGTGGAAAATGAGGATTTTTTTCGATTGATGCATGGAAAGTTTTGCGCCGAAGCTTGGGATTGTATTAGCCGTTATGTATACGCCGCTTTGCAGGGAGGTTCTATTATGAGCGGTTGGAGCAAAGACGAAAATGTCATGATTGCCTGCTGCAACGACGGCACAAGACCCGTAGTATTTAAATTGGAAAGAATTGATGAATAAATTAATGAAGCCGAAATAAACAAAACCCCGCCGGAAGCGGGGTTTTTTGATGGGTGAAAAACTAATCTTCAAAGTCCGTTTCTTCGTTTTCCAGGTCACGGGCGAACTGGCCCCACTGCTCGCGCGATGCTTCCAGCTTAAGGGAAAGCCCCGTGTCGGAGTATTCCGCATAGGGCTTGTCCGCCAAAATGTTTTGGTCCAGTTTGATTTCCATAAAAAACGGCGTCTGTCCGGGCATTTCTCCGCGGCAGGCGCAGCCCAGCGTGTTTTTGGGAGCCATAAAAACCGACACTTTCGGCTCCAGCATAATCCAGTTGTCCGGCTGGCCGCTGGCCAGTACGTTCAAAATGAATGCGGACAGATACGGGGCCTGCGCGTCTTTGAGCGCAACGAATTTTTCCGCAAATTCGTCGGAAAAAAGCGGCGTGTCCTTGTAGTACAGGCCGATTTCATATTCCACGCAGGGTTCTTCGCTTCCGTCGTCATACCAGCGGGAAACGGGGGTAATGTCCAGCTCCAAACCTTCTTTACCATATTTAATGTGTGCCATAGTTTTCCTCGGTATTAAAATGAAACGACCCTATCTGCCGCCACCGCCACCACCGCCAAAGCCCCCTCCGGAGGATCCGCCACCGCCACTGCCGGAAAATCCGCCCCCGTCCCTGTCGGAGGAAGCGGCCGCACAGGCGGAAGATAACCCAGCCAGAGAGGAAGATAAGTTATCCATACCGCTCAATCCGTGGGCAGAGAGTTCTTGTTGTATTTGTCCTTGTGTTAAGGTAGCCTCAAAGGATTCAATCCATTCGTTTTCTACATCCAGCGCCAGGGCATAAGGCAGATAATCACAAAAGATTTTTAGTTCATCCGTCGGATCGGATACTTGGACGCGCGTTCCTTCCCCAATGGAAAGATATTGTTTGAACCCATTTATTTCGTCCATAATTTGTTGTCCGGCCGGAGTATATGCTCTCATAATGAGGAAGAACCAGTAAAGAGAGAACAGCAGAAGAAAAACGAGCGCAATATCTAGGATATTCAAAGGGTGTTCCTGGGTAACTGAAATGCCTGTAGTCCATATTGCCATAAATAATAAGATAAGGATCACTGGTATCGGTATCCAGTGAGCGTTTTTTAGGCCTGGAAGCAACGAGCCCCACCAGGCTAAGACGAGCATGCCCAGCTTTATGGCGCAAATGATCGGATCATCTTCCCATATATAGATTCTGTAACCAAAAAAAACCAGAATAAGCAAAAAAGGAGGCACGGCCCAGCGCGTATTTTTATTAAAAAATTTTTCATTTGTTTTCCGGAGAGCTTCTTTTAGCTGTTGTTGTATTTTTAATACGCAACTGCGGTTTGCCCCGTTTAAAATTAATTGGTCGGGTATCACTTTGAGGGCGGCTTCCTCCTCCGGAGCAAGAGGCTGTTTCGCCGTAAAATTATTTTGAATAATGAAGCCGCGGCGCAACCCATGTTTTTCGTCCGTTATTTTCAGCGCGCCTTTTTCCGTCAGAGATATAAGCGTCACGGCCAGGGTTTTGTCATCATAGCCCATTTGCCTAATAAAGCGGGCCTGTGCGGGGGATATGCCGTTTGGCGGGCTATAACGGCGGACAACATGGGCGGCCGGATCTTTGCCAAACCTTTTCCAAACATAAAAACAATAGGCTAATGTGGCCAGAAAAAGCAACAGGAGCCAAATTTTTTCGCCAGAAATTCGTATTGTTTGAAGGAATTTATTTTCGTGAAGCAATCCCTTTTTAAAAGGCACTGCTACCGTCAGCCCTTCATGAGGTTGCAAAAACGCAACCTGAAACGTCAGGCCCAGGCGTTCTGCCCGGGAACTTTTGGAGCCTCGCCGTCCGGTATAAGAGGAAATTTTATCTTCCAATACTTCGGCCCCGTCCGGCAATGTCACGCTGCCCCGCGCTATTTCTATGGGAAAGGCCCAATCGTTTCCCGTTACGTTCCAATATATTTCATCATAGTCTTGGAAGAATCCCACGACATTTCGCATGGTGTAGCGCAGGGTGTAGGTGTGCAGACCGCGGGGAATATAGCGGTCATCACCGAAATTAATGCGGACGGAGCCTTCTTGTTTTTCAGTAAAATACGGGTGGTGTGCTCCGTCCATTTGCAAATCGGTTATATCCAGTTTTTGACGGGCGGATAAAGGGATATCCCGATAAATGCCGCGGCGGATTTGATTGTGTTCCACATTAACGGTAATGTTTTCGGTAATTTCCACGCTCCCGTCTAAATGTACAACGGCACGAGCGTTAAATTTCGTAATTTTTTCTGCCGCCTGCAGTGATAAAAAAGGAAAGGTAAAAAGCAAAAGAAGAAATATTTTTTTCATGCGTTTATTATAACATATGGAAAAATGCTTTTATGTTTTTGACGGGAAAAAGTCACCAAAAGGTAAGTAAGCGCAGCAAAAAGTGTCTACTTTACAGCCGCTTATCTGTTTATTATACTGAAAAACGCCATTTAACGCCAAAAGAAGTCAAGAATGAAAATGTAATAACTGTTTTGGCCGCCGCTTCGCTGTGTGTGGCTTGTGCGACCAATAAGCCGGCCGTGCGTATCTAAACGCTGCATAAAGGCACGGTGCAGGTCTATGATTTTGGAAAGGTCAAACTCCACGCTTATGATACGTGCGACGCGATGACCGACAGCGTGTTTCTGTTGCAGAAGGACGGCAAGTTATTAATTATAGAACAGCCGGCCTTTTATGAAGGGGAAAAAGAACTGGCTGCTTATATAGATACATTGAATGCCAAACCTCAGGCCAGGCTGCTTTCTTATCATATGTCCGGGGTTCTTTCCTGCCTGATGTGCCCGTTATACCACGCCGCAGGCGCGGGAATACGGCCAGCACGGGGGCGGAAAGGCTTTAAGGATGAGATACCATTGTTTGCGTAACATTCAACTATACGCTCTTCGGAGTAAGTACAAAAGCAGTATAATTCATTACTTTCACCACTCAAAGCCATTATTAGGTTTTTTGTCTTTTGTGGCAAATAGCAAATAATTGTTTAATACGCGTGTTTGGTTTGCTTACACAGTACTCTCGGAGGAACCTCGCTCATTGAAAACAATATGTTTGGATAAACCCGGGTTTTTGCTAATATTCTCTCCTTGAGTGCACCTAGTTAAGTCAAATGTTTGGGCCTGGGTCTTTTTATTTACAGCATATAGGACCTTCGGCCCTTGTAAAATTGTTTGTCCCATTGTAGATTAACTATATCCCCAGGAGGAAGTCTATTATGAACAAGAAAATTATATGTGTATTATTTCTCGCTTTGGCGACATTGCCTGTTAACGCACAGAGCAAAAAGGAAATGATTGCGCGACACCAAAAACAATTAACACAACAACAAGGTTTAATTGATTCCGTGTTGGTTATGCAAAAAGCAATGAATGTGCGGTTAGATTCTCTGCAAAACGCGAATACAGCCACCCAGCGCACAGTAGATTCACTCTTGCAGGTAAATCGTGCTTACAAGCTTCAAGTAGATTCATTAAACCAAAAAAACGAAGAACTTTCTAAAAAAGTAAATCTTCTGGTCTCCAAAAAACAACAAGAAGCAAACAAACGCAAGCAACAACTGAAGCAAGCGCAAAAGACACAGCAACAATATTTGAAAAAGTGTGCCAATTCAGGGAAAGATCTTGGATCCTTTTTGGCAACAGTTCGTTCAGAATGGAAAGGCCTTCCCAATGATAATGTCATTGCGGCAACCCTGCGGGATACATATGCCCAAAAATGTCGAGTTGGACGTGCTGCATCCATTAAAAACATCCTTTGGCATAATTCTTATGCTCCAGCAGAAAGTGTGGTTTCTAAGGTAACCTTTTTCTCTGATTGTGTTACCGGAGGAGGGGCAGACATAAGAGATATTCGTACTGTAAAACGTACCTATCTGAAATTTTCTGTAGAATGTCCCAACCAATCAAAGCACGAAGCCATCTCCATATTGCTCACAAATAAAAAAAGACATGTCAGCCGGGCTATACATTACAAAAATGGACGTAGGAGTGTGGACGGTTTTTCCGAACCTAATGATTAAATACAACTGGGCCACCCGAGAGGGTGGCCCAATTATATTATAACAAACTGCTTATTAAACGGTTGCTTTTATTCGTTGTGCATTTTTCTACAATCGTTTTAATAACGTTTCTAGTGATTCGGTCTCATGGTAGACGAGGTACTCCTTGCGAGAGCGAACGCATGCCGGTGGCCAGCTCAAACATCTCAGTCAGTGATATTTCAGATCGTACAGAACGTATGTTTTGCGTACACCTGTTTCGCAGATAGGTTTTTCTTGTCTAGAATCATATGCGTTATCCTAAACGCAACCGGCAGATTATACACTCAACAAACTGCTTTCTATCCGCACACTGGATTGGCAAGAACAAATTATCGGGTAAGTAAGCCTCCGGTGAATGGTTTCCTGCTGAGCAAGGTCAGCATAAAACGAGAATATTTGTTGAAAAGTTAAAAATCTGCAAAAACTTCCATGTTATCAATGGCGCACAAAAAATCCTCATTAGAGTTAGACTCTAACGAGGGTATATATTAATCATCAAAAATTAGAATACGGAATATTGTTCCGTTATAATATGAGACAAAGTAGTTGTGTAAGGTTTGTAGCGTTTTTTATTACCAAAAAGGCATCAAAGCGAAAAAAACAGTAACAAAAGTATAAAATAACCCCGGCGGACAGGCCACAAAAAACCCTTATCCCGTCTGGGAAAAGGGTTGTATAGCAAAACGGAGTGTGTAGTTTGCTCAGCAATATGCTGTTAGTTTTTTGTGCCAAATTCCCTGATATGCAGGGAAAATAC
>CALUVA010000034.1 GCA_944324105.1 uncultured Elusimicrobiales bacterium
AAGTAGGTGGTACAGAATAACACTTGACAAACATAAATAAATAACATAGAATATCTGATAGATAAAAGGCTATCGGCAAGCCTAAAGCACGCAAGAAGTAAAACAATTTGAGTCTTTGTATTTGGCCCTTAAAAAAGGCCGAAGGATTAACCCCCTTGCCAGCGTGCTAGAATTGCCGAACAATTCTAAATAAATGGCAGGGGGGTTTTCTTTGGAGAAAATATGAAAATACCGTACATTAAGATACCCATAGCGGATATTTACGCATATTTGGCACCGCTGGACAATGAAAGCAAAGGCCGGATTTTTAATGCCGTTTTGGAGTTTGGCCTGTATCAAAATTGGGCCGAATTTTTAAACAGTTGAGGCAGCTATGGCAAAGCGATTTACAGACACCAAAAAATGGATAAAGCCCTGGTTTGGGGAACTGACCCTGAAGCAAAAGATTTTATGGCTGTTTATCTGCGACAACTGCGACGCCGCAGGGATAGCCGATTTTAGTCCCAAATTCTTTTCCATGTCGGTAGGGTTTACGGTTACTCGCAACATGTTGGACGAGTATTTTAAAGGACGGATAACCTGGATAGACGAAAACAAATTCTTTATCCCTTCGTTCATTGAGTTTCAGTACGGGCAATTAAGCGAGGCTTGCAAACCGCATAAGCCCATTATTGCCGAACTGGAAAAAAAGGGATTGTTGTCTGTGGAAAACGGAAAGGGTGTGTTAAGGGTATTCAAAGGGTTTGCAAAGGGTATTAATACCCTTGAAGAAAAAGAAAAGGAAAAAGAACAAGAAAAAGAAACAAAAGGGGGTCTGGGGGAAAATGACCCGTTTGCCTCTTTTTGGGCCGTATATCCAAAACAACGAATCGGCAACAAAGACAAGGCCCGCGCCGCGTTTCTGCGTGCTTTAAAACGCTCCGGCCTGAAGGCAGAGCAAATCACGGCCAAAGCGCAGGAGTATGCCCAAAGCGAAGAAGTGGCCCGCGGGTATGCCAAGGGCGCGGAAGCCTGGCTTAACGACGACCGCTTCCTGCGCAATTATTCCCCCGCACGCACGCAGGCCGAATCCTTGAAGCAGGCCCGCGCAGAAGGCACGGCCAAGATACGCGATATTTTCGGAGGGCAAAAATGAGCAATACGTGCATGTTTTGTGGAAAGCCGTATCACGTGGAACGCAATGAAGTGGCGGGAAGAATTATGACGCTGTCTGTACCGTCCTGTGACTGCGAAGAGAGAGAGGAAGCTAAACTCAGGCAAGCCGAAGAAAAGGCCGTTAAAATGCGCCGCGTAGAGGCTTTGCGCCTGCCGGCTATATTTTCCCCCTACTGGCTTAAAAATCTGCAATGCGAGCATGCGGCCGACGCGCAAATCTACGTGGAAGGATTCCGCCCGCACAAAAGCAAAGGGCTGTTCCTTTGGGGGCCAAATGGTAACGGAAAAAGCACCCTGGCCGCCGTTATTTGCAAAGAGCTGGCCTGGCGCGGCTACCGCGCGCGTTTTACCACCATGACCGAAACGCTGGACCGGATGGAACAGGGGGCCGGATTTAACCGAGCACAGCAGGCCCAGCGGACGCTGAAGGAGCTGCTGGCCTACGACTTTATCGTGTTTGATGATTACGGGCGCGAAAACTACACCCCCGTACGCCTGCAAAACGTATTCCAAATCGTGGATAAACTTTATACCCACCAAACGCCTTTTTGCATGACCGCCAACCCCGAATGCATTAAGCGTATTGCGGATATCCCCGAACTGGAAGCTATACAGGACCGTATGGGCCAGGTGCTGACAAGCTGGGAA
This sequence comes from uncultured Elusimicrobiales bacterium, assembly GCA_944324105.1. Classification (GTDB taxonomy): domain Bacteria; phylum Elusimicrobiota; class Elusimicrobia; order Elusimicrobiales; family Elusimicrobiaceae; genus Avelusimicrobium. The sequence goes on from CALUVA010000034.1 coordinate 1,804, forward strand.
TTTACCCGCGCCAGCTTCCGGAGGGAAGTATGACCGAAAAACAAAGCCAATTTGTCAAGCTCATGGAGCGGGCCGCCAGAAGGCATAATTCGTACGTGGTGTTTAAGGATTTTTGCGCTATTACGGCCATTAGTTTTTACAATGCCATTTTCAAAGACCCCGCCAAAGAAAAAGAATACGCCCACATTATGGGCAAATACACCAAAGAAGAGGCCGACTGCTTTCCCGCCGCATTAGCCGTGTTAGCGGAGGCATTGGAAGAACGCGTGCATGATTTTTTGGGAGTGGTCTATCAGGAACTGGGGGCCAACAATAAAGCCGCAGGGCAGTTTTTTACACCGTATCACCTATGCGAACTGATGACCAATGTATCCGTTGTTACAGATAACTGGGACAAACGACTGATTAACCTGATTGAAGAGCCCGCCTGCGGGTCCGGCGCGATGCTTCTGCCGATTTGTGAGCGGATACGGCAACGGCCAGAAACAAACAATAAATTCCTGTTTGTGGCTACGGACTTGGACCTCACCTGCGTCCATATGGCCTATATACAGCTGACGCTGTGCGGAGCAAACGCGGTAATTAAGCACGCGAACACGCTTACTTTGGAAGTATACAGCACCTGGCCTACGATTGCATATATCGGAAACCGTGAGGAGCTGGAACGCCGTATGATGGCGCAGGAAATGATGGATATTTTTCACAATCCGGCAGAAAGAAAATCAAACGATATTATCGTGCCGGAAACGCTGGCCCAAAAAGGCCTGCTGTTTGATTTGAGGGCCGGAAAATGAAACGCAAAGTATGCCAAAAATGCGGCGCGGGATTTTACGGCACGTCCATAGCGCGGTTTTGCAAAAAATGCAGGGCCGAAAGGCAGCGCGAAGCGGTGCGAAACTGGGCCCAGGAGCACAAAGACACGCTGAAGGCGTATAACCGCCAAAAACAGCAGAAGTATTATCTGCTTCACCGTGAGGAAATCCTTGCCAAACGGAAATCGCTAATCAGCAAAGGGCCTGTGCCTGTCAAAGAGGCCCCGAAATCCGCACAGACGGCCCAAACGGTGAAGTGCGGTAATTACCGCGCGGACAATGTTTCCTGCGCGTTATGCGCCGGAACAGGCGCGGAAAAATACAAAGCGTGCTATGTGGAGGTTATGAAGTGAATCCGACAACGATGAACGAAATTATCCAGGCCGTGCAGCGGGCGCGGAAGAAACACCCGCACTTTGCAGATAACCGCTTTCACGCTGTCAGTCTGGCCGCAGAGGAACTGGGAGAGTTTGCCAAGGCGGTAAACGAGGATAACCGCAGTCAGGCCGAGGAAGAAGCCCTGGACACGATAGCGGTGCTGGTGCGGTTTTTGGAGGGAGATTGAATGAAAAAGGAAAGAGATACCCCGTTGGGGATTTTGCTTTTGTGCCTGCTGGTGAGAGGTTTAGTTAAGCCAATCGGATTTCTGCTAACATGCCTGCTGTTTTGTTGGGTTGCCTATCATTCTTTTTCCGCCCTGGAACCCATGGAGGTTTTTGCTGTAGCTTTTTCCGTCTTATCAGCACTTATTATTTGGAGATAAAAATAATGTGTAAAGAAATTATAGGTAATTCTACTCTTTATTTGGGTGATTGTTTTGAGGTTATGCAAACCATTGAACGCGTGGACGCAATTATTACAGATCCGCCTTATGACGAAAAGACGCATAACGGCGCGGATAAAAAGTTTTCTGACATAAATTTTGCGCCTTTAGAAAGTCCTGCTTTGTTGGCAAAAACATTACTAGAAAAAAGCAGATTTTGGGTGTTAGCATTTTGTTCGTTTGAGCAGTTAGGACAGTACAGGGACGGAGCAGGTGAAGCCTGGATAAGGGCCGGAATATGGGACAAAATCACAAACATGCCGCAAATGACCGGAGATAGACCGGCACAGGGCGGAGAAGCTATTGCCATCATGCACAACAAGGGTATGAAAAAATGGAATGGTGGCGGTAGGGCGGCTATTTATAGACATTTAGTAGAGCGCGACAATAAGCAACACCCTACCCAAAAACCTTTAGCACTCATAGAAGAACTTATAAGTCTGTACACCAATGAGGGACAGACAGTATTAGATCCTTTTATGGGCAGTGGTACCACGGGAGTTGCATGTATGCGCTTGGGGCGTAAATTTATGGGTATTGAAATTGACCCTAAATATTTTGACATAGCCTGCCGAAGAATTGAGGCGGAGACTAAACAAATGAAATTTGATTTTTAGGAGGCACAAAATGGCGATAATTAAATTGACTGGTGGGATAGACGGAAAACCTTTGTATATAAACATTAAACATATTGCGAGTTTCTGGATTGATGAAAATGTAACAAAGATTTCTTTGGCTTTTGGGTTTATTAAATATGTCGTCAAAGAAACCCCGGAAGAAATCCTGGCGCTGATTAAGGAGGCGGAAAATGGAAAATAAAGTAACTATTTATACCGAAGGTACTGGTTGGATAGAAATAGATATCCAGTCATTTTACAAAACACAACTAACAGGAGAAATGGCTTATTTAGATGTTTGGAATTTCAAAAGTCCTAGTGGGGAAAACTTCTATTCAATTAAAAGAAACAGTATAGAAGTTATAAAAGGGTCTGAAGATATCATAAAAATGCTCGAAAAAAAGAACCCAATAAGAGGATAAAGAAAATGGAAAAGAAACTTAAACCGTGCCCGTTTTGTACGGAAAACGGTGCCCATATACAAAGAGTAGGAGGCTCGTATTTTGTACGGTGTTTGTTTTGTGGAGTAACTACAAGATTTTTTACTGACGAACAGGAAGCCATAGACGCGTGGAACCGCCGCGCGGGGAGGTAAAAATAATGTATATCGGAAATGTGCACCCTAATGAATTTTATAAAGATAAGCCAGAAGTTTTAAAAAAATTCAATGCCTTTATGAAAAAAGAAGGTATAGAATACGCAAATAGAGCGGATGACAGTTCTTTACCGAATAAATTCCATATCTTTGGTAGCTGTTGTGGAAGTGGTGGAACTATAATCTGTGGCGACAAACAAACACATGATAAATTAGTCAGTTTTTTTCTAACCGCAGGAAATTCTCCTAGTGGTTTATGGTACATGAAATATCATACTAATAGAAATTTGAAATAGATGACATACTGGAACCCAGAATATCCGAATTAGAAAAGAAAGTGGAGGCTTTATGAAAAAATATCTTAAAACGCCGGAAGAAGTTGTGGAGGCTAAAGAAGAAAGACTTGTTTTGGCTATAATTCCAGTTGAAGAAAGAAGTGAAACCTGTCCTTTTTGTTCTACAGGAGAGTTTTGGGATATGTGCTCTTTGCACTACAAAGACGGGGAAGCTGATTGTGCTAAATGCCAGGAGGGGATCTCCCGCACCGATGCGATTGAGCGTATGGCAAAGGCGATGTCGGAAACATATTTTAATGACGTTCACGCCAGCGAACCGGATATGCTTGAAAAAATGGCCGAAGCCGCCCTGGACGCGCTGGTGGATAAATAAGGACCTATTTTTTATAGGTCCAAAAAAGCCCTTGACAGCATACCAAATGCTTGGTAAACTATTAATGCAGAGAGGGAATAAGCCTTCTAAATTTACCAACAGGAGAAAACATATGATTAATATTATTGAAACCAAAAAATACACTCGCGGCGAAGATTCGTACGTTATTAACTTGTGCGAAGAAAACGGCGAAAACTTTATAGATATTAAAAAAGATAATGGCCGTTACACGACCCCGACCAACCTGGGCGTTGGACTTTACAGTATTAAAGACGCTGAAGCCTTCTTGGACGAACACCTGGCCAAGTTTGATAATAATTAAGGGGGCGAAAAATGTATTTAATCAAAGGAATTAAACACCTGCGCTGCGTCGGTGTATGGGATATGCCCGATGGCAAGGCTGAAGATTTTGACCCTGAAAATGCCGGCGGGTATCGTTCCCCGAAAAACGAAGAAGAACGGAGGGCCTGTATTGCCAAGGCCTTAGACTATTATAACGGCTGCGGGGATAAGACTGGAGATTTTGGCATTGAGCCTATCACAGCCGAACAGGCTGAGCTGTTGGGGGATTTCTCTGCAGAAGCCTCTCTGGCTGCCATGGACTTTGAGGACTGGATACAGTCCAAATCAAGGCCTTGCCGGTACTGTAAAAATTTGTTTATTCCGAATGCACCAGGCCAAAAAGTTTGCAAACGCCCAGAGTGCCAGCGCGCTAGAAAAAATGAAAAAGCCCGCAATTATAAACGACGTAAAAAATCCAAACCTTCCCAAGACCCCGCTTAATGCGGGGTTTTAATTGTCAAAGACCTTTTAAAATTTTATTTAAAATACAAAATTTACATACCGTGCGGCAAGGCCGGCGGGCTATACCGCAAAACGCCTCGCTGGCGTACGGGTCAAATTTAGCAAACTTGCACTTACTCACAGGCCGCCTCGTCGTGGCATAAGCAATAATGCTTGAGCAGGGCCCGCGCGTTCTGGTCGTTTACCCCGTTATCGGTGTAATCAAACCCCACGTAGCACGCCGGATTATTTATCCGATAAGCGGCGCAACCGCTCGCGCACGTCGTCAATATGCATACGGTCAACGCTATCAATAATCTTATTCGCACGCTCCTGCTCCTTGGCGGCGCGTTGTGCCTCCGCCTTCAAAGCCTCTGTCTGGGCCGCGGCGCGTCCGTAATTTTTTGACAGCGCAATCACGGCCCAGAGCAGGCCGCCAAAGCCCGCAATACAGGCTATGGCCGTCCACATATTATTTGTCCGCCTTTTTGCCGACTACGGAGCCGTCGGGGTTGACCAGAGACAGCGCGGCCAGCACCTTTAGTATCTTTGCCCAGACGGTGTCGTCTTTAGTCGTGGAGGTCAGTTTGACCACCGTGGACACAACCACGACCACGCCGCCGATAATGGCCAGCACGTCGTCCCAATGCGTCGTAATCCATTCCATTTTTAGTTCTCCTTACTTTTAATTTCAACGTGCGGATAGTCTTTAAAACTTTCCCAATCCGCACCATATTCAAATTCGCTTTCTATCTCCCCGCGCTCCTTCATCAGCCGCGCCAACGCGTCAAAGCGGTGCAGCATTTCGCGGAAACGGTACAGGTTGCCCCAATCAATGTGTGGTTCTGTTTCATTATACGGGGCGATATCCACCGCCAGGGAAGGCTTGCTGTTGTGCTTGCTCTGCGGGTAAATCAGGCGGCTGTTGCCCGCGTCAAACGCCGCGTTCTGCTCTGCCTTGCCACGATGTCCGCACAGGACCGCAAAATCATACTGTTTAATCAGTTCGCGGCAGACGGCCTGCAAATCAGGGTGGCAGGTATTTAAACGCTCTTCGCTTTTTGGACTAAACTTTGGCATTTTGGTGTCCCCTTAAAATAAGCGTTTTCACGTCGGCGCGCACTTCGGCCATATGCGTAGTCAGGTTTTTAATGTCGGCCATGCTGGCGCTGTGCTGCGCGCGCATTTCGGCCAGCACCGCTTCATTTTCCTGCTGGCGGTGGCGCACGTCTTGCAGGTCTTTTTCATGCTGGATTTTAATATCCCGTACGTCATCTTCGGCGGCCTTTAGACGGGTGGCGATGTTTTCCATTTTTTTATGCAAAGCCACCCACACCCCGCCAACGGACACGGCCACGGAACTGACAAACTTTATCAGCTCATCACTCATCGTCCGCCTCCTGTGTTTCCGGCACGGTTTCGCCCGCCTCCGTGTTATCTGCCCGCAAGGGCGCGGCCGCTTCCTCTACCTCCGCCACACGCGCCATCAGCTGCTTGTCCAGTTCTACGCCTTGCGCCTGCAAGGCCAATAAAGCCGTGCGCGTGGCTCTGGGCAGTCCGTAGCGGTCCTCCAACGTCGTTACGGCCAGCACTTTGGCCTGCTCTTCCTGTGCCGTTTCCGCCTGGGCTTTTAAAATATATTCCCCGCCCCACAACACATATTCTTCCGCGCTTTCTTCAATGCGGTCAAACACCATACACGGTGCGTTTTCCAGCTCTTCGCGGCTCTGTGCCGCCAATACGATTTTATTTTTTTGATATCCCAGAAACATTATTGTTCTCCTTCGGCAAAGCAAAATTTAAACCTGTTGGTTTGACCGCCCATGGAATAGTTAATTTGAAAACGCTCCCCTGCTTTGACAGGACAGACGAGCTCGCTCGTTGCATTAGTTCCGGCCTTAGCACCGCCTACACCTATCAGACTGTCGGGCAGCCAGATATACAGGGACTGGTTCGCTGCGTTTGTATTTTTTGAAATATGCACAAACCCATTAGCCGGAGCCGTATAAGTTGCACCACTTGCACCAAGTGTTAAATCAACATATCGGTTAGAAGGCATAGCCATCTTTGCTATATAGCTGGTGTTTGACATATCAACCGCAGCAACCGGACGCGCAATATTCCACGCCGAAACATTGGTCCCGTCTCCGGTGTTAAATACGGGCCCAACGGCAAAACCGCGCATAGATACCCAATTAGGTGTATCGGACAAGGCCTCTGTCCTGTGTAATTTATTCTCGTCTAATCTATGCCAGGTAATATAATCGCCTAAAGCGGGTGGTGTGCTTTGCTGTTTATACTTTCCTGGTGTACCGGTTGAAATTAGTGCAAAATCATCCCCATATTCCTGTGAAATACCAAGAAATACATACTGTCCGTCAACGCAGTTCCATGTAAAAGCACGTGTTACCACATGGTCCAACACCATCAACTCATTTTTCAGACTACCATCTTCGTTCCGTCCATTAGGAGAAAGTCCTTCCACGCCTGGCAGTGCATATAACACCTGCCCGATGTATCCAAACCCGTTAAATACCTGCTTTATTTGCGTCACTTTCCCCGCTTCCACTTTGACAATAGCCAAAGGAAACGTCAGCCCTCTGTCCAGTCCGGCATTGTTGTGGGCGTCAATATAGTTATCGGAAATATTATAATAAGTGGTACCTGTCGTCCCTGGGTCAGTGCTACCCGAATTTGTACTTCCTGTTGGACGGAAAGCCGCACCTGTTTTATTACCACTCAAGAAAATAAATAAATTGTCCCAGTTGACTGTGTCTGTAAATACCCAAGTAATATCACTATCAGTTACTGTGCTGTCAAATAATAAATTTCCTTCGCCGTCTTTTCCGTTGGGGTACCATGCCTTGCTTCCTGCTTTTAAAGTCAGCGTCCCCTCTGCGGACAATTCAAATTTAATGTCCTGCGGGATTTTGGTAATGCAGTTGGTGATTTTATTTTGAATGTCCGCCAAAGAAGCCGAAGAAGCCGCCGCCTGCGCGCTTTGTGCGGCTGCTTCGGCGGAGTTGGACGCATTGACGGCCGAAGTGGCTGCCGCATCTGCGCTTTGTGCCGCCGCTGTTGCGCTGCCTTCGGCGTCAGAGGCGGTAACGACGACCCACGGGAACACGGTAGTATGGGCTGGTGTGACCGTGGTGCTCCGGCCATAAACGGCAGAAAAGCGTGAAGCGTCCATGGCAAAACGCCTATTATCGCCTGATTCTGCGCTGGTGCCTGCATTTTCCGGTCCACTTTGACTGTCATAATAAAAAGCACCAGTAGGACTTACATTATTCCAGTTCCCGTCATACTCATAGACGGCTGGAAATGTTCCCGTAATATTAGGCAACCCCGCCTGTGCCTGCGTAATGCCGTCCGTATCGTTGGCCATTTTTAAATAATTCACCAGTTTCGGCAGGCGCAAACTGCCCGACACTTCGTCCACCACGTAATACGGGCACTCACCGTAGGTGCTGATGGCGGCGTCATACTCCGTTTTGGTTTTGCAGAGCTCCGTATGGCTTTTGACCCAGGAGTAAAAGGCCGGATACAAAGTAGAAGCATTTGTATAATACTCCCCGCTCCACAAAGGCAGAGCCCCGGGGTTGTCGTCCGCGTTTGAGGAAGAAGAGAAATAAACAGCGCCCAGCGGCAGGCCGCGTCCGCTATCAGGCAGGATTTTGGCCCAGTATTGGCCGATATAATCTTTATTGGTGTTAAAGTTATAGGTATTATTGCCCACCAAAGACAATAAGGGAGTATACACATTATTTTCCGTATCAAACAGCCACAATACCGCTCCCTGCGGGTATCCGCCTATGGCGTCGCTGACCTCCTGCGTAAATGTGGGCCACCAGCCGTTTTGAAACGCGAAATAGAACTGGCTGTTTAAGTTCATGGCCCCGTTGAAGTCCTGCCGCTCCGGCGGGATGCCGCCCTGATTAATAGGCTGTCCCGTGATGGGGGGAAAGCCCTCCTGCAACGAGGCTTTATTTGTACCTGTTGCGGCGTTGGGGATAGTGTTTTTATCCCCCTGTGCAGCGAAAGGCTGCTGCAAAACCTGCGGTGTCTGTTGTGTTTGCATGTGTTATGCTCCCTTTAATTTTGCCCTGTATATTCTATGGTTATAGAACCCTGTCCGTAATTGCCCTGAAGTCCCTCTGCGTCTCTCCCGGAACCACCGTATATTTGCTCTACGTTGTAATTGGGGTTAGCATAGCCGCTGCCCCCGTAGGCATTTGAAAAATATACATTAGGACGGGAACCGTACCAGTTACTGGTGCCTCCTCCGGTACTGCCAACATTTCGTGTGGTGTTGGCTGTTTCTTTAGAATTGGGCTGTGTCCCGTCTATGCTATATCCGTAAAAGACAATATTCGGAGCGTCGCCGACGCGGTAGTTTTCTCCATAACCTCCGACATATCCTCCCCCCGGAGAAACGCTCATCCCTCCGCCTCCGGCTACGGCTACCAAATCAGATCCTTTATAACAATACAGTCCGGCCCCTCCGTGGTTAGCGGGGAATTTATAACCCGTTCCGTTAATTTTTCCTAAAGTCAAAGGGGCCCCTTCTTGCAAGAATATTTTAATGTTACAAATACCTCCATTTGCTATCCCTTCACTTGTTTGATATCCGAAGGTGCTGCCGTATCCTCCCTCCGCTTTCAGGGATACCGTATAATTGCCGGTATAAGGGGCCGTAAAATTCTTTAAGACGCTGATACCCGCCCCGTTTGATACAATGCCGGATATGATTTCACTGTAGGTCTGTGCGGTCAGGTTGACCGTAATAGTTTGGCTGGCCGTGGCCGTGCCCGACCCGCTTTGGCTGTTGTATCCTATGGCAGAAACGGTATAAGAATACGCGAACGAAGAACGGTTTAAAAAGAAGGCCCCGTTTTTGTTTTCTCCGTTCAAAATAATAGAGGCGTTGGGAGTAGTGGTTACGATACGCAGGGCGTTTACTGTAATGGTCGTATCCTGCGTGAGTGTGCCGCTTCCCTGCAGGGAAATGTATCCGTCCTGGGTTACGCTGTAAGTATATTGCGTTCCTTCGGTCATTGACTGGTAGGAGCCGGAAATACCGTTAATTGACACTTGGGCCCCCTGCGGAGCGGATACAGTCAGCTGGTAAGTGTCTTTTTCTGTTTCTAAATCAGAGTTTAAATCTTTATAAAAAACGCCGTTGTCAAACGTTTGCATCCCGCTGCCATTAAAACCGAATACGTCTGCCCCAATCAGGCGCACCGTATATCCAACGCCTGCGGGGCGGGGCAAAAAATCCACGTTTGCCAAAAGCCAGAGTATCTCGTCGGACGGGCTCTGCTCAAACACAAACGGCACTACCGTCATGTCCAGGTTGTCCAAACAATACGCCTTGCCCTGCGCGCCAAACACCACAGAAAGCCATTTGTTCACTTCCGGCGCGGTAACGCCCATGTTGAACTTCAGCATTTGCCCTTTTAACACCGTGCGGTATTGCTCTGTGGTAAGCACATGCAGGCTGCCGTCCACGCTTTTAACCTGGCGCGGGAAATCCAAAATTTCGCCCCAAACAGTCAGCCCGAAATCGTCAGCCGTGTCTAAATTAAATACACTGTTGTACCAATAATTCCAAAAGTCCTCCTGGTGCGTTTTGTACCAGTCCTGTTTTTGCAGGATTAAAGCGCGCAGGGCGGGCGCGTTGTTGTACTGCCACAAAAGGCACTGTTTTAAGTTGATTTCGGGGTCTATTTGCAGCGTTTTCATATTATTTCACCGTTACCGTGATGTTTTCCTGCGCCAAAGTGGCTTTTTGGTTGACTTTCATTTCCAAAACCGCCGTGCCCAAAGACCCCGACACCAAACCCACCTGCACGTTATTTACAAACAGGTCGGGCAGGTAATCCGATATGGCCGCGGCGGCCTCAAAGGGGCTGACGTCCACGCCCAAACCCAGCCCGCTGATACCGCTGATTTCCCCGTTGGCCCAGGCCGGCGTGCTGGATGGTGTCGTCGGGGTACAGCAGCTTGGCGCCCACGCAGCCGATCCGCTCCTGCTGGG
>CALUVA010000035.1 GCA_944324105.1 uncultured Elusimicrobiales bacterium
GTACTAAAAAATTTCCCTATGCAAAGCAGTCCCATAGAGGGGGTCCCCGTTTCCAACGGCCACGGCCGCAAACAAACCGGCCGCCGCGCCGAAGCGCGCATGAGCGTTATCCGCGCCACGGCCTCGCAAACCGTGCCCTATGAAAAACTGGAAGAAATGCTGGTGGAAGAAATCAAACGTCAGGGCAAGCCGTACGGGTTTATCGTGGAGGACCTGGGCGGCGGTTTTACGCTGACGGGTACCGGCCTGCCGCAGAGCTTTAAGCTGGAGGCTAAGCGGGTGTTGCGCGTGTACCCGGACGGACATAAAGAGGTGGTGCGCGGACTGGACGTAGTCGGCACTCCACTGGTGAGCTTTAACAAAATTTTGGCGGCAGGGGACGACGACACCTTGTTTAACGGCTCCTGCGGGGCCGAGTCGGGCTGGGTGCCGCAAAGCAATATTGCGCCGAGCCTGCTGTTTGAAAATCTGGAAATGGAAAAAACCCAAAAAAGTGATTTTAAACCGCCCGTACTGCCCGCGCCGGACGCGGAAGAGGAGGGAAAATAATGAAAAAATATTTCTTTCTTTTGTTGATTTGTCTGGCCTGGCCGCTGGGGGCGGCACAGCTGCCGGATAATATGTATTTCCGCGCAATGAATGATGAAATGCAGCGCACCCAAAAGCAGCTGCGCGTCAAGGGCAGCCCCAAGCCGTATTTTACGGCCTATAAAGTGATTGCTTCCTCGTCGCAGAATTTTTCGGCGCAGTTTGGCGCGCCGTATGTCGTGCGGGAGGAGCCCCAAACCCTGCTGGAAGCGGCGGTATATACATATGCCGGAGATGCCAAAAACAACAGTTCCGGTTTTGTAAACAATGCGTATTATTACCGTCCGGCGTCGGCTTCGTCCGTCCCCGCCAGTTATGAAGGGCTGCGCCGTATGCTGTGGCGGCTGACCGACAGCGCCTATGTAGCGGCGGGGGATTCCTACGAAAAGAAAATGGCCTATAAACGCCAGAAAAATCTAACGGACGATTTGCCGGATTTTTCAAAATCACCCAAGGCTTCTTATGTAGAGGAGATTATGCCTTTTCCAAAGGCGGACGCAGAGCAATACCAGCAGTTGGTCAATGAACTTTCGGCTCTGGGAAAACGGCTGCCCTATTTGGAAAATTTCGGCGCTTCTTTGCGTCTGGCGCAGCAGGACATTTATTTCCTGGACAGCGAGGGGGATTTTTACCAGTACAGCCAGCCTTCCTGTGCGCTGATACTTTCTTCTTCCCTGCGCAATAAAGACGGCTATCAGGAAAGCCTGACGGATAATATTCCGCTGGAATGCGACCAAACGCCGGACGCGGCAGAACTGCGTGCGGAAACGGAAGAATTTTTGACCCGTCTGCAGGATATATATCAGGCCAAAAAAGCAGAGCCCTATTTGGGGCCCGTTTTGCTGGAGCCCAAAGCCGCCGGCGGATTTTTCAACCAGCTGTTTATACGCAACGCCAATAATTCCAAGCCTTTGCTGTCGGCCCAGGCGGAAACGGACGGCACCGCCGGCCAGTTTAAGGACAAGCTGGGCATGCGCGTCATCAGCCATTTGCTGGACGTGTATGACCGCCCGCAGCTGCGGGAATATAAAGGCCGGTCTTTGCCGGCGTTTACGCCGCTGGACGATGAAGGCGTGCCGGCGCAGGAACTGCAACTGGTGCAAAGCGGCAAACTGCTGGCCCTGCCCACCGTGCGCAGTCTGATTGAGGGGCAGAAACAAAGCAATGGCCACGCGCGTATGAGCGGCTGGATATACCCGCGCGCGGCGCTGACCCATGTGTTTTTTGTACCGAAAACGTCCCTGACGCAGGAAGAACTGGAACAAAAACTGCTGGACCGCTGCCGGGAACTGGGGCTGGAATACGGATATATTTTTCCGCGTTTTCCCGCCATTAACGGCGGTAAAGGGGAGGGAAGTTTCGCCTGGCGCATTTATACGGCTGACGGGCGCAAAGAACCCGTCTACGGCCTGCGTTTGGAAGGCATAACTACGCGCAGTTTGCGTGATGTGCTGGCGGCCGGAGAGGATGAAGAAGTGTCCGTATTTACAGACAACTCCACGATGCTTCCTTTTGCGGTAATTGCCCCTTCCGTACTGGTGGATGAAATAGAGATTTTACCTACGCAGCGCAAACCGGACCGCGCGCCGTTTGTGCCTCTGCCGTAACAGACTATGAAAAAGGCGGCCCAAAAGGCCGCCTTTTTATATTTATGAATTGTTTATTTTCCGTTTAGCAGTTTGTCGGCTACACGGTGGGCGAAGGAATCTTTGTCCAGTTCTTGTATTTTTTTCAGCTGTTCTTGTGCCTGTTTGCTTTGTCCTGCTTTTTGCAGGTTCATATACAGCATAAACAGAGCCAGTTCATTGTCGGGGTCTTGCGCCAACAAATCCTGCGTGTCTGCCAGTGATTGCCCATAATTCCCTGCCTGGTACAGCCACATGGCCCGCAGCGGTTTTAAATCTTCCCGTTCCGGCGCCAGCTGCAGGGCCACGTCCAAATCCGCCAGGGCGTCGTCAATGCGGTTTAAGCCCTTATAGGCGCGTGCACTGAGCAGCCAGTAGGACGGATTTTCCGGATCTTCAGTCTTGGCCATGGTAATATTGATAAATGCGTCAACATAATTACGCTGCTGCAGAAAAGTAAGGGCATAACGTGCACGGTTGATTGAGGGGGCCTGCGGGTTTAAACGGAAAAATTCGTCATAATATTGTCGCGCTTTGGAATAAAATCCCATTTCAATATAATTTTCCGCCTGGCCTGACAGCGCTTCCGAGTTAGTCGCTTCCAGCGCCAAGGCTTGGTCATAAAGCTCAATAGAGCGGTCTGTTAAACCGGTACGCTGGTACAGTGCGGCTGCTGCCAGCAGAAGAGGCATATCTTTGTCGTGAAACTCTAATGCTTCCAAGTATACTTCCAGAGCCTTTTCCGGACGGTTTAGGTGTTCGTAGGCTAGTCCCAGCAGGCGGTAGGCGCGGGCTTCACGCCGTTTAATGTTTTTGGTTTTATAAATATAATTGCTCAGTTCTATAACGGCCTGGCGGTAATCGCCGCGGTTGTAGGTTTCTCTTGCTTCTACAAATTCCTGGCGGTCTTTTAAGCTTATGCCAAAAAGCCCCCCCTGCGCCTGCCCGCCGCAGAAGAAGATGAAAAGGAGTGGAATAAAAAGTTTACTTTTGTACCACATCATCTATCGCAAACAGGATGAGGTCTTCCTGCAGCGCCTCCAGCTCATTATTAGCCGAGCGTATGCCTACTTCGCCGGCTTCGTGCAGTTTGTCCAACTCCAGTGTGCCGATATCCAGCACGCGGTTTTGAATAACAAAATTAGCCCGTTGGGCCGACTCTTCTATCATGGCGGCCCCGCGTACATCTCCTATACGCAATAAATAGGCGGCTACGGTTTGCGGAGCCTGGGAGTAAAAATCCGGCGGCGTGATGGAAGCAATGATGTAATCGGCGCCTTTTTGTTTGACTAAATTGACCGGCAAATAATTTACCACCGCCCCGTCTACTAAATAACGGTGGCGGTAGGGGACAGGATCAAAAACCCCAGGCAGATTCATGCTGGCGCGCACGGCAATATCCACCGGACCGGAATCAAAGACCACCTGCTCACCGGTTTTTACGTCCATGGCGGCCGTGGCAAAAGGGATGACCATATCTTCAAAACGCATATGGCCGATTTGTTGATTAAAAAAGTCTTGCAAATTGCGCGAAGAGGGAAGTTTTTGCAAAAACAGCAATTTAAGCAGGCCCATCAGGTTGAAATCCGGCGTGATGGTGTCCATTTGAATATGCTGGCTGATTTCCCATAATTTATCCGTGGGCAAACCGGCTGCATACAAAGAACCTACTACCGCTCCCATAGAGGTGCCCGCCATCATGTCTATGGGCACGCCGGCATTGTGTAATACTTCCAGAACGCCCACATGGGCAAAACCGCGCACGCCTCCGGCAGACAGGGCCAGCCCGACTTTAGGTCTTTCTTCGGTAGGAAGATTGATAAACTCCTCCCACAGAAAATCGCGCAAAATAGTATCCTGGGTAATGGCGGGTAAGGCCCGTGCGGGAGGTGCAAATATTACTGTCAGCAGCAGCCATATCAGCGCGAAAAATTTTTTCATGCGGCAGACTCCGTCCTATAAATCCTGCCCGATTGCCCACTCCAGGCCTGCTTTTGCTGTCAAGTTCTGTAAAATTCCCTCATAATAGGCGCGGCCCGTCTGATAGTAAGCATCCAAGGCTTCCAGCGCATTTAAGTCAGGCGCGGCAGAACGTTCCGCTCTGGTGAGCATTTTTTGTACATTGCGCCAGGCTTGTTGCCGGTTGAACACTTCTGCTTGCCAAAATTTTAAATCGGCATAGTTTTCCGCCACTTGGACGCGTATGGCATCTTCTATAGCAGCGCGGCGGAGCGTGCTTTGTTTTTGTTCGGCTTTTCGCTGGGCGTTTTGAGTGGATAAATTATAAGGCAGCGGCAGCCGTACGGCGACGGATACTTGTTTGTTTTCATCGTCAAAATCATTGAAGCCCAAGCGTTCGTAACTGGCGTTTAAAATCAAGTCCGGGTAACGGCGGGAAAGGGCCAGGTCAATGGCCAGGTTGTCCAATTCCAGCGCATAAATGGCGGCTTTAAGTTCCGGGCGGAATTCCATGGACCATAAGTTAAGTTTGGGCAGATCCAGCTCCACTTCCACTGGTTTAAAATCACCGCGTACCGTAATGTGGGAGTTAAGCTCTTTATTTAAACTGACCAGCATTCCCAATTGAGCTTTTTGCAATTCATTGTCTGCTTTATTGCGCAGCGATGTCAGCCGCGAAAGCAAATATTGCGCTTTAATTTTATCCCAAGGTCCCGTATTTAACGAGCGGGCATAGCGTCGGGCTTTTTGTTGTACTTCGTCGGCCAATTGCACGTTGTTTTGGGCATAAAGCAAACGGAAAAAAGCTTTTTTGATGTTGAGCACTGTAGCGTTTTTGACCGCTTCATATTTACTTTCCACCTGCTTTAAATTGGCCTCGGCCATTTTCAGCGTATTGCGCAGCCGACCGCCTGTATAGAGATATTGCGTACCCGTAATGCCCGCTCCGAAAAACTGGTGTCTCATGCCATCAGACATTAAGTCGTTGTTAGGGATAAAGCGGTTAGCCAGGGAGTCGGGCAATACCATGGGGTAATCCAAATCGTACCAGGTAGCCGTTCCCTGCAGAGACAGCTGGGGCAAAAAGAGAAATTTGGCTTCCTTTACTTTCTGTTCCGCAATGATAATTTCCTGCTGGGCGGCCAAAAAATCGCTGTTGTTTTCCAAACCCAGACGGATAGCGTTTTCCAGCGTCAATTCATCATTAATCAGACTGGAGAACCGCAGCCCGTATTCACGTTGAGCCGCCGCGGGCAGGGCCAGGCACAGAGCCAGCCCCAGCAAAAATAATTTTTTCATACGCCCCCGTTTTTATTTTTTTTGATTTCTTCTTCCACGCGGTCCATCATTTTGTTAAATTCATTCTGCAAATCCATCAGCTGGTCGCCTTTGCGCAAATGTACCCGCTGGCTGAAATCCCCTTTGGCAATGGCCTTGCAGGTTTGTTCAAAACGATATACGGGCCCGGCCATTTTATGAGACACAATGGCGGAAATCAGCACCACAAAAACGACATAAATCACCAACTTGTATATAAATCCGTACGCCAAAGCGGGGAAATGGTCGTAGAGAGGCTGGAGCAATACGGGATACTGGTCAAAAATATCGTTTAATGTAAATGTCAGCTCAAAAGCCATAATAAGCAGTCCCGCCAATACGCTTAAAATAATAAGCGTCATATAACTGAACTGTAGATTTTTCTTAATAAATATCGTACGTCTTTTGAACTGCGTAGTGCCCGGGGCGGGCTGCTGCTTGTCCATAAATTCTCCCCAAAAGTGTTAGAAATTGGTAACGTAACGCAATTGCAGCATGCGCTCATTTTCATCGCCGCGGCCTATGCGGCGCACCGCACCCGACAGAGTCAGAGAAGGAGTGATGTTTATATGGGCGCCTAAATTGAGGCGGGAATCGCGGACATTGTTAATGTTGTCCCATTCACCCACCACAGACACCCATTCGCTTAAGCGCCAAGACATGCCGAGGAAAAAATATAAATCGTGGCGGTCAAAGTCGGACAAATTCATACCGGCGGAAGCGTTAAGCCCTGGGGTAAAAATCTCGCGCGTCATGGTGATGTAACCGCCTTTGCGGTCATCCATATATTCATCGGAAGAACGGCTATAGCCGTAACGGCGGCCGTCATAACCAATGGCGATGGCGGGCAGATACAAGCTGCCGTCAAAAATTTTCCATTTTACCTGAAAATCCGGATCCAGGACTTTAATATCATCGGAATTGCCGATCAATTCATATATGGCCAGGGAAAAGCCGATATTAATTTGTGGAATGACCCCGAAATCCAGGCTTTCCATCACGCTGCCGTCGGCATAGGTACGGGTCAGAAAAGAAGCCTGGTATTTATCCAGCACATTGGCGGTGGGAACATCAATCAACAGAGTCTCCGGGGCGTATCCGTCATAATCTTGCGCCAGGGCGCAAAAAGGAATAAAAGCACAGAAAACAGCCAGCAAATATTTTTTTATCATCAATTCGTCTCCTTTAAACTCACACATTTACAGCCAGGTGCGCGGGTCTTTTTGTTCGGGTTTTTCAATATAGCGTATATTGTGCAGAAAAATAAACTCCCGGGCGGCCATGAAGTCATTTTTATCCCGCGGAAATTCCAATTCCACCACTCCTTCGTCTATGCGGGAGGTGTCGTATACCACGCCGCGGTTCCAGCGGTTCAGCTCGGCGGTGTCTTTGTCCAGCGTGCGTGGATTCCAGTAGTCCCTCAACACCACCTGCCCTTTGGTCAGGTGCCCGCCGCTGACGGGGGAAGTCTTTTCAATAACGTCCTGAGTGAACACAGTTTTTCCTTCGCAGGGGCCGTTGACAAAGGTTACTTTAAAGCACGGATCGCATTCCGTCGGTTTGCGGTTGATGCGCGCCAGCGAATATGTGGCATACGGTTTTCCCTCATCCATGCAGGCAGCAAATACATTGCTGGTAAAATTACGTTCATACGTATCGGCATTAAAAGTGCGGTTGTAAGGCGACGGCTCTTCTTTTTTCTGGTGGCAGCCGGCTAGGGCAACGGCGCAGATTAAAAGGGGCAAAAACAGTTTTTTCATGACAGCTCCGTTTTGCGGAAAATAAAAATACTGGGCAGTAAAGACCCTTATTTTCAGTATAACTGTTTTTTTGACGGTTTGACAAGAGAAAGCTCAACGTGCGCGCACGTGCGTGCGACACCTACTATTTTCGTGGGACCGATGCGCAGGCATAAAGCCCGATAAAAGGAGAAAATAAACAGTAAAAGGAAAACGAAGGAACATAAAAGCGCCCGCCGTAAAAGCGGGCGAGATAAAAAACAACCGGGATTAGCGCGACATATTGCGCAGCTGTTCCCATTCTTTTTTCTTTTGTTCTAGTTCCTGTTGCGCCTGCTGTATTTGGTTGCTTAATGCCCCATCTAAACGCATACGGGCCAATATCTTTTCCATGTCCTCTATTTCTTTTTTGACTTCTCCCGCACGCTGCACAACTTGCTCCATTACGATAGCCCCCTGCTGGGCGGGAGTTAAGCCGGCATCCCCGTTAAGTACTTGGCCGGTAGTATCGTAGAAAATGGCCGCCGGCAGACGGGTATCAGCCGCAAATGTTTGGGCATTAGCGGCCGTGGGAGTAAGAAAAAGGCTGGGTTTGACTTTATTTTCCTGGTTAGAAGAGGAAGGATAGGCCTGTAACTCATTCCATTGCTGTGTATTATAGGCGACATAAGGGGGCTGAAGCCCATCCAGCTCTGTCTGGAGTTGCTGGATTTCTTCTTCGTTTTTGCCTTCTTCCCGGGCCTGCTGCAGTTTGGCCTCTTTAAAAGCCTGCAGACTGTCCGGCGTAATTTTCAGTGGATCGGTATACAATTCACCGCCCATGGCGGCGACTAATGCTTGGGCATCATTATTGGCAGCCACCCAGTAACACTGGCCGTCAGGACAGTTGGAAGCGGACATAAAATTGTAAAACTCTTTCGTTAAGGCTTCCTGCGGTGATTCGTATCCCTGGAGTTGTATGTCGGCTTTTTCCTTGCCCAGTACAACAACCACATTTAACGGAGGAGGCACAAAGCCCAGAGTTTGCGTCAATGTATTGAGTGATATTGTTCCCTGTTTCTGAGCTTCGGCCATTTCCTTTTGTTTTTGTTGTTCCTGCTCCTCGGGGCTGGGCGGCAGGGCACAAGAGGTCGGATCAGACGAGTGATAGGAGGCAGACGCTGTCCCGTAACAGAGGAAGGTGTCTTCTAATATAGCTGGTTCCTGTTCGGCTGCATCCTGCTGGATTTGGGCCAGTCTTTCCTGGCGGAATTGTATATGTTTTTCCGCAATGATTTTCAACGCTTCTTGCCGGCGGTTTTTGTCAGCCGGGGAAAGCTCCTGGCCACGCGTTTCTGGCTGATACCAGTCAATAACTGCATCTTTTAGATTCTGCAATGCTTCTGCTGGATCCAGTGCGTCCAAGATGTTCCATCCTGCCGGGGCGGCCGGCATTCCATGCCGGTTACCTGGCATCATACGCACTGCGGGGATATCCAGTCCCGGCCGATGGGCAAAGCGTTCCGTAGGCTTTCTGGTGCCCTCCTGAGCGGAAGAACCGGAGACAGAAGCCAAATGGAAAGAGGAAGGAGTAGCTACGGTCTGACGTTCGGTAACGGAATGGTCCAGACCGAAAAGGTTTTTAATGGGGCGGAAAATACGTGCCCATTTAGATTCGGTTTCCGGAGCCGGCGTTATATAACGGGAAGTACGTTCCAGACGGATTAAGCGGTCATAGGGAGTATCGGAAGTATTAATATCATGCATACCCCGCTGTGCTGCATCGGGAGCGGTTTGGCGGACCAGCACCCACTCTCCTTCTTCATTAATAAATTCGGCGTTGCCATAGTCGTAGGATTCAGGGAAGTAGGCTCCCGAAGAAGAACCGGACTCAGCTTTTTCCTCAGGCAGGCTTTCGGTATATTCGGCAGCATAGCGGATTTGCGGTGCAGTAGACTCCTCCGGGAAAGCCTCCCCTTGTCCGGCGGCCGCATAAATGGGCGCGGCAACTGTGCGGTCTGTTTTTTCTCTTGGTGAAAGAAGGGAGTATATTTTTTGTACCAGATCCGTCAGAGGATTAGAGGTAAAAATCTGTGGGGAGGCCTTTTTGTTGCGCATTTCTGACACGGAGGAAGAATCTTCCAAAAATGGCAACAGGAGGAAGAATAAAATAGCAAAACAGAGCATCAGAATAATAAATTTGCCAACATTTTTTGCTTTGTCGATTTTTGACATGGTGGCTCCTTATAAAACTGATATTATATACAGTTTATTCGTTTTTGTTTCCGAAGACAAGGGCTTTTGGGGGAAATAACATCAGTCTTGTGTGTCGCGCAAAAAAATGCGTTTTGTAATAGCCCAGGATTTTGCCACATGCGTTTTAAACCGTGTCCACCAGTTGGTATTTTCCACCGGCTGCTCCACCGTGGCAGAGGGGTAATAGTGCTGTTCGTGGAGCATGTGAAGCAAATAATTAGCCGGTACGGCAAAATTCAAGTTCTGGTTCCCTTCTCCTTTATAACTGCCGAAAGCGATAGATATGACCCGGCCTTCTTCGTCAAATACCGGGCTGCCGCTGGAACTGGGAGAAATCGGGGCGCTGATTTGATGCAGAATGGTACCGTCCTGCTTGCGGCGTACCTGGCTGATTAGTCCGGAGGAAACTGTATTTTGCAAACGGCGAGGATTGCCAATGACGGTAATTTCCTGCCCTGGCAGAACATAGTCGGAATCTCCCAATATTACAGAAGGCAAATAACGTGCAGCTATTTTCAGCAGAGCTAAATCCACTTTGTCTGACTTGGCCAACGTAACAGCCTGACCGGATATGGCGCCTGTGTTGAATGTAACATTGACGTACAGAGCGTCTTCTATTACATGACGGCTGGTGGCAATCAGCCCGTCTTCCATGACAACAAAACCCGTTCCCGTAAAAGTAGAGCCGTCCTTTTTAAGTACATTAACAGCCACAATAGCCGGGGAATTTTCTTCGGCTATTTCCACACGTGTTTTGGCCTGTACGCATAGATACATACACAGGAATAAGAGGCAAACGAACAAACGTTTCATGTAAATGATTATATAAATTTACGCTTCTTTTGGCAGAGACCCCGGAGCTCATTTGCCAAGCGGATACATAAATTGTAAACTTTTACTTAGCGGCAGTGCCGTGTAGGAGTTTGTTATATGGAAAAAGTTTATATCAGCCGTAAAAAATACGAATCCCTGTTGGGAGAACTGAAGAATTTAAAAGATACCAAGGCACAGCTTTCACAAGAAATCGGCGAAGCTGCTGCCCAAGGGGACCTGAAGGAAAACGCCGAATACCACGCCGCCAAAGACAAACAGGCGGAGACGCTTATTCGTATTCAGGAATTAGAAAATACCCTGCGCAATGCGGAAATTACAGATAATTTGGATGTGGACCGCAGTGAAGCGCGTATTGGAGCTACCGTAACGATTAAAGATCTTGAAGCGGATATAGAGTTTACCTATACGCTAGTGGGATCGATGGAGTCCAACCCGGACAAAGGACTACTGTCCGTTAAAAGCCCGTTGGCTTCTGGCGTGCTGGGGCACAAAGAAGGAGACGAATTTGAGGCTCAGCTTCCCAAAGGACCGCATAAATACAAGCTGGTTAAGCTGGAATACAAATAAAGAATTCGGCTGGCATTTTGAAAGCGGAGTATCAGTTACTCCGCTTTTTTGTTTGGATTATAAACTTTTGTTTGAAGGAAGAAAAATGAGAAAACCCCGGGCATAAACCCGGGGTTTTCGTTGCTGGCCATGTTATTTATATTGGTTAAGCACCTGGTCTTTGGCCGCCGATGAATAAACATTGTAATCTATCTGCTGGAAAATAGAATCACTGTTTTCCAGGCGGTAGACATAGCCTTCGTCAATGCGGTTGTGCTTAATTTGCTCATAAAGCTCGTTGAAGCGTTTGATGTGGTCTTTGGTCCGCTTGGTGGAATATTCCTTGGCGGTGCCCGTAGTCATCAAGAACGCCCAGTCCGAAGACTGCATCAGCAGCAGCTCGCGTGCCAGCTGGTTGAGTGCCCGTTTGAGCAGGCCGTCGGCATTAGGGTGCTGGTTGGCCATTTCGGTCATGCGCTGCGCGGCTTTAATGAGGTGGCGGTAAATCCAGTCATTGCCGGCATTAAGCCACACATCGTGGTAGCCTTTGTCGCCCCAGGAGGACATGGACGGCTGCACCGTTTGGTTGACGGGGTACATATCCAGGTATTCCATCGGGGTAACCAGCTTGATGTCCGTCTGGTCGTAATAGATTTTCTTAAACAAAAACTCCAGGAAATCTATGCCTTCATACCACCAGTGTCCGTACAGTTCCGCGTCGTACATAGACACCACCAGCGGTTTGCGGTCCATAAGCGTGGAGAGATATTCAATCTGTTTCTGGCGGTTGAACATAAAGTTGCCGGCGTGTACTGCGGCCACGTCGCGTGCTTCATGCGGGTTGTAAGGAGCTTTTTCATTTAAAGCCACCTTCCCCGTAATTTTATGGTATTTCATGCCGATGTTGCGGCGTACGCCGTCGCTGTGCAGGTAGGGCTTAATGTAATCGTAGTCCAAGTCGTAGCCCAAGTCGCGGTAAAATTCACGGTAGCGTCCGTCGCCGGGATAGCCGGAGTCGGCGCTCCACACCTGCTGGGCTGATTCCATATCGCGCGCAAAGGCGGCCACGCCGGTCTGCGGGCAGTACACGGGGGCGTAAATGCCGTATTTCGGCCGCGGCGTACCATGCAGGATGCCGTGCGATTCCAGGAAGAAAAAGCGAATGCCTTCATCGCGCAGGAATTTGTCGTCACCCGGGTTATAGGCGCATTCGCCCAGCCAAATGCCGCGCGGGCTTTTGCCAAAGCGCAGGCGGTAGTCGGCCGCCGC
>CALUVA010000036.1 GCA_944324105.1 uncultured Elusimicrobiales bacterium
AGTTATAATAAATTAAGAAAAATTCTTATTTAAGGAGAAAATATGTTTAGCGAAAAATTGCAAAAAGCGTTTAATGACCAAATCAATGCGGAGTTATATTCCGAATATTTGTATTTGGCCATGAAGTCTTTTTTTGAGGAAAAACACCTCAAAGGTATTGCCAACTGGTTTAACGTGCAAGTGCAGGAAGAACACGCCCACGCGCTAGGGCTTTATGACTATGTGCATGAACGCGGCGGGCATGTGGAGCTGGCCTCCATTGCCAATCCCGTGCTGGAAGGCGACAGCACGCTGGCCGTGTTTGAACAGGTGCTCAAACACGAAGAGCTGGTAACCTCCAAAATCAATGCCTTGGTGGACGTGGCCGAAGGGGAAAAAGACCGCGCCGCCGTGTCCTTTTTGGACTGGTATGTAAAAGAACAAGTGGAAGAAGAAGCCAATGTGCGCCAGCTGCTTGGCACGCTGAAGCTGATCGGTGATGACCGCCACGCCCTGCTGATGCTGGACCGTGAGTTGGCCGCCCGCACCTATGTGGCGCCTGTTATCGGCTAATATATCCGCCTGCCGGAATTTTTGCCGCCCCCGGGGCGGCTTTTTTATGATAAAAACGGCTGCATCCGAAGATATTTGTTCGGGTATGGCCGGGAGCCAGCCGGGAAAAGCTTTCCCCGTATGGTAAAATATGAAATAAGAACCCGTCGGAAAATACCGCAAAATAACCGCTGTACCGTTTTTTGGGCAAAGGAGGAAATTCTATGAAATCACAAGAGACCAAATTCATAGCCGCATTACAAAATGGGGATATGGAGTATGTGATGGACTTTTTGCACAATGCCAAAGAACGCAAAAACCTGGCTTGCACCGCCCTCATCCGGGCCGTTACGCAGGGGGATGCAAAATGCCTGAATTTGCTTTTGGACGCCGGCGTCAATCCAGACCGGGTATACAGTGGCGGGAAAAATGCTTTGGACATTGCCCGCCAGGCTGGGGCTTCCGGGGAAATTATCAAACTTTTAGAGACCTTTTCCTTACGGGATGAAAGCGGAAGGGCTGTTTCAGCATTTGTACATACTAGTTCCACTGCAGTCTTGGACAAATACCTGCAAAAAGGGATGGATGTGAATATTTATTTTAAAGGCTATACGGTAGCGCAAGGACATCAGATCCCCGTCAGTTATACGGCCCTGCTGCACGCCTGCCGCATGAACAGAATACAGAATGTGCAGTTGCTGCTGGAACGCGGAGCCAATGTAAATTTGCCGGTACTATTGGGAGAAAAGGCGCTCAGCGGTCCTTCGGCCCTGATGTTGGCGGCGGAACATAAAAATTTTAGGCTGATGCAGGCATTGATAAATGCCGGCGCGAACCTGCATTATCAGGATGCCCGCGGTATGAGTATACAGAATATAGCGGCCCGCTGCGGGGTGGATTTGTGGCTTAAACAGTATCAGGTTCAAAAAAACCGGGAAGGTTTTCTCCAGGCGGCCTTGCGCGGCGATGTGGCGTATATACAGACTCATTTGGGGGAGGCTAATCAAGATACTAAAAACAAAGCATTTACGGATACGCCGTCCGTTGCCGTGGCGGAAATCCTATTGGGTGAGGGAGTGAATGTAAATACAGGATTTTCTTATTCTTTCCGCCAGTCGGTGCATTTACATACGAAATCCTATTCGGCATTGGCTTTTGCCTGCAAAAATAATTATACGGAAAAAGCACTGTGGCTTTTAGAACATCACGCAGATCCCGATATTTGCTGGAATGAAACGAACCTAGTGGCCGGAATGGCGAATATAGATGAAAAATATTGCCTTTCCCCGCTTATGCTGAGCGTGCAGAATAATAATTTGGTTTTGGTAAAGCGTTTGCTGCAAGCCGGTGCGGATATCCATGTAAAAGGCTGTAACGGAGATACAGAAATAACGGCTTTGGATATAGCCAAACATAGCGGCGCGGAAATGATTGATTTTCTGCAAAAGGCCGGGGTTTTATAGGGACTGATATGCAAAGAACCTTTGGAGTGCAGGGATCAGTTCAGTTTGGCCTTGAAGTTTTTGTATGCGGCAGATGCCAGCAGCAGGGCCATGGCGGCGGCTACGGCGGCGTATTGCCAGAAGTAAAGCCAGTCCCCGCCTTTTAAAATCACATTGCGGAAGTTGGCCGTGGCATACATCAGCGGATTAAAGTAACACATCCAGCGGAACACTGCCGGAATGTTTGCCACCGGAAAGAATACGCCGGAGAGCAGAATAGCCGGCATGAGTACCAGTACTCCGGCCATCATGGCCTGCTGCTGTGTGTATGTAACGGTACTTATCAAGGTGGCGACGGACAGGGCGCAGGAAACTAAAATTACTGCATTGATGAGCAGCTGCCACACCGAACCTCTCCAGGCTACGCCAAAACCGAATATGCCCACCAAAAGCATGGAGGCGATAATCGCCAGCCCCAGCAGAAAATACGGCACCGTTTTGCCCAGCAGTATTTCCGCTGTGGAGGCGGGGGAGGAAATCAGCTTTTCCATGGTGCCCGTTTCTTTTTCCTTGGTAATGGACATACAGCATACGATGACCAGCACGATGAAGCTGGCCATGACCAGCAGGGCGGGCACCATAAAATCCGTCGTGTCCATGTAATGGTTGAACATGACGCGTATGTCCAGCTCTATCAGGCCCGCGCCGGCCAAATTATAGCCGTGCGAAGCCGCCGCCCGCGCCAGGATTTGCCGGACATAGGTTTCCACCTGCTGGGCGCGCTGGGCGTTGATGGCGTTGATTAAAAGCTGTACGGGCTTGTCTCCTCGTTCCAGCGCGGCTTCCAGCCCTTCGGCGGGGGCCACCAGCACGGCTTCGGCGCGCCGCTGCGTCAGCAAGGCGGCCGGGTCGGGCACGTTGGCTCCGTCTATTTGTTCGGCCTTTTTAAACCAGCCCGAAGCCAGCGCGCGCGTCTGCACTTCACGCGCCAGGGCGGAGGGACGGGAAACGACGGCAAATTCAATATTTTTTACTTCGCTGGTCAGCGCCAGGCCGAACATAATCAGCTGCATCAGCGGAATGAAAAACAGCGCCACAATCATTTTTGGATCGCGGAAAATCTGGGTAAATTCTTTGGCGATAAACCCCGCCAGGGTGCGTGTGCGTATGTTCATGGTTCCACGTCCGTTTTAAAATTTTTCACCGCCAGCAAAATCATCGCCGCGGCAAACAGCGTAATGGCCGCAAACGGCCCCGCCAGCGCGGTGAAACCCGCCTCGCTTAAAAACAAACTGCGGCTGATGCTTAAAAACCACCGCTGCGGGAACAGCGCCGTCAGACAGCGGAAAAACAGCGGCATGTTTTCTATGGGGAAAATAAACCCCGAGAAAATAAACGAAGGCAAAAGCCCCACGGCAAAGCCGAACTGTATGGCCGCCTGCTGCTGGCGCGTCAGTACGGAAATCAACAGCCCCAGCGCCAGCGCACCGGTGATGTAGAGGGTGCAGGCCGCCGCATACAACGGGAAACTGCCCAGAAAAGGAATGCGGAACACCAAAAGCGCCAGTACGAATACCAACATAACGTCAAAGAATGTCAGCACAAAATAAGGCAGCAGTTTGCCCAGCACAATTTGCAGCGGCGAAGCGGGGGTGGAAAGCAACAGCTCCATGGAGCCGTTTTCCCATTCTTTTGCTACGGTCATGGCGGTCAGCAAAATGGCCAAAAAGCCGATAATAATGGTGCTTAAAGCCGGCACGATAAACCAGCGGCTGTTCAGCTCCGGATTAAATAAAAAACGCGTGCGCAGGGCCGCGCTTAAATCGGCCGTGTCCGCGCCGGGCGCATCGGGGTTTTGGCGCAGGAAGTCCGCCTCCGCCGCCTGCACCAGCCCCTGCATATAGCCGCTGAGTATGGCGGCCTGGGCATTGTCGCTCCCGTCGGTCAGCAGCTGCAACTTGGCCGGGAGGCCTTCTTCGGCGCGCACCAGGCGTTTGCCGTAGTCCGGCTCAATAATCAGCAGGGCTTTGGTGTCGTTTTGCAAAAGGAGCCGGTCCGCCCGCGCGGCGGAGTTGACGGGCGTTACGTCAAAATATTGGGAGGAGGAGGCCTCCTGTATCAGGCGGCGCGAATAGGAGCTTTGGTCATTGTCCTGCACCAAAATAGGCAGGTGTTTATAGTCCAGGTCTATCACAAAACCAAAAAACCCCACAAATACCAAAGGCAGTACCAGCGACACCGCCAGCGTGAACGGGTCGCGCCGGATGTGTTTGGCTTCTTTGGCTGCGATGGACAGTACGCGCCGTAAAAACAGCTTCATGCTTCTCCTCCCGCGCCGGATACGGCCTTGAGGAATACGTCCTCCAGCGTGGCGGGCGTTTCCTTATAGGTAAAGACATCTTGGTTTTGCGCGGCAAAACGCGCAAAGCCTTCCGCGTCCCGCACGGCCACGCGCAGCCCTTCGCCAAATACGGCGGCCTGGCCCAGCCCCAGGTTTTGTATTTCTTTTTCCACGCGCATTTGCTGCGGCTTTAAAAAAGTCAGCGCCAGCGGCCCCGTGGGGAAATAGCGTTTTTTGAGGCCCTGCGGGCTGTCCAGGGCCAGAATTTTCCCTCTTTCCATCAGCACGATGCGCGCGCAGTTTTCGGCTTCGTCCATATAATGAGTGGTAACAAAAACGGTTTTTCCTTCGCAGGCCAGGCGGGAGATTAAATCCCAGAACGCCCGCCGCGTCTGCGGGGAGGTGCCCGCCGTGGGCTCGTCTAAAAAAATCAGTTCGGGGTCGTGCAAAATGGCCGCCGCCAGCGCAATCATCTGCTTGACGCCGCCCGAGAGGCTGCGCGCGGGTCCTTTGGGAATATGGTGCAGGCCGATGAAGTCAAACAGTTCTTCGGCGCGGCGGCGTATGGCCTGTTTGGTCATATTGTATAGGCTGCCGGCAAATTCCAGGTTTTCGCGGACGCTTAAATCGGGGTAGAGCGTAAATTTTTGCGACATATAGCCGATATGCGGCTTTAACACCGCCGTGTTTTGGGTGACGTCCTGCCCGTTCACCAGTACGGTGCCGGACGTCGGGTTTAAAATGCCGCACAGCGTGCGTATGGTGGTTGTTTTGCCCGCGCCGTTGGCGCCCAAAAAGCCGAAAATTTCCCCGCGGCGCACGGTAAAGGAAATATCGTTGACGGCTTTAAAAGAGCCGAAAGCGATAATCAGATGTTCTACGCGTATGATTTCGTCAGTCATGTTTTTCACCGTCCTGCATAAAAATGTCGGCAAAGTTTTCTGCATGAAAACGCGCTGTCAGTTCCCGCGGCGCGCCTGCCGCGCGCAAATGCCCGTCCTGCAGCAAATGCACTTTGGCGCAGCGCTGGGCTTCGTCCATATAGGACGTGCTTAAAATGACCGTCATTTCCGGCCCCGCAAACCCGTACACGATGTCCCACAGTTCCTGGCGGCTGACGGGGTCCACCCCTACGGTGGGTTCGTCCAAAAGCAGCAGCTGCGGGCGGTTTAGCAGTACGCACATCAGCCCCAGCTTTTTATACATGCCGCCGGAGAGTTTGCCGGCCGGCCGGTCCGTAAACGGGGCCATACCCGTGGCCGAGAGCAGTTCGGAGGTGCGTTTATCAAAATCGGCGGCGTTTAAACCGTAAAGGTCGCGGAAAAATTCCAAATGTTCCATACAGCTTAAATCCGGATACAGGCTCGGTTCCTGCGGGAAATACCCAATATGCGGCCTTTCCTGTACGGCGGTGAGCGTCTGCCCGCCGCGTTCGTATAAGATGTCCCCTTCATCGGGGTGCAAAAGCCCCGCCAGCAGCCGCAGCAGCGTGGTTTTGCCCGCGCCGTTGGGGCCGACTACGCCGTGTACGCGCCCCGCTTCAAACACTGTGCCGACGTTTTGCAGGGCCTGCGTAGCCCCCATTTTTTTGCTGACGTTTTCCACCTGCACCCGCGTAGCCATATCCGCTCCTATTCAAACTGCGCTTCCAGCGTCATGCCGGGTTTTAACGTCAGGCGTTCGTCATTGTGGAAGCGGGTTTTGACGCCGTACACCAGCCGCGTGCGTTCGTTGCGCGTCTGCACGTTTTTGGGGGTAAATTCGGCCACGTCGTCGGTGGTTAACACCGTGCCTTCAAAATACTGGCCGGTTTCCGGCAGGTACCCGCGCACGCGCTGGCCGACGGAAATGCGCGCCAGCTCTTCATAAGGCACGTAAATCCATACGTCCAGCTCCTGCAAATCGGCCACCGTGAGCAGTTTGCGCCCCGCGGTGATAAATTCCCCGGGCTCGTAATATTTATACAGTACTTTGCCCGTTAAGGGACTTTTGATTTCGCACCAGCTTTTTTGCAGGACGGCCTGGTCAAACTGATGCTTTTTCAGGTCATAATTTTCCCGCGATCCGGCGGTGGTTTTCAACAGCTGGGCCGCACGTTTGTATTCAATTTCGGCAATTTTGGCTTTTAAGTCCGTGTCCGCGCATTCCAGCCGCGCCAGTATCTGCCCTTCCTCTACGGGGGAGCCTTCGTCCACAAAAAGCTCGGCAATGGTATCGTTTAAGCGCGCGGGGACGGCCACTTCCACGGCTTCCACGACGCCGCTGTAATGAAACGGCGTATGGCGGAAAAAGGCCAGAGCGGCCAACACCAGCACGGCCAAAACAACGACGGCGATGATAACGGTTTTTTTCATAAATTCTCCTTTCCCAAACTGTCTATAACGGCTAAATGGTTCAGCTGCTGCGTTTGTACTTGCGCCAGCGCCAGGCGGCTTTGCAGCAGGGTCAGATTGGCGCGGTCCACGTCAAAGAAGGTGGCCGCTCCGGCTTTGTATGACTCGTACGTCAGACGGGCCGTCTGCGCCGCGTCGTCAATAATTTGGCGCGTCAGTTCTTCCTGCAAAGACAGCGCATAAAGTGCGTCTTTGGCGGAATAAAACATTTTTTCCAGGTCCAGTTGCGCGTCCTGTTTTTCATATTGTGCGGCGCGGGCCCGGGCGCGCTCTGCGTCGGCCTGCCGGCGGTTTTTCCCGCCCTCAAACAGCGGAAGCGACACCGCCGCCCCCGCGCGGCCCAAAAACACATGTTCTTTTACCATGCTGTTGGGGTATTCAAAATAGGCTCCGCCCTGCAGGGAAATGCGCGGGTACAAAGAGGCGCGGTAACTGTCGGCCAAATAGTCATAATACTGCGCCATGCTTTCCAGCGCGGCCAGGCGGGGGGAATTTTCGTCAAACGAAGAAGCGGCGTAAGGGGCAAAGCCCTGCAGGGTTTGCTCCAGCCCGTCGGCAGACAGGTAAGCGGTGGTTTCGCCGTCCAGCGAAGCCCGGGCCAGCCGCCCGTCCAGCGGGTATTGGGCGTTAATGCCGTAATCGGTGCCCGTCAGACGGAAAAGCGCGCGCAGGTGTGCGCCCAGACTGCCGCGCGCGGCGGCAATATCGGCCCGCGCCTGGCTTTGCTGTTGGCGGGCCATATATACGTCCAGGCGGCTTTTGGCCCCCGCGTCAAAGGAGGCCTGTACGTCGGCTAGTTGTTTGTCGGCCACGGCCAGCTGTTCGTTTAAAAAATACAGCGTTTCCAAATCGTTCTGTACGGTAAAATACGCCTGGCGTACCTGGAGCAGGATTTGTTTTTGGGCAAATACTTTTTCCTGCTGCGCGCTTTGTGCGGCGGACAGTGCGCTTTTACTCTGGCCGGAGCGCGCGCCGGCGTCAAATAACACGTAATTGAGCGTCGGACCGGCGGAATAGCCCCAGTTGTCGCCCAATTCGTGTTCCATGTTGCCCAGCTCCAGCGACGGTACTTCCGACACCCAGGAACCCTGTGCGTCCAGCGTCAGCGTAGGGTAAAAAACGGAACGGGACGCTTTATAGGAGCTTTGCGCCGCGTCGGCCTGCGCCTGCAGCTGTTTAAGCTGCGGCGAGGAGGCCAGCGCGTCCGCCTCACACTGCGCCAGCGTCAGACGGGCCGGCAGCGGCGCGGCCAGGGCGGCGCCCGTCCATGTGCATATCAATAAGGCCAAAAGTTTTTTCATTTTTCCTCCCCAAATACCGCGTCCAGCAACAGACGGATGCGTTTGTTGACGTTTTCTTCCGCCCACACGGAGCCTACGGCCAGGCGCGCCGGCGCGGGCAGCAAATGGGCTCCCAGGCGGTCCAGGGTGCCCGAAAGCAGCTGCGGCAGGGCCACCGGCAGTACCAGCGTGATGGCCGCGTTAAAAACGGGCATATCGGCCGCGGCCGGAGTCAGTTTGGCGCGGCGCAGTTCACCAAGCAGAAGGGAAACATGATGCGTAAAGTTGTTTACGATAAATTGCAGTGTGCGTTTGTCGCCGGACATGACGTCCGCTGCCAGCGCGGAAAGAAGCACCCGGTTTTCCCGCGCAAAAGTATGAATGGATTTTAAAATGCGTTCGGCGTTTTTGCGCGGCGCGGCGGCGGGGGAAAGATCTAATGAAATATCTTTCATCAGCTCGCCGTAAAGCGTGCGCAGGATCTCCCGGTCAAAGCGTTCCTTGGTTTTAAAGTAATAATGGAACATGCCCAGGTTGACCTTGCTTTTGGCGCACAGTTCGCGCACCGTAAAGCCGGAAAGGCCCTTTTTGCGCGCCAGCGCGGCGCCGGTTTTTAACAGTTTTTCGTCCGTATGAAGGGAAGTGCGGCCCATAAGCGGCTCCTTAAATTATACGTTTGTATAATTATTATACGTGTGTATAATTCGTTTGTCAAGTGTTGTTTTTATTTAGATTTTTATTCCCGTATGCGCGCCGGAACAGCGAAAATAAAGTGCTATAATACTTATTATGAAAGAAAACAATACCGGAACTTATAAATACGATCCGAAAACGGGTAAAGTGGTGCGCATATCCAAGGCCGTACCATCTTGCGGTAGAAAAGAGCATACCGGCCCTTGCGGCGGGTGTTGCGGCTGCTGTCATGAACACTGAGCCTGTTGCTCTGTCCGGGGGGAAAAATGCGACCTCCGTCCAGCGGCTTAAAGCGGCCTTTGTGCTCTCTTTGGGCGGACTTTTGGCGGCGGTGCGTATGATTTTTTTGCCGCATTTTTTGGCGGCGGGTGTTTTATTTGTTTTTGCGTCATATGCCCTGTATAAGGTATGGATAGAGCTGTTGCCGGAGCCTTTTTCTTATTTGTCGGCTATAATTTGTTTTATTATGTACGGCATACTGGCTTTGGCGTATGCACTGCTGATGTCTTTGGTGTGTGGTTTGCGCAATGCGGCAATTCATACGGAAGATTTTTTATATGAGCTATTCTCCTCTCTCAAGGAAAAAGTGCGCGGTAAAATAGAGGGAATGAATGAAGGAATAGCCAAACAGCAGGCCAAAGTTATTTTGGAAAACAGTCTGCATGAGGTGTTTGCCCCGCTTAAAGAGTTGCGTTTTAATACCGCCCCGGCTTTAATAGCCGGAGTCCTTTTGTCTTTTCTAACATTTGTTTCTCGAGCGGTGTTTGTGGCGCGTTTATCCCGCCTGCCGGCGGCTACGGTCAGTTTTTCGGCGGTGTTTGCCAGCCGCGCTACGCTGGTGGGGGCGCTGATATTAAATTTTAGATGGCTGACAGTATTATTGTTGTGGTTGCTGTACGGATTAGGCGCGGTTGCTTTGCTGATTAATGTGTGGCTGGTATGGTAATATGAAAAGAATGAAAAGTTTAACTCTTTTGCTTTGTTTGGTATTTGCCGCAGCGGGGCTTTCTGCACAGACGGCGCGTGCCCTGGTGACGCAGGCGCGTAAAGAAAATGACCCGGCCGCACGCATCCGCCTGTTGACGCAGGCTGTTAAAAAAGCGCCCAAACTGGCTACGGGCTGGCATTATCGTGCCGACACCTATCGCATGATAGGCAATTATAAACAGGCGTTAGCCGATTATACCCGTGCTTTACGCCTGACTCCGAAAGATCCTTTTCGCTATTATGCCCGAGCGCTGGCTTATATGGATGCACGGCAATACACCCAGGCGGAAGCGGATCTAAGCAAGGCTATTTCTTTAAAGAAAAATTATCCGGATTTTTATTTGTCTCGCGCCAGGGCCAATATGGCTTTGGAAAAATACAATGCTGCGATTGCAGACTATAAGCAGTATGCCGCCCGGCGCAAAAAGACTCCTGCCATTGCGCTGGGGTTGGCACAAGCCTATTTTGAGTCCTATCAGTATCCCCAGGCGGAAGCGGAATTAATGCAGCTGTTGGCAGAAAATCCGGATGATGCGGATTCTTATTTTTGGTTGGGTCGTATTTATCAAAATACCAATAAACCCGATGAAGCCGTATCTTTTTTCAGTAAAGCGGTCAATCGTGATATGGACTATGCGCCGGCTTATCGTTACCGTGCTTCCGTATTTAAAGATATGGGGGAACTGGAAGCTTCGGCTGAAGATTATAGCCGTTTAATTAATATAGATCCTCAGGATATTTTTTATAATCGCCGCGGGTTGGTATATGAAGAAATGGGAGAATTTGATAAAGCTTTGGCAGATTATAACAAAACCATAGAGCTTTCTCCCAAATGGCCTATAGGATATACCAACCGGGGATATGTGTATCTAAAGCAAAAGAAATACACTGCGGCGCGTAAAGATTTTGAAACTTCCATCAAACTGGATGATTCACTTCCCACCCCATATATTAACTTGGCGGGGGTGTACTGGCTGCAAAAAAAGGACAGACGCAACGTATACCGCAATTTGGAAAAGGCCTTAAAACGCGGTTTCCGTGATTTTGACGCTCTGTATGACACAGACCGTAAAGGTTGGATGTTTAACGGTATCAACAAAACGCCGGAATTCCGGGCGGTAATGTATCATGAATAATATCCTGTCCGGCTTCCTTTTAGCTGGTGCCGGCGGTTTTTTAGGGGCCGGGCTGCGGTACTTGGTATACCAGATTCTGGCAGTTGTTGCTGGTGCCTGCGGAGCTGTCTGGGCTACTTTTAGTGTCAATATATTGGGAAGTTTCGTTATAGGGTGGCTCAGCTCGATTTGGCTGTTGCCTCATCACCCCATGCGGATTTTTGTAGTGGTCGGCGTGTTGGGCGGTTTTACCACATTTTCCAGTTTTTCTGCCGATATGTTCCATTTGTTGCAGGCTGGTCGGTGGGGATGGGCCGCTGTTTATGCCGGTGGCAGTGTTTGCTTGGGGCTGTTGGCCGCACTGGCTGGTTTTGCCCTATGTGGTGCTTGTCTGAAGTAATATGTCCTGAAAATTTATTGATAGAAAATCTTCACAAAACGTGAAGATTTTTTTTGGAAAGGACCAGAAGACCTAGCTCAGCTATAGGTCTAAAGACTCATCCCAAAAATTAGGTGGCGTGTTATACTCTAAAAAGACATATTGTCTGAAAAATTCTTTTTGGGACTATTATCTTATGCTAAAAATTATCTCTCTTTCTTTATCATTCATTCTTATTTTCACCTCAATAATGCCGTCATATGGGCAGGCGGTGGAAGGGGTGAAGCGGGATCGTTTGCGTGCAGGGATAGTG
>CALUVA010000037.1 GCA_944324105.1 uncultured Elusimicrobiales bacterium
GTCCAGGTTTTGTTTCATCAGACGCTTATCGTCAAACAAATCATACAAAGGGCAGCCGGTCAGCGCGGCTTCGGGCAATAACAGCAAATCAGCCTGCGCCGAAGCGGTTTTCAGCAGGCGGATAATATTTTCCGCATTGGCGGCGATATCAGCCGCGCGCGGATTAAAAGAAGCAGCGTATATTTTCATTCATTCTCCTATATATAAATATTTTACTATTTTGTCAGTGCCCAAAAAGCAATTTCTAACCCGAAATCGCCTTTTACAAACCCCGTACGGTTTTATAGAAAAAAAGGAGCCGTATATATTATATTAGGGAGGATATGTATGAAAAAATTAGCCGTAATACTGACGCTGGTGCTGCTGACGGGGCCCGCCTTTGCCGGAGCGGGCGCGCTGAAACTGTCTTTATGGGGGCGTGCCGCCGTGGCGGTGCCGAATAATATTGACGACGTAAAAGGGCTGGAAATCGGCATCGGCTCTGCTGCCGACACCTTCCAGGGCGTGCAGTTTGACCTGCTTTTTGCCCAAACCCGCGAAGATATGAAAGGGCTCAGCCACGCGCTGGTTACTTTTAGCAATGAAATGACCGGACTGCAGGGCGGGTTTATTACCAGGTCCAATCATCTGCGCGGCGTGCAGTGGGGCGCGCTGAACCTGAACATGGGACAAATGAGCGGCCTGCAATGGGGGCTGTACAACCAGGCGGAATCGGTCAGCGGCCTGCAGGTGGGTTTTATCAACTACGCCAAATATATTGACGGGCTGCAAATCGGCGTACTCAATATCGCCGAAAACGGCTGGTTCCCCGCCATGATTTTGGTCAACGGACGCTTTTAAGCCCGAAAGTCCCTTACCTAACGGATACGCATCAGCGCGTCCGTTTTTCTGCGCCAAAAAATTTTGCGGCAGCCGCTGAAAAAAGTTACAATAAAAAAGTAGCCTGATTAAATATTTCAAAAGGAGCAAAACGCATGAAAAAAGTATTACTGTTTGCCGTATTGCTGACCGTTCTGTGCGCCTGGCCGAAAACCGCCGACGCTTACGGAAACTCCAATATTAAAGTTTCTCTGTGGGACCGCATTGCCGTAGCCGCTCCCAACAACAATATTGACGAAATCGTCGGTCTGGACCTGGGTATCGGCTCCGCTGCCGAACATGTGTCCGGCGTGCAGCTTGACTTCATCTACGCCAATGCCAGAAACGATTTTGACGGTATCCAGTGGGCCTGGATTTTGGCCGTTACGCCGGAATTTAAAGGATGGCAGGGCGCCATTCTGTCTATGGCGGATCAGTTCACCGGTCTGCAGTCCGGCGTTGTGAACTACAACAAATATGGCTTTACCGGCGTACAGTGGGGCTTTGTCAACGCGGCCGATTCTTTTACCGGCGTGCAGCTGGGCTTCTTAAACTACGCCAAATCTGTCAACGGTTTGCAGTTTGGCTTGGTCAACTATACCGAAGACATTCACGGCTTGCAAATCGGTTTGGCCAACATCGCCCGCAACGGCTGGTTCCCGGCCATGATTTTGGTCAACGGGCGCTTCTAATCCGTTCAGTTTAAAAGACCGCGCCTTCCGGGGCGCGGTTTTTTTTGCTATAATATATACAGGTTTATGACCGGCGGGGCGCAACCAAGTTGCAAATCAAAGCCCCTCCCTTCTTAAACCCGGGCGACGGCCGCCGGGGAATCCCCTTCCCTAATTTTGGCCCGGGCCCCACAAGGAGAGTATAATGAGCAACGTATCCATGAAGTCCATGCTGGAAGCGGGCGTGCATTTTGGTCACCAGACGTCCCGCTGGAACCCCAAAATGAGCCGCTACATCTTCGGCGAACGCAACGGGGTACACATCTTAGACCTGCAGAAAACCGCCAAAGAACTTAAAAAAGCCTGCGCTTTTATTAAAGAAGAAGCCAAAAAAGGCTCCAAATTTTTGTTCGTCGGCACCAAAAAACAAGCCCAGGAAGCCATCGCTGCCGAAGCTGCGCGCGCCGGTGTATATTGCATTCATGAAAAATGGCTGGGCGGCACGCTGACCAACTTCCAGACCGTCAAGAAATCCATTGAACGCATGAACGAACTGGAAAAATGGGAAGCCTCCGGCGTATTTAAAGCCATTTCCAAAAAAGAAGCCAGCCGCCTCTCCAAAGAACTGAACCGCCTGCAGAAGCTGCTGGGCGGCATCCGCGAAATGAAAGTGCTGCCGGACGTGGTTTTCGTCATTGACCCGGTGGACACCGCCGGCGCCGTGCGCGAATCGCATGTGCTGGGCATCCCCGTGGTGGCTGTCTGCGACACCAACTGCGACCCGGACTTGATTGACGTGCCCGTGCCGGGCAACGACGATGCGGCCCGCTCCATTAAACTGTTCTGCGCCGCCATTGCCGACGCCGTGCTGGAAGGCAAAGCCGAAGCCGAAGCGGCCAAACAGCCCGCCGAAGTACAGGCCGAAACCGAAGACGGCGAAAAAGCGCCGGCCAACCCGGCCATGGCCCAGGCCTTTGAAAGCGCCATGCTCGCCGGCGAAAAAGCCGAACAGGAAGCGCAGATCCAGGAAAATATTAAATCCGGTATGGAAGCTTCCGAGCAGGTGCAGGCCATGAACGAAGATGCCTCCGCCGCCGAAGCCGCCAAAGAAGAAGCCAAAGCCGAAGAAGCCAAAACGGAAGAAGCCGAAGAAAAACCGGCCAAAAAGACGGCTGCCAAAAAAACCGCGGCCAAAAAACCCGCCGCCAAGAAAACGACGGCCGCCAAAAAAACCACGGCTAAAAAAGCCGCCAAGGCCGAAGAAAAAGAAGAAGTAAAGGCCGAAGAAGCCGCTTCCGAAGAGAAATAACCTTATTAACGGGCCGGCTGTGCCGGCCCGACGATTTGACCGTTTAGGAGAAAACAATGTCTTTAGCCGAAAACATTAAGATTTTAAGAGAAAAAACGGGTGCGGGCCTGATGGCTTGCAAAAAAGCCCTGGAAGAAAACAACAATGATATGGAGCAGGCCATCGTCGCCCTGCGCAAAAAAGGCCTGGCCGATATGGCCAAACGCGCCGACAGAGCCACCAAAGAAGGCCGCGTGTCCGTCAAGACCGACGGCAAACGCTATGCCATGGCTTACCTGGGCTGCGAAACCGACTTTGTGGCCAAAACGCCGGATTTCATCGCGTTGGCCGACGATATTGCCGATTATGTCTTGCAGCACCCCGAAATCGCCGACTATGCGGCCGATGAACACATCAAAAATATGATTGTGGAAAAAGCCCCCAAATTCGGCGAGAACACCACCTTTAAAGGCGCCTACAACTGGACGCCTGCCGAAGGCAATGTAATGGCTTCTTATGTCCACTCCGATAACAAGAAAGCCTCCCTGCTGGAGCTGGCCGCCGGCGGCAAAGAGCTGGAAAAGGCCCAGGAAATCGCCCGCGGGCTGGCCATGCACACCGTAGGCATGCAGACCATGTGGGTGGACGCCAAAGACATTCCGCAGGCCGACATTGACCGCGAGCTGGACATCTACCGCACGCAGGCCAAAAACGAAGGCAAATCCGACGAAATGATTGCCAAAATGCTGCCCGGAAAAATCAAAAAGTTCGCCAAAGAAACCTGCCTTTTGGAACAGCCGACCATTAAAGACAACAAGAAAACCGTTGCCGATTACCTGGCCGAAGAATCCAAAGCGCTGGGCACCGAACTCAAAGTTGTGCGTTTTGTGCGCTTCTAGTTTCAAAGCCCCTCTGACGAGGGGCTTTTTTCTGCCCTGATTTAGGTCGGGGCGGGAAAAAGCCCCCGCTTCAAAAGGCGGACCAAAACCGCCGTCTCCGTTTTGGCGGCGGGCACACAAAGGGAAATATTTTCCCCCGTTTTTTGCTAGAATAAAAAAAACCCGTGAGGACCTTATGGTAAAAAAGAAACCCTGCAAAAGAAGAATTTTACTCAAACTTTCCGGCGAAGCGTTGAGCAACGACGGCTGCCGCGGCGTAGACCCGCAGCCGCTTAAAGCCATCGCCCAGGAAATCGCCCAGGTGCATAAAACCGGCTGCCAGCTGGCTATAGTTATCGGCGGCGGAAATATCTGGCGGGGTTTGCGCGACGGAGGTGGCGTGATAGACCGCGTCAATTCCGACAGTATGGGCATGCTGGCCACAGTCATTAACGCCATTGCCCTGCAGTCTGCCCTGGAGGAAAACGGCGTGCCCACGCGCGTGCAGACTTCCGTCAACATTTACCAAATGGCCGAGCCTTTTGTGCGCCGCCGCGCCCTGCGCCACCTGGAAAAGGGACGCATCGTCATTTTTGCCGGCGGTACGGGCAACCCGTATTTCACCACCGACAGCGCCGCCGCGCTACGCGCTTCGGAAATCAACGCCGACGTACTCTTAAAAGCCACACAGGTGGACGGCGTGTATGACTGCGACCCCAAGAAAAACCCCAACGCCAAGCGTATTAAAAAAATCACGTTTAAAGACGCCATTGCCAGACATTTGCAGTTTATGGACACCGCCGCGCTGGCCATTTGTCTGGAAAACAAAGTGCCCGTACAGGTGTTTAACCTGCACAAAAAAGGCAATATCAAACGCGCCGTGTGCGGAGAGGACATTGGCACGCTGATTTACTGATTTTCCCGCCGTAGCGGAGGCAGAAAATTGCTATAATAAATAAAACTTCATTTACAGAGGACTTTATGGAAGGCATTAACGAATTTATCAGCAAAGGCAAAACCGAAATGGCCGGACATGTGGAAAAACTGCGCCAGGATCTGGCCACCATACGCACGGGCCGCGCCAGCGCGCAGCTGCTGGAAAACATCCGCGTGGAATATTACGGCACGCCCACGCCGCTTAAACAGATGGCCATGATTAACGTGCTGGACGCCAAAACGCTGGAAATACAGCCGTGGGACATTTCTTCTTTAAACGATATTGACAAAGCCCTGCAAAAGGCCGACCTGGGCGCCAGTCCGGTAAATGATGGCAAAGTGGTGCGCATTACCCTGCCTTCCATGACCGAAGACCGCCGCAAGACGCTGGCCAAAAACATCGCCAAAATGAGCGAAGACTTCAAAGTGGCCGTGCGCAACACCCGCCGCGACATTTTGGAAAAAGTCAAAAAAGCCCAAAAAGCCGGCGAAGTAACCGAAGACGACCTCAAACGCTACGAGGCCGACGTACAAAAAGCCACCGACGCCAATATTGCCAACATTGACAAACTGGTGGCTGACAAAGAAGCCGAAATTATGAAAGTGTGATTTCACGGGATACCATGAAAAAAGGCCGTTTTGACAACGGCCTTTTTTCATGTATATTGGCAGACGGTGCGGAAAACAAACACTGCCCGGAAATTAAAATTCACTGTCGGAATATTCCCAGCCCTGGGACTCCAAAGACTTACATATGCGCCGGCCCACATCCGTCAGCTGAGTAAAACAAGTTTGATTCCAGTCCCCCCATCCGGAACTGCCGCCGGATGACGGCCCCGACCCAAACACCAGGGCATATTCATTATTAGGTTGTCTGTAAATTTCGCACCCACAGGACTTGGGGCCACAAAAACAGCCATAATATTTAAAATATTTGGTAAAGTAGGAAGGAACGACCCCCCCGTCGTCCCCCCAGGAGCCGCCCTGTATCGCTCCGGCTTCCGTCATATCCTGCAAACTGACGGTTGTGGACGGGGCGCCGCCGTTGGCCAGCAAATATAGGTCCATATTTTGCTGAATGGTTTTTGCATTTTGCAACACTTCCGCCACGCGGGCCTTTTCCACCGCCGCGGTATACTGCGGCAGGGCAATGGCCGACAATATGCCGATAATCAACACCACCACCAATAATTCTATGAGGGTAAAACCTTTTTTCATTTTTTACTCCTAAAATAGCAATAAACAAACAAAAACACGGCACAACAAATTTTATTTGTTGCCCTGTATAGGGTATCAAAAAAAAAAAACGAGTCAAGGCTGCCCTGTTTTAACGGCCAAAAAGGCCTATCAAAAAAAGGCCACGGCAAACGGCCATAAAGCGCAAATGTTGAAATAAATCCAACCTGACTTTGTTTGTATTCCTCACGCCGGCCCCGAAGGCGGAGGCCCGCAGGGCCCGGGGCTTTTCCGCCGCAACGGCGTTTGTACAACGGGGCCGGCGACGGAAGATGTCCGGCCGCAGCCCCCGGAAAGACCAAAGAAAACTCCTTTTCCCTGAACAAGAAAAGAGGTTTCTATGTTTCCCAAATTTCCTGCCGAGAAGCGGAACAAGCCAAAAGCTTTATTCCGCCCCCTCCAGCATTTTTTCTTCGGCAATGGCCGCGCGCTTGCGCAGATGGTGCACCAGGATCTTCTTGCGCAGGCGCAGGGATTTGGGGGTAATTTCCACCAGTTCGTCCGGCGCAATATATTCCACCGCCTGCTCCAGGCTCATGCGCCGCGGCGGAGTCAGCGTATAGGACTCGTCACTGGACGAACTGCGCATATTGCTTAAATGTTTGGCTTTGCAGGGGTTGACCACCAGGTCATTGTCGCGGGAGTTTTCCCCCACGATTTCGCCGGCGTATACTTTTTCGCCCGGACCGAGGAAAAGCTCGCCGCCGTTTTCCAGCGCAAACAGCGCGTATGCCGTGGTAACGCCGTCCTCTTTGGCCACCAGCACGCCGTTGTGGCGCAGAGGCGGCAAATTGGCTTTGGGATAAAAGCCCTGAAAGCTGTGGTGCATAATGCCCGTACCGCGCGTGCCGGTTAAGAAATCATTTTTAAAGCCGATCAGCGCGCGCGAAGGAATTAAATATTCCAGCCGCAGGCGGTCCTGCCCTTCGGCCACCATATTTTCCAGCCGCGCCGCACGCTGGCCCACCAGCGTAAATACCGCGCCCTGGTATTCGGACTTAATGTCCAGCACCAGGTATTCCATAGGCTCCAAAATCTGCCCGTTTTCTTCTTTATAAATCACTTCCGGTGAAGATACCGCCAGCTCAAAGCCTTCGCGGCGCATATTTTCAATCAGCACCGTCAAATGCAGCTCCCCGCGGCCATACACTTTAAATTTGCCTTCGCCTTCCAGCGGCACCACTTTCAGCCCCACATTGGTCTGGGCTTCTTTTTCCAGGCGGTTTTTCAGGTGGCGGCTGGTAATAAATTTACCTTCCTGTCCGGCAAAAGGGCTGTCATTGACCATAAAGTCCATAGACATCGTCGGTTCGTCAATGGCCAGCGGCGGCAGCGGCATGGGGAAATCCGGCTGACACACGGTGTCACCCACGTCCACACCTTCCAAGCCGGCAATAGATACAATATCGCCTGCCATGGCCTGTTCCACTTCTTTTTTGCCCAAGCCTTCAAACATTTCAATTTTAACGGCCTTGGCGGGCGTCTGCGTGCCGTCGTGATGAATCAGCACCACATTCTGCCCACGCGAAATCTTGCCGGCCAAAATACGCCCGATGCCCACATGGCCCAGGAAATTGTTGTAATCCAGCATGGTTACCTGCATTTGCAGCGGGTCGTTGGGCATGGCTACCGGTGCGGGTACATGGGAAATAATCGTGTCCAGCAGCGGGGCGATATCTTTGCCTTTTTCTTCCATTTTGGTACTGGCCCAGCCTTCGCGGCCGGAGGCATAGAGGATAGGGAAATCCAGCTGTTCATCGGTGGCGCCCAGCTCCATAAACAGGTTAAATACCTCGTCTACCACTTCGCTGGGGCGGACATGTTCGCGGTCCATTTTATTAATTACCACAATCGGGCGCAGCCCCAAAGCCAAGGCTTTGCGCAAGACGAAACGGGTCTGCGGCATGGGGCCTTCCACGGCGTCCACCATCAAAATGGCGCCGTCCACCATGCGCAGCACGCGTTCCACCTCACTGCCGAAGTCGGCATGTCCCGGGGTGTCTACGATATTAATGGTGTGGCCTTTGTATTTGACGGAGGTGCACTTGGCCAAAATGGTGATGCCGCGCTCACGCTCCAGCGGGTTGGAGTCCAGCACGGTTTCCTGCGCCTGGTCTTCTTTTACGTTAAACTCGCCGGCCAGCTTTAACAGCGCGTCTACGACGGTGGTTTTGCCGTGGTCCACGTGGGCGATAATGGCCACGTTGCGCACGTCACTGCGAACATTACTCATAAATTTTCTTTCTTCCCTACATTCAGATTTCCGCAAAAAACAACCTCACTGATACGCATGAGGTTTTCATCCGCGGGCGGCCCCGCAATATTACTTGGCTTTGCAGATAGTATATTTTACCATTTTTCGCACGCGTACGGCAGAGAGACGGCAGGTTTTCTTTGGCACGGAAAATTTTTATAATAAACTTATGGAAAGACTGTGGTCCATTCTTATCGGCATAGTAATTTTATACGCCGCCTACGCACTGGGCATGAAACGCTGGGATTATGATTCCCCTGCCAAGCGCGAAGAACTCAAAACCCGCATTAAAGAGCGGGGGCTTTCCACACGGTTTTATTTTATTTCGGCGGGACGGCTTCTGGGGCTGAATATACTGTGCGGAGGGCTGTTTGTATTTTACTGGTCCTACAAGCAGTGGCAGGCCGTGCGCGCCGGATATAAAAGCGCCTCCGGCCGCGCCCCCAAAGGCGGCCCTTTTCTGCGCGCGGTATTTACGTTTATTACGTTTTACCAGTTTAACACCATATTAAACCGCACCTGCCAATATATGCGCAAAAAACCGGCTCTGGCTCCCGTCGTATGGGGTACGCTGCTGTGGGCGGGCCTGGCGGCGGCTTTCATACCGGCGCTTCCTTTTTTCTGGCGCATCTTGGGGGGTGTGTTGTTTATTTTCGCGCCGTACGCACTGCAACGCCGTATTAACTCCCTACCCAAAGAACTTCCCCCCACCCGCCTGAAAGCGGCGGAACTTTTCTGGGTACCCGTATCCTGGCTGATATGGACGGGCGGATACGCTTTGCTGCGTATACTTATTCAGCCATAATACAACGACTGTTTTCTCTTTTTAAAATGTGCGGCGCCCTGTCCCAACCTTTTAAAATATCCCAAAAGCAACGGCGGATAAAACCTTGCGTTTTATCCGCCGTGCGTAAATATAAGCAACTGAAGAAGCCGTATCGTACCGCAGCTTTAGCAAAAGATTATATGATTTTTCAAATTTAAGATGATTTCGCCGGATGTAGTTGCCGCGCCGCATAGCGCCAGCTATGTAAGCGGCAAGAGACGGCGAAAGGGCTTAAATTTGGAAAATTGTTTATCTTAATAGCAACGGCGGATAAAACCTTGCGTTTTATCCGCCGTGCGTAAATACAAGCAACTGAAGAAGCCGTGATTATTTAGCTTCGGAGACGGCCACCGCTACAGCCACCGTCGCCCCCACCATCGGGTTGTTGCCCATACCGATCAAACCCATCATTTCCACATGCGCCGGCACGGAGGAAGAACCCGCAAACTGCGCATCGCTGTGCATGCGGCCCATGGTGTCGGTCATGCCGTAAGAGGCAGGGCCCGCGGCCATATTGTCCGGGTGCAGCGTGCGGCCCGTGCCGCCGCCGGAAGCCACGGAGAAATATTTTTTGCCGTTTTCAATGGCCCATTTCTTGTACGTTCCGGCCACGGGGTGCTGGAAGCGGGTCGGGTTGGTGGAGTTGCCGGTAATGGACACATCCACCCCTTCATGGCGCATAATGGCCACGCCTTCGTTGACGTCGTCGGCGCCGTAGCATTTCACTTTGGCTCTGTC
Organism: uncultured Elusimicrobiales bacterium; assembly: GCA_944324105.1. Taxonomy (GTDB): domain Bacteria; phylum Elusimicrobiota; class Elusimicrobia; order Elusimicrobiales; family Elusimicrobiaceae; genus Avelusimicrobium. Next base: position 9,686 of record CALUVA010000037.1, read on the forward strand.
CCCGTCGGAGAAGGCCTTTTCGCTGACGATTTTCAGTTCGCCGGTTTTGTAATCATATTCCGTTTCCACGGAGGTAAAACCGTTGATGCGGGAAATGATGTAAGCGGCGTCTTTGCCCAAACCGTTCAAAATGACGCGCAGCGGCGTTTTGCGCACTTTGTTGGCCGTGCGGGCGATGCCGATGGCGCCTTCCGCGGCGGCGAAACTTTCATGGCCGGCCAGGAAGCAGAAGCATTTGGTTTCTTCGCGCAGCAGCATGGCGCCCAAGTTACCGTGGCCGAGGCCCACGGCGCGCTGGTCGGCCACCGAGCCCGGAATGCAGAAGCTCTGCAGGCCCAGGCCGATTTTTTCGGCCGCTTCGGCGGCGGTTTTCACGCCGGATTTAATGGCGATGGCCGCGCCGACGGTGTAAGCCCAGACGGCGTTGTCAAAAGCGATGGGCTGGATGCCCTTGACGATTTTTTCCACGTCAATGCCTTTGTCCAGGCAGATTTTGCGCGCTTCTTCCAAATCTTTAATGCCGGCTTCTTTCAAAGCGGCGTTGATTTTGTCAATTCTTCTTTCGTATCCTTCAAACGTAATCATAGTCACTCTCCTGGGCTTACTCTTTGCGGGGGTCAATTTTCTTGACGGCCTCGTCAAAGCGGCCGTAGGTTTTGACGTTGTCTTCAAAGGCTTTTTTCGCGTCGGTGCCGTTTTTGATGGCGTCCATCATTTTGCCCAGGTTCACGAATTTATAGCCGATGATCTCATTGTTTTTATCCAGGCCGATTTCCAGCACATAACCTTCGGCCATTTCCAGGTAGCGGGGGCCTTTGGCTTCGGTACCGTACATCGTGCCAATCTGGCTGCGGTGGCCTTTGCCCAGGTCTTCCATACCGGCGCCGATGGGCAAGCCGTCATCGGAAAATGCGCTCTGCGTGCGGCCGTATACGATTTGCAGGAACAGCTCGCGCATGGCGGTGTTGATGGCGTCGCACACCAGGTCGGAATTTAGGGCTTCCAAAATGGTTTTGCCCGGCAGAATTTCCGCAGCCATGGCGGCGGAGTGCGTCATGCCGGAGCAGCCCAGCGTTTCCACCAGCGCTTCTTTAATCACGCCGTTTTTGACGTTGAGCGTCAGCTTGCAGGCGCCCTGCTGGGGGGCACACCAACCCACACCGTGGGTCAGACCGCTGATATCGGTAATTTGTTTGGCTTTAACCCATTTCCCTTCTTCGGGGATCGGGGCCGGATCATGCTTGGCGCCTTTGCAGACGCAGCACAT
>CALUVA010000038.1 GCA_944324105.1 uncultured Elusimicrobiales bacterium
GAAAAAATCTTGCGGTACAAATGGCGCGGGTTCCAATCCACCAGCACACCGCCGAAATCAAAAATAATATTTTTCATGCTTTTATTGTAACTTTAAACGGGAAGGGCTCTCAAGTAAAAAACGAAGTCAAAAATAATAAGGCTTGCTGTCTTTGCCGGTTAACAACTGGCACCATTGTTCGTCTTCGGCGTCGTTGTATAAACAGATAGCCTGGTCTTCAGCTCCGCGGTAGCCAATATAATAGGAGTATTTCCCTCTTCTGATTCTGCGGCATACTGCCGTATATCCGTAGCCAGGTCCGGTACCAGTCGCGCGGCACTCAAAACCGCCGGTTTTTTTGCTGGGGATATCATCTAGATTAACGTCCTCCCCTGAAAAGTTCAAGTCCAAATTTCGGATATCTTCCGTATATCGCCCGTGCGCCATTAAGTAACGCTGATTAGCCAGAAAAATACTGCGGGCCAGAACAATCCCCCCCGCTGCGCGGGATTGTTCCACCGCTTTCTCATACTGCGGCAAAGCCACAGCGGTCAAAATACCAACGATAAGCACAACAACTAATAATTCTATGAGGGTAAAACCACCTCTCCCCCTCGTCATTCCCGAAGGTTGTAGTCGGGAATCTCGTTGTTTAAACAAGGTTGGGAGCCCCGACAAAGACCCTCGGGGATGACGAATACTTATAAATCCTTTTTTCATTTTTCTCCTTATAACACCGCCAAAACAAGCAAAAAAACAATATAACGGCTTTTCGTTCCCGCGGTGTATAGGGTATCAAAAAAAAAAAACGAGTCAAGGCAGGGCGTTTTTGAGCGAGGAAATTCAATGAATAAACGGCAACAGCAAAGCAACGGAGATCCTGAGTTACAACTCCTCAGGATGACCTAATAAATATAGTACCGTCATGCTGAGATGTTTTTACTCAGTCTCTCATCCGGTTTTATAAAAATGTCGTCATCTCCGTATCGGCGGCCCGCCGGCCCCGGGATATCTCTGACTAAATAACGCGGCGCAAGACGATATATCTTGCGCCGCGTAAAACAAAACACAAGAACCGCTTACAGCACCAGCGTATCTTCCATATCCGCGCCGGTGGATACCAGCGCCAGCTTCGGGTGCGGATACACCTGGCGGGAAAGTTCGCGCATGCTTTCCAAAAATTCCTTGGCCTGCGGCGTAAAATCTTCATAGCTTTTGATATGGTCATTGCCTTCAAACATATCAATATGCGTAATGGCTATTTTGGTGGCGTTGTTAATCATAATCGCGCGCGAAGCGGAACGCTTTTCAAACACACCCACGCGGCGCAGGCGTTTGCTGACGCTGCCGATTTCATGGCCTTTGGTGTGGTAAATTTCCAAATCTTTTTCATCGGTCATTTCCTTTTCCAGCGGCCCGGGGCCCACGCGCGTGATGTAGGGTTTAAACACCACATACACGTCCCGCACGCTCTTGGGGCCGAGGCCCGCCTCGCCCAGGAAAGTGGACGCGGTGGTATCGCGAGAGGTAACAAACGGATATTCCCCGTGCAGCAAAGACAGTTTTATTCCCTGCGTGCCTTCCAGCAAAATATGCTCCCCTTTGTCCAGCGCGCCGTTAAGCAGTTCCGGCACGTCCTGGATAAAGTCTTTTAACGCCGGTTCGTCTTTGGCAAATTTGACATTGCGCCGCTCAATGCGGTCCTTGACGGCCTGGCCCAGGCCGGTACCCACGCTGCCGATGTGCTGCATAAAATGACTGGCGCCCTTTTCGGCGGCGGTTTCTTCGTCCGTAATCAGTACGGCGTACGGGTCAATAATCAGACGGTCGGCCGTGCCCGTCAGCTGTACTTCCTTGAGCAGCCATTCGGTTTTGGTGTACGCGCCCGCGCCCAGCACCAGTTTGGTGGCCGGATTTAAAAAACCCGACGGAATATTTTTCAATGTATAGGATTTGCCGTCAGCCACCACGGTATGCCCCGCATTGGGGCCGCCCACGCGCACGCAGTATTCATAATCGCCTTTATACGACAAATATGCCGAAATCTTGCCTTTTCCTTCATCGCCGGCCTGACCGCCGCACACAATATCTATCATAATTTTCCTCCCGCCTGCCGCGGCGCAAGCCCCGTATAAGAGCACACGTCCAAGGCCAGCAGTTTTTGTTTGGTTTTTTCATCCGTGTTTAAACTGTGTATAAATGTTTTCAAATCTTCCGCCGTTACGGCGCGTCCGCGCGTAAAGGCTTTAAGTTTTTCATACGCCCCTTCCACACCCGCCGCGCGCAATACGGTCTGGTACGCTTCGGCCAGCACTTCCGGGTGGGCCTCCAGCTCCGCACGGGCAGCGCGCGCATCAAAATCCGTTTTGCGCAACCCCTTCAGTAAGGACTTATAGGCCAGCAGACAATGCCCCAGTCCCACAGCCACATTGCGCAGCACCGTGGAGTCGGACAGATCGCGCTGCAGGCGCGAAAGCGGCAGTTTCTCGCTGAAAAAGGTCAGCAGGGCATTGGCCAGGCCCAAATTGCCCTCGGCGTTTTCAAAATCTATGGGGTTTACCTTTTGCGGCATGGTGGAGGAGCCTACCTCCCCCGCCACGGTTTTCTGCTTTACCAGCCCCGCCGAAATATACCGCCACATATCCTGGCAAAGCCCCAGCAAAATCACGTTTGTGCGGCGCAGGGTGTCAAACAGCTCCGCATAACTGTCGCGGTTGTCCACCTGCGTGGAAACGGGACTGACAAACAATTTGTTTTTGCGTCCCTTGCTCAGCCTGCCCGCCAGTCTGCGGGCCGCGCGCGGCCAGTTCACCTGCGCAAAAGCGGCCATATGTGCATTATAAGAGCCTACCGCCCCGCCGGCTTTGCAGGAAATTTCCTGCTTTTTTAACTGCTCCAGCTGGCGGACCAGACGGCTTTCAAAGACTTTGAGTTCCTTGCCAAAGGTGGTCGGCACCGCGGGCTGGCCGTGCGTGCGCGCCAGCAGCACCCCGCGCGCATATTTGCGGGCGCGGGCGTTTAACTCTTTACGCACATCTTCCAGCGCGGGCACGACGACCCGTCCCAGCGCGTCCGACAAAATCTGCGCATATGCCAAGCTGTTTATGTCTTCGCTGGTCAGGGCAAAATGCACCCACGCCGCGCGCGAAGCAAAGCCGTTTTCGGCCAGTTTATCCGAAATAAAATATTCCACGGCTTTAACGTCGTGATTGGTGGCGGGGCGGCCGTTACGGCCCCTTTTTTCTATATCGTGTAAAATCTGCAAGTCCGCATCCGTCAGCGCGGGCAGTTTTTCCAGCAGGGCTTTCTCTTTGGCGGACAGCGGCCTAAAACCGGGCAGTTTCAGCTCCGCCAGCGTCAGCAGCCAGCAGACTTCCGCCCGCACGCGGGCGCGCGCAAAGGCGGCCGGACCGGCCTGCTCACGCAAAGCGGCCAGCTGCTCTTGATAACGCCCGTCCAGCGGGCTGATGACATCCCATTCACGCATACGTTTTTATTGTAGCAAATTCCCCTTTCGGGCACATAAAAAACGGCCCCGAAGGACCGTTTTGGTAAAAGGCTATTTTTGTTCTGCCTGCGGTGCGGCCGGGCCGGAGGCTTCTTCCGGCTTGGCCGCCTCCTGCAAAGCGGCTTTTTCCAGTTCGGCCTGTTTCAGGGCCGCGGCGCGCTGGTCCGCCTTTTGCTGGTCAAACGCGGCGCGCTGCGCTGCCACCTGCGCTTCAAACGGGCCGAAACCGCACTGCTCATTCCAGCCGCCTCCGAAAGCTTTGGCCAGGCTGACCAGGGAGTTCAATTCGTTTTGGCGCGCGGTGGCCAGGCTCATTTCCGCCTGCAGCAGGTTGCGCTCCACATCCAACAATTCCATGGTGCCGATCAGGCCCGCGTCTTCCTGTTTTTTGGTCAGTTCATACCCGCGGCGCAGGGCTTTGGTCTGCCCCAAATAAATATCATACATTTCGCTGTAAAGACGGTGTCCGTTCAGCGCGTCCAACGCTTCCTTAAAAGCGTTCTGCACCGTCTGTTCATATGCGGCCAGCATTTCCTGATACTGGGCTTTGGCGGCTTTGTTTTGCGACACGATGCGCCCGCCGGCAAAAATCGGCTGCGTCAACTGCCCCGCAAAAGCCCACATGCCCGAAGGGCCGCGGAAAAGTTCATTTAACTGGTAGCTGGCGTATCCGGCCGCGCCGGTCAGCGTAATATCGGGGAAATACGCCGCGCGCGCCGCGCCGATTTGCGCATTGGCTGCTATCAGCATACCTTCGGCACTGCGCACATCCGGCCGCTTGGCCAAGAAGGCCGAAGGCAGCCCGGCGGGCACCTGCGGCACGTCAATTTCATCTAACAGCTTTCCGCCGCGGTCAAAGCCCTGCACGATTTCACGCGGGGAGCGGCCCACCAGCACGGACAGGGCCGTTTCCGTCGTAGCGACGGAAAGCTCCAGCGATTTTACCGTAGCCGCCACGGCATACATATCCGCTTCAATACGCCGCAAGTCCACTTCCGTTACATAGCCGGCATTATAGCGGCTGGTATAAATACGCACGCTTTCTTTGCGGGTTTGCAGAGTTTTGGTGGCGGTATCCAGCTGGCTGTCCAGCGCCAGCAGCGTAAAATAGGTGGAAGCCACCTGCGCCGTCAGCGTCAAAAGCACCGTGTCTTTGGAAGCCATGGTGGACAGCAGCTGCGCGCGCGCCGCCTCGCTCAAACGGCGGTATTTGCCCCACAAATCCAGCTCAAAAGAGGCTACAATCGTACCCGTGCTCTGCACCTGCCCCGAGCCGTAATAGCTGCCGGCCCGTCCGCTGCCGCCCTGGGCGGCAATGGTGGGCAGCTGATCCGCCACGGCACTGCCTACGGCCGCGCGGGCTTCGTCCACGCGGGCGATGGCCTGGCGCAGGTCGCGATTATACAGCAGGGCCTCTGTTTCCAGTTTATTCAGGCGTTCATCGCCGAACATTTCCCACCACTGGTAATTTTCAAAAACGCTGTAATTACCGCCGGCTTCTTCCGCAGGCAGATCCAGCTCCGGCCGCTTATAATTCGGCCCCATCATACAGCCAGAGAGCATCGCGGCGCATACTGCCGCGGAAACGAGTTTCTTAAATATCATGCATAGCCTCCGCTTTGGCACCCAGGGCGTCAGGATCATTTTTCTCTTTCCAGCCGCCCGAAATCAGGTAGAAAAACAACGGTATGAACAACGGCGCAATAGCCGTGGCCGCCAACATGCCAAACACCACGGCAGTGCCGATGGAGTGACGGCTGGCCGCACCTGCGCCGGAGCTGACGGCCAGCGGCACGCAGCCCAAAATGAATGCCAAAGACGTCATGACAATAGGGCGGAAACGCAGCTTAATAGCCTGCAGGGCCGCCTCATAGGCCGTGGCCCCTTGCTCTTTGACCAACACGGCAAACTCCACAATCAAAATAGCATTTTTGGCCGCCAAACCGACCAGGGCCACCAGCGCAATCTGGAAATAAATATCATTGGACAGACTGCGCATATAGGTACCCAACAAAGCGCCAAACATACCAAAAGGCACGGCCAAAATAACCGCAAAGGGCAAACCCCAGCGTTCATACTGGGCGGCCAAAATCAGGAATACCACCAGCATACCCAGCATCAGCGCAATGGTGGAAGAACTGCCGCTGATGGTTTCCTGGTAGGTGGTACCCGTCCAGGACAGCGTAAATTCTTCGCCCAGTGTTTCGCGTGCCACTTCCTCCATGGCGGCAATGGCCTGGCCGGAACTGTAACCTTCGGCCGGCGTGGCCATCACTTTGGCCGCGGGGAAAGCGTTAAAACGTTCCACCATATCCGGCCCCAAAATCGGGGTCAGCGTGATAAAGGCCGACAGCGGCACCATGGCACCGGTGTTGGAACGCACATAAATATCACCCAACTGCTCGGGCCGCGCGCGGTAATCCCCGTCGGCCTGCACCATCACGCGGAAACTGCGGCTGTATTTGGTAAAGTCGTTGACGTAAGCCGTACCAAATGTACCCTGAATGGTGGTATAAAGCTCGGAAAGCGACACATTCATGGCCATGGCTTTAATTTCGTCCACGGTCAGTTTATACTGAGGCGTGGCGGAAGAGAACGTCGTGCTGACCCCGGTCAGCTCGGGCCGTTTCTGCGCCGCGGCGATAAATTCATTCACCTTGGCTTCCAATGCATCGCTGCCCTGGCCGGAACGGTTTTGCACATACCCTTCCAAACCGCCGGTGGTACTCATACCCATAATCGGCGGCGGGTTAAACGGCATTACCAAAGCCCCCGTAATTCCGGCGCCCAATTTGCCGATAGCCGACACTACCCCAAAAGAAGACATATCCTGCGTTTTGCGTTCTTTCCACGGAATTAAAGAAATAAACGACGCAATGGAACTGCTCTTCATGGTACTGCTGAGAATATCATAGCCGGCAAAGGTCAGCTCTTCTTTCACAGCAGGCTGTTCCAAAATAATTTCTTCCAGTTGCTGGGCTACTTTTTGGCTGGTAGACAAAGAGGTGGCTGGGTCCAACATGGTGGCCACAATCAGCATACCCTGATCTTCATCGGGCAATAAGCTGGAAGGCACTATTTTAAACAGTCCCAGCGCGGCCGCCCAAATTAACACCACCGTCAACAAGGCGACCGGAATACGGCGAATAAAAAAGCCTGCCCAGCTTGTGTAACGGGCCGTTACTCTGGCAAACCACTGGTCAAATTTAAAGAAGAATCCGCTGGTGCGCGGCTTCATATCTTTAAGCAGCAGTGCGCACAACGCGGGAGTCAGCGTCAAAGCCACCAAACCGGAAATTACCACAGATACGGCAATGGTAATGGCGAACTGCTGGTACATCACCCCCGTAAAACCGCCCATGAACGCCACGGGCACGAATACGGAACACAACACCAGCACAATGGCCACTACGGGGCCGGTTACTTCGTCCATGGCCTTAATCGTGGCTTCTTTGACGGGCAAATGCTCATCGTGCATGATACGCTCCACGTTTTCAATGACCACAATGGCGTCGTCCACCACAATACCAATGGCCAACACCAGACCGAACAGCGTCAGCGTATTAATGGAAAATCCAAGCAGCAGCATGCCCGCAAAAGCGCCCACGATAGACACCGGCACTGCCAAGCACGGAATTAACGTGGCGCGCCAGTCATGCAGGAACAAATACATGACTAGGAACACCAATATCATGGCTTCTATAAGGGTATGAATCACCTCTTCAATAGAAGCGTTTACGAACAGGGTGGTGTCGTAAGCCACTTTGTATTCAATTCCGCCCGGGAAATTCTGAGACAGCTCTTCCATGCGCTTTTTAACGGCTTCGGCTGTGGCCACGGCGTTGGCGCCCGGAGAGAGGAACACGCCAATAGGCACGGCGGGCTGGTTATTGTATTTGCCGGAAAATTCATAGGTTTGGCTGCCCAGCTCCACACGGGCCACGTCTTTTAAGCGCAAAGAAGTACCATCCGGATTGGCACGCAAAATAATTTCTTCAAATTCTTCCGGTTCCTGCAAACGGCCCGGGGCAATGATGGAATACATGCGGTCCACGCTGTGCAGCAGCGGCGGCTGGCCGATTTTGCCGGCGGCGCGCTGCGTGTTTTGCGCCTGCACAGCGGCCATCACATCGGAAACGGATACACCCAGCTGGCTCATCACATCGGGTTTGAGCCAAATGCGGATAGAATAGTCGTTGGCGGACATGACCTGCGCGTCGCCCACGCCGTTAATACGTTTGAGGTCGTCCACCACATTGACCAAGGCATAGTTACCTATATAGGTGGTATCATATACACCCGACGGGGAAAACATGGTAATCAACTGCAAAATGGCCGAAGAACGCTTTTGCACGGTTACGCCGTAACGGCGCACATCTTCGGGCAGCGTGGTGGTGGCGGCCTGGACACGGTTGTTGACGTTAATCATGGCCTGGTCCGGATCCGTACCCACTTCAAAGTACACCATCAGGTTCATGTCGCCATTGGCCGAAGAAGTGGAGTTCATATACAGCATGTCCTCCACACCGTTGACCTGCTGCTCAATGGGAGCGGCCACCGTATCGGCTATTACTTCCGGGCTGGCACCCGGATACTGCGCCGACACCTGCACCGAAGGCGGCGTTAAATCAGGATACTGCTCAATGGGCAGCTGGGTAATAGACACAATACCCGCCAGCAAAATGAGCAGCGAAACAACGGTGGAAAAAATAGGACGGTTAATAAAAAATTTAGAAAACATGTATTTCTCCGCTCATTGTCTTTAGTCTTGGCGGCCCAAAAGCGCGTTGGTTACTTTGTTGTTTTTACGGGCGGGTTGCTGCACGCTCTGCGCATCGGGTTTGACGTCTTCTTTAATCACCTCGTCAAATTCGCCGACATTTTGGGCAGTTACGGAGCTGGGAGCCGTCGGTTCTTCGTAGGACGGAATGCCGAAATCTTTCATCTGCGGGCTGACTTTCATACCCGGGCGGATCTTCAGCAACCCTTCGGAAATGACGGTTTCCCCGCCTTCCAGCCCTTCGTTAACGATATACATATTATCCTGCAACTGCACCGTTACGGGCTGGGCTTTGGTGGTGCCGTCTTCCTGCACGATATAGACCAGATCTCCGGTCGGAGTGCTCAGTACGGCAGAAGAAGGAATCAACACCGCGTCTTTATATGTGGCTCCCACCAGACGCACGCGTACAAACTGGCCCGGCATCAGCATACGCTGGTTTTTGGGGTTGGGAAATTCGGCCTTAATAGCCAAAGACGAGGTTTGGGTGTCCTCGGTGCTGTCAAAGAAAATAATGGACCCTTTCTGCGGATATACGCGCCCGTCAGCGGTAATGGCTTCCACATACAGCGGCTGGTCGCCTTTTTCATCCAGCGTAATACTGCCGTCTAAAAAACCGCTGGCCATTTTGTAAAACTGCGCGCTGGGCATGGAAAAATTCACCCACAGCGGATCAATCTGCACCATGGTGGTCAGCAGGCCGTTGCCCGCCGGGGAAACCAGGCTGCCCACGGACTGGGCTTCTTTGCCCGTAATGCCGGAAATAGGCGCCAGCACGCGGGTATATTCCAAATTGATTTTGGCTCCGTTTACACCCGCCTGGGCCACTTTAACGGAAGCCTGCGCCGCTTCATAAGCAGACAAGGCATCATCGTAGTCTTTCTGGCTGATGGCATTGTCGGCGCGCAGCTTTTTCATGCGCTCATAATCGCGGCGGGTGCGGTTTTCATTGCTTTGGGCCTGGGCCAGCGTCCCCTCAGCCTGTTGCAGGGCCACTTCGTATTCCTGCGGATCAATTTGGAAAAGCTGCGTCCCCTGTTTCACATATGATCCTTCATCAAACAGGCGGGCTTTTAAAATGCCGCCCACCTGCGCGCGGACCTGAATTTCCAAAGAGCCCGCCACCTGTGCGGGATATTCAATATTCCAGGGCAAATCGGTTTTCAGCACCTTGACGGCCGAAACGGGTATGGCCGCAGAAGACTGCTGTTGGGTTTTGTCGCCGCAGGCACTGAGAGCACCCAGGCAGGCCGCCAGCGCAAACACGGCGGCAACACGCATATATTTATTCATTCTCATTCTCCGCTTTTCCCTCTTACGACGGGAAAATTTATTTACCTACCGGTAAGTATATTTTACCAAAAAACATTTTTTATATGCAACCGGTACATCTTTCTCTCTTCCATTGTATAAAATTTACGTATTTTGTCACGTTCCGGCAGGAGCTTTTTTGAATTAGAACTAAAATTGCTACAATAAGGCATGAGTGAAAAAGAGAACATGCTGGCAGGACTGTTTTATAATTCTTTGGATCCCGAACTGGTAAAACTGCGCCAGGAAGCGCGCCGCACGCTGTGGCAGTACAACGCCACTGATCCGGCCGACGAAACCAAACGGCGAGAACTGGCGGAAAAGCTCTTCGGGCAGGCGGGCAAGAATCTGGTAATTGAACCGCCCTTTTACTGTGACTACGGCTGTCAAATCCACTTCGGCGACAATGTGTTTCTGAATTTCAACTGCACTATTTTGGATTGCGCACGCGTGGAAATAGGCGACGGCTGCCTGCTGGGCCCCAATGTACAGATTTATACCGCCACACATCCGCTGGACCCCAAAGCGCGCAAAGAAGGCAAAGAATTCGCCGCCCCCGTCAAAATAGGCAAAAATGTATGGATCGGCGGCGGGGCCATTATTCTGCCCGGGGTAACCATCGGCGACAATGCCGCCGTAGGCGCCGGGGCGGTGGTAACCAAGGACGTACCGGCCCTGTCCGTAGCGGTGGGCAATCCGGCAAAGGTGCTGCGGCAGTTTTATGATTTTAAAAAGGACGCGCCCGCTGCAGAGCCGACGGCAGAACCGACTAATTAATTTTTTGCGCCGCCTCCGTGTGGCGTATATTATATAAGGAAGCATAAGGGGGAACACATGAAAACTATATTTTTTGACGTAGACAAAATTACCCGCGATTATCTGGAAAAACAGCAAATCTGCACGGGGGACACCGTCCTGCTGCCCGAAAGCATGGAAAATATTTCACAGCAGCAATA
>CALUVA010000039.1 GCA_944324105.1 uncultured Elusimicrobiales bacterium
ATATTAAACGGTTTGACATGTGCCGGCAGAGCGATGACTTGGCCCACCGCGTCCATACGTTCTTGCGTGGGATATACGCCCAGCCAGACCGAGCCGATGCCCATATCCGTGGCGGCCAGCAAAATGTTTTGGGTGGCCGCGCCGCAGTCGCCGGGCCAGTACCCGGGTGCGTGTTCGCGCTGGGTGTTGCCGCAGACGATAATGGCGCAGTCGGCGGTGGAAAGCATATGCGCGTACGGGTGTACGGCCATCAGCTTATCCAGCGTGGCTCGGTCGCGCACCACGACAAAGTCCCACTCCTGCGCATTGCGCGCGGTGGGCGCCAGCATGGCCGCGCGCAGCAACGTTTCAATTTGCTGCTGGGTCAGCGCTTTGCCCGTAAATTTACGGATAGAACGTCTTTTGTTTATGGCTTCCAGTGTGTTCATTTTATTTGTCCCCCTTGGCCAAATGGAAAAAACGTGCCAGACCGCCCTGGGCCGTTTCGCGGTAGGCCTGGTTCATGTCTTTGCCGGTTTGCATCATGGTAGCCAGTACATCGTCATAAGATACGCGGTTGTGACCGTCGGACATCAGGGCGTAGGTGGCGCAGTCCAGCGCGCGCGAAGCCGCCAGCGCATTACGCTCTATGCACGGGATTTGTACCAGCCCGTCCACCGGGTCGCAGGTAAGCCCCAGATGATGTTCCAGCCCCATTTCGGCGGAATATTCAATGCGTTTATTGTCGCCGCCTTCCAGCTGGCAGGTGGCGGCGGCCGCCATGGCGCAGGCCACGCCCACTTCTCCCTGGCAGCCCACTTCCGCGCCGGAAATGGAGGCATTGGCCTTGGCCATATTGCCGAACAGGCTGGCCGTAGCTAAGGCGCGGATGATGGTATTGTCTTCAAATTCACAGATTTCCTGCACCAGCCGGCATACAGCAGGCACGACGCCGCAGGAGCCGCAGGTCGGGGCGGTGACCACGATACCGCCGGAAGCGTTTTCCTCCGAACAGGCCAGCGCATAGGCAAACAAATTGTTCATGCGGCGCAGGTATTGGGGAGAGCTTTCCGCTTTATATAAATACCGCTGGGCTTTACGCTCCAAATTGAGGGAACCGGGCAGGACACCGCGCTTGGACAGGCCGCGGTTCATGGTGTCTTTCATGGTGGTCCAGACTTCGGTTAAATAGTTCCAAATATCCGCCCCTTCGCATTCTTCCACATATTCCCACAACAGCATGCGTTTGTCGGAGGTGTACTGCAAAATTTCATTCATGGATTTATGCGGATAAATATTGTTTACCTGTTTGCCGAAGTTTTCATCATCGCGTATGGCGCCGCCGCCAATGCTGTATACCATATAACTGTCCATAATATGACCGGCCTGGTCCAGCGCCTGGAACTTGAGGGCGTTGGGATGCTTTTTAATGCGCGTTTGCATATCAAATACCACATCTACCGGTTTGGGGTAAAAGGCCTCGCGTAAAGTAAAGTCGGTCAGATGCCCCTTGCCGGTGGCAGCCAGGGAACCGTAAAGCGTGACGCGGAAAGCCGACGCCTGCGGCCAGCGGCGATTAAACTGTTCAGCCGCCATATGCGGCCCCATAGTGTGGCTGCTGGACGGCCCACAGCCGATTTTATAGAGTTCTCTCAAGGATTCCATATATTAAAAATGTTATCATAATTTATATGAACATTCTATCGGCTTTTGTGGTGGCCTTAGGGTTATCCATGGATAATTTTGCCGTAACTATTGCTTCCGGCTGCGCGGATAAGGGAGAGCTCAAACATGCGCGGGTGCTGGCGGTCAGCCTGAGCTTTGCCCTGGCGCATGTTATTATGTTTTGCACCGGCTGGTGGGGCGGGCGTGAGCTGGGACGAGTCATAGACCGTTTTGACCATTGGATTGCGTTTTTTGTGTTGGCTTTTATCGGACTGAAAATGATAAAAGAGGCGTTTGAGCATAAAGAAAATCCGGAGTTGTGCCGCCGGCTCTCTGTTAAAACGGTGGCCGCTTTGGCCGTAGCTACCAGTTTAGACGCGCTGTTGGTGGGTATGGCCCTGTCTCTGTCTGCCGCGCCTTTTGGGTTGACGCTTAGCTTTTTGGCATTGTGTGTACTGGCCACCAGCTACAGCGGGTTTTTTCTGGGCAGCTTTCTGGGCCGCCGGTTTGGCACGGTTATGGAGGTGTTGGGCGGCGCGGCGCTGTTGGCGGTATCGGTAAAAGTACTGCTCAGCGGTCTTGGAATTTGGTAATATAAAAACAACCCAAGGCAGTAAAGGAGAAAATATGGGACTCATAGCGGTAATCATTATTTTTATTTGTTTATGTACCGATAATATGGTGACGGCCAATATGTCCGCCATGAATTTGGAACCGAAAACAAAAAGCGTATTTTCCATTAAAGCGGCTTTTTATTTTTCCGGTTTTAATGCGCTGATTTTTACGGCCGGCTATTTGTTCAGCATGATTTTTTTCCGAAGTTATTTTGTATATGCCAATAACTGGATTGCCTTTGCATTTTTGTTATTGCTGGGCATTAAATATATGTTGGAAACTATAGAAAAATCTCCCAGCTTTAAAGCTAATGAAGTGGACGATAATAAAAAAATGGTGCGTGTGTCGGCATTGTCTGCAGCGCAGTTTTTTCTAGTAGGTTATCCGTTGGAGTTGATGGGGAAAAGCTGGTTCCCGCAGGTGCTGTTTTTAATCGTCATTACATTTGGTCTGACAGTGTTGGGCTTTCACTTGGGCAGCAAGACTTCCAAGAGCATTGTTACTAAAAAAGCGGAATTTGTGGCGGGGCTGATATTGGTCATTATGGCCATACGTCTGATTATTCTGTAATATATAAATGTATTTCGCGTGATATATAAAGCGCAAGGCTTAATGCCTTGCGCTTTCTTTTCGGATAGTTTTATTTTCCCAGATTTTTCCAGGCGTCCAATTCTGTTTTGGCGGCGGCTTTGGCGTCACTGACTTTTTGTTTGGCGGCGGTTTTTTTGGCTTCCGCTTCTTCTTTCTTAGCTTCCTGTTCGGCTTTGGCGGCTTCTTGTTTGGCCTGGGCCTGTTCTTTCAGTTCGCTCAATTTGCTTTTGGCGTTGTTTTTGGCCGCAGAGGCTTTTTCCTGAGCGGCGGTTTTTGCTTCTTCCAATTTGGCTTTGGCGGCCTCTTTGGCCTCTTCGGAAGAGGCTTCCTTGGCGGCCTGTTTTTCAGCGGCCTGGTCTTTGATGCTCTGCACTTTGTTGCGCGCACAGCTGCTCAAACAGACCAAATCGCCTTTTTCACACTCACAGCTGTCAGCGGCGAAGGAAACTCCGCCCAGCACTAGCAAGGCGGTTAATACGAATGCGGTTTTTTTCATTGTTTGCTCCTTTTTTACAGATAAAACCATTCTAACAAAATAAAAAGGACTGTGTTTGGAATCGGTGTAACGGGTCTAAAGCGATGTAATCGCTTTTTTCAGGCGGATAAGAATGCCTTTTTTGTAAAATAATTCTATGGAAATTTCTTTGCTTGCCAAAATCCTGCTGGGACTGGTGGTGCTAAATCTGCTGGTCTGGCCGCTGAAATCCAAATGGGTGGAAAACCATTTGGAGCTTTTTCTGCTTATGGTCGGCGCGGCGGCCGTTACCATCAGCGGAATGTGGAGCAAAGAGTTTATATATGACGCGCTCAATTCTCCCGTCAACGTGGCTTTTATCGTGCTGGTGGTCAGTATTATTTTCAATTATTATTCCCGTTATATTTTCCGCGTTTTGTTTGTATTATTCCGTTTTTTTGAGCCGAAATACAGCTTTGCGATTTTGGTATTCCTGCTGGGGATTACTTCCAGCGTGTTCAGCGTAACAGTGGCCGCGTTAATATTGGCCGAGGTGCTGCAGGTGGTCAATCTGGAGCGCGAGCAGACCGTCAAAGTGACGGTATACGCCTGTTACGCCATTGGGCTGGGGGCGGTGCTGTTGCCGCTGGCAGAGCCGCTGGGGCTGGTCATTTATAAAGAGCTGGCCGCCGGCCCGCACCAGGCAGACTTTTTCTTTGTGCTGAAGCATTTTTTCTGGTGGATTATGCCCGCTATTTCGCTGATGGCTTTGGCGGCCGGTTATACCGTGCGCAATGCCAATGCGCAGGTGGAGCTGCATATACGCGAAGATAAAGAAGATACGCGTTCCATGCTACGCCGCACCTGGCATATTTATCTGTTCGTAGCCGCGCTGACTTTAATCAGCACGGGCCTGCGTCCGTTTGCCGACGCAACCATCGCGCGTTTAAGCGGCAAAATTTTATTCTGGGCCAATTCCGTATCCGTCATTATAGACAACGCCACGCTGGCAGCCATTGAAATTACGCCGGACGTAACCATTCCCAACCTGATGTATATGGTCATTGGATTGGCGGCTTTTGGAAGTATGCTGATCCAAGGCAATCTGCCCAATATCGTGGCCGCCGAAAAGCTGGGCATTAAAAGCCGTGAATGGGCGCGTGTAGCTGTACCGACGGGGCTGGTGCTGATGATTGGTTATTTTATCGCGTTGTGGATTGTGTTGTAAACTGACCTTTTTTTATTTCTTTCCCTAATTACTTTTCTTTTGTTTGTATGGGTCTTTCGGCCCGTGTTTTTGCGCCGAAAAGGCTTATATTTATATACGGGCAAGAGTGTTTACCGCACGGTAATTTAATTCGTTGACAGCCCGCGCCGCTCTTACTATAATAAGGAAGTAAGCCGTCCTAAGTTTCATTTTCACCGCAGTAAAGGCTACGCGCTTCCCCGCGCGCGGCCCGTCGCATAGTTTTTGGCAGTTACTCAAACAGGAGAAACCATGACAGAAAAGTTCGCCCCCGTGGACAAAATACTTAAAGAACACGGCTGTGATCCGGCACAGCTTATCCCTATTCTGCAGCAAGTGCAGGATTTATACCGCTATTTACCCGAAGACGTAATGCGTCATATTGCCGACAAACTGGAAATATCGCCTGCCCGCGTATTCGGCGTGGCGACGTTTTTTGCGCATTTCGCCATTACGCCCAAAGGCAAACACATTATCCGCGTGTGCAACGGCACGGCCTGCCACGTAAAGGGCTCTTCTTTTGTCATTAATACCGTTAAAGACAAGCTCAAACTCAAAGACGGGCAGGACACCACTGAGGACGGCCTGTTTACGCTGGAATGCGTTTCGTGCCTGGGTGCGTGCGGGCTGGCGCCCGTGATGGTTATTGATGAAACGGTGCACGGGCAGATTACCCCCGCGCAGGCCGTAAAACTGATTGACGATATTGCCGCCGCGGAGGCCAAAAATGCCTAAAACCATTGAACAAATTTCCAAAGAATATAACGACGCATATAAAAAAGTGACCGGCCGCGTTACCATTTGCGGCGGCACGGGCTGTATAGCCGGCGGCAGTATGAAAGTGTATGACGCTTTCCAAAAAGAACTGGAAAAGCGCAAAATCGGCTATTGCCTCAACATTACCAAAGGCTGCCACGAAAATTACATCAGCATCAGCGGCTGCCGCGGCTTCTGCGCCGCCGGTCCGCTGGTCAGCGTCAATGATATTTTTTATACGCACGTCAAACCCGAAGACGTGCCCGAAATCGTGGAAAAAACGATTCTGAAAGGAGAGCCGGTGGAACGTTTGCTGTATGTGGACCCGAACTCCCACAAGCATTGCAAAACCACGGCCGAAATCCCTTTTTATTCCAAGCAGGAACGCATTTTGCTGCATGACTGCGGCCGCATTAACCCCGAGGATATCAACGAATACATCGCCCACGGCGGTTATGCCCAGGCCAAGCGCGCCTATACGCAAATGACCGATGAAGAAGTCTGCAAAGAAATTATGGAGTCGGGCCTGCGCGGGCGCGGCGGCGGCGGTTTCCCCACCGGCAAAAAGTGGGATTTGACGCGCATTGAAAAAGGACCCAAAAAATACGTCATCTGCAACGCTGACGAAGGCGACCCGGGCGCATTTATGGACCGCAGCGTCATGGAAGGCAACCCCAACGCCGTGATTGAAGGCATGATGATTGCCGCGCGCGCCATCGGCGCCGATGAAGGGTATATCTATGTGCGTATGGAATACCCGCTGGCGGTACAGCGCATGCGCACCGCCATTAAGCAGGCCGAAGAGCTGGGCCTGCTGGGCAAAAATCTGTTCGGCTCCGGCAAAGATTTTGATATTCACGTTATGGAAGGCGCGGGCGCTTTCGTGTGCGGTGAGGAAACCGCGCTGATCGCTTCCGTGGAAGGCAAACGCGGCATGCCCAATGTCAAGCCGCCTTTCCCCAGCCAGAAAGGCTTGTTTGGCAAACCCACCGTCATTAACAATGTGGAAACCCTGGCCACCGTGGCTAAAATTATGGAAATGGGCGCCAAAGAGTTTAAGAAAATCGGCACGCTGACCAGCCCCGGCACCAAGACGTTTGCCGTGACGGGACACATTGCCAATACGGGCCTGGTGGAAGTGCCCATGGGCACTACGCTGCGCCAGGTGATTGACGACGTGGCCGGCGGCACTACCAACGACGACGGCACGGTAAATAAGGCCGCTTTCAAGGCCGCGCAAATCGGCGGGCCTTCGGGCGGGTGCTTGACCAGAGAACATTTGGACATTCCGCTGGATTTTGATTCGCTCAAATCTGTGGGGGCCATGGTCGGCTCCGGCGGGTTGGTGGTAATGAACGATAAAACCTGTATGGTCAATGTGGCGCGCTTCTTCCTGGAATTTACACAGCGCGAATCCTGCGGCAAATGCGTGCCGTGCCGCGAAGGCACGGAGCAGATGCTGACCATGCTCAACGATATTGTGGAAGGCCGCGCGACGCTTAAAACGCTGGAAAACCTGGAAGACCTGGCAAAAGCCGTGCAGAAGGCTTCCCTCTGCGCGCTGGGCAAAACCGCGCCCAATCCGGTGCTGTCCACGCTCAAGCACTTTAAAGACGAATACCTGGCCCACGTGGTGGAAAAACGCTGCCCCGCCGGCGTGTGCAAGGCGCTGGCGCGCTTTGAAATCGTGGCCGACAAGTGTAAAGGCTGCGGCATGTGCAAACGCGCCTGCCCCGTGCAGGCCATCTCGGGCGAGGTGGGCAAACCCCATCATATTGACCCCAAAAAATGTATCAAATGCGGCGGCTGCAAGAGCACCTGCAAATTCGGCGCGGTCATTACCGGCGCATAAGGGGAGCGTGTTATGGAAAATAAAGAACAAGGTTTTGTTACGATTGAAGGAAAAAGAGTACCTATACAGGGAGAGAAAAACCTGCTGGAGCTGGTACGCAAGGCAGGATATAATATTGTTACGTTCTGTTACCATCCGGAGCTGGCCGTATACGGCGCCTGCCGCCTGTGCCTGGTGGAAATTGAGGGCATGGGCATTTTGGCTTCCTGCACCGTTACGCCCAAGGACGGCATGAAAGTGCGCGTAAACAGTGACGAAATCCGCCATTTGCGCCGCATTAACCTGGAGCTGCTGCTTTCTTCGGGCAACCATGACTGCACGCTGTGCAGCAAATCCAACAACTGCAAGCTGCAGAAGCTGGCCAAGGATATGGACGTAACGGAAATCCGCTTTAAATCCAAAAAGCTGGACAGCCACAAAGACGCCACCTCTCCCGCCCTGGTGCGCGACCACAGCAAATGTATTCTGTGCGGCAACTGCGTGCGCATCTGCAACGAGGTGCAGGGCATCGGCGCCATTGATTTCGCGTTCCGCGGGTTTAAGTCCAAAATCGCCACCGCGTTTAACAAAGAACTGGGCGAAAGCCACGAATGTGTGGCCTGCGGCCAGTGCGCGCGCGTGTGCCCCACGGGGGCTTTGATGCCGAACTCTTCGGAAATTGAAGAAGTGTTTAAAGCCATCAACGACCCCAAGAAAAAAGTGGCCGTGCACATCGCGCCGGCCGTGCGTGTGGGGCTGGGCGAAATTTTCGGTCTTCCTCCCGGGGAGCCCATTGACGGTAAAATCGCCACCGCATTGCGCATGCTGGGCTTTGACTATGTGTATGACACGGCTTTCGCGGCGGATTTGACCATTGTGGAAGAAGCAACGGAATTTTTGGAGCGTTTCAAAAAAGGCACCAATCTGCCGCAGCTGACCAGCTGCTGCCCCGCGTGGGTTAATTATGTGGAAAAATTCGCCCCCGAATTTATCCCCAACCTCTCCACCGCGCGTTCGCCCATGCAGATGATGGGCCCCGTGCTGAAAGCGGACTTTGAGGAAAGAGGCGGCAAACGCGAAGACCTGGTGGTGGTGGCCGTTATGCCGTGCTCGGCCAAGAAGGCCGAAGCCAAACGCGGCGAATTTTACGTCAACGGCAATCCGGACACCGACTATGTGGTAACCACCGTCGGTCTGGCGCGCATGATTAAAGAAGCAGGCATTGATTTTGTCAACCTGGAGAACGAATGGTTTGACATGCCCTTCGGCACCAAGACCGGCGCGGGCGTTATTTTCGGCGCGTCCGGCGGCGTGATGGAGGCCGCCCTGCGCTACGCTGTGGCGGAGCTGGATCCCGAAAATGCGCGCAGCGTCAAGTTTTCCAGCCTGCGCGAAAGCAAAGTGTTTAAAGAAAAAACCGTGGTCATCGGCGACAAGAAAATACGCTGCGCCGTGGTCAGCGGGCTTAAAAATGCACGCAAGCTGTTGGACGACATCAAAGCCGGCAAGGACAATTACGACTTTATTGAAGTTATGTCCTGCCAGGGCGGCTGCGTGGCTGGCGCGGGCCAGCCGCAGTTTGAAGGCTGGGCCCTGCGCAAAACGCGCGCCGAAGGCTTGTATAAAGAAGATACCGAGCTGGCTTATAAGTCTCAGGATAACAGCGGCGTACAGGCGCTGTACGGGCGCATTTTGGACAAAATAGGCGGCCCCGTGGCGCACAAACTGCTGCACACGCATTACAAGTCCAAAAAATACCAGGATTAAACAAGCCGTTTATTCATCAAACCCCGCTTAAAAGGCGGGGTTTTTTATGAATCTCCGCAGTATTTGTCGTTTTACTTTACCGGTTGTGGGCGGATACATGGACAAGCCCACGCCGCTGAAATGAGAACGGCGCCATGCCCTGTCGGGGATAATATACTAGCGGGCTTTTGGGATATAGGGCCTAATTTATACAATATATATATGAGCTTTAAAGGTTTTTTGGCTGCGCTGGCCACCTCTTCCACGTTTGGGCTGATCCCACTGTTTACGCTGCCGCTGATGGCCGCGGGCATGCATTTCCCTTCCATTTTGTTTTACCGTTTTACCATTGCCGCGCTGATGTTGGGAGGGATTTTGTTGCTTAGACGCCAAAACCTGCTTGTTACGCGGAGGCAGCTGTGGACGCTGGCAGGGCTGAGCCTGTTTTATGACGGATCGGCGGTATTTCTGCTGTGGTCATACAATTATCTGGCCAGCGGCGTGGCGACAACTATTAACTTCTTATATCCCGTTTTTGTTATGTTGATTATGATATGGGTGTTTAAGGAGAAAAAGTCTCTTTGGACTTTTGTGGCACTGGGATTGGCTTTTGGCGGGGTGGCGGTGCTGTCTTTGGGTGGCGGTACGGGCGGACATCCCAGCCCGCTGGGGATTTTGATAGATTTATGTTCCGCCCTTTCGTATGCCCTGTATATTGTGTGGGTCAACCGCTCCTGCGTCAAAGACCTGGGGCTTTTAAAGTTAAATTTCTATATTTTCCTGTTTGCCGCAGTGGGGCTTTTGTTGATTGCGCTGGGGACGGGGCAATTCCAGCGTGTGCCGGACTGGCGCAGCGATATCAATTTGACGTTGCTGGCCCTAGTGTGTACAGTGGCTTCCAATATGACGCTGGTGTATGCCATCAAACATTTAGGGTCTACCCGTACATCGGTATTGGGGGCCATGGAATCCGTTACCGCTGTCAGTGTAGGCGTATGGGTGTTCGGAGAACCGTTCACGCGGACGGTGGCGCTGGGCATAGGGCTGATTATTCTGGCGGTGCTGACAGTGGTGCTTTCGCCGTGGCTGACGCCCTTTTTCCGCCGTTTTAAATATTTTTACATTACGGAAGTATTGGGGCGGCATAAGACCCTGAAAGCGCCTCGTTAAAAAGGGCTTTGCTTTTGCTACAATATAAAAAAATCCCCTGTAAAAGGAGACGAAATGAATAAAGACGGAATCGTGCATAAAATTATGCTGGGCATTTTTCTGGTGGTAGGTTTCGGTGTGGCGTTTATGTGGCCGCAGTGGCAAAAAAGAACAGATATCCGCTATGCGCAACAAGCCGCCCAAACTGCCAAAGAATTGGCCGCCGCAGAGCAGGCTTTTTTTGCGGAAAACGGCTTTTATACGGCTGATTTTACGCAGCTGGGACTGGAGCTTTCATGTCCCTTGTCTGTTAAGGACAATCAAACCGTGCTGCACTGCCCGCATTATGATTTTATGCTGGAGGAAGCGGATACAATTCGCGTTAGCAATACCAAATATCCGAAATGGTTTACCGTGGAGCTGGAAAGCGGGGAAATTACCTGCAACCATGAGGACGGCTC
>CALUVA010000040.1 GCA_944324105.1 uncultured Elusimicrobiales bacterium
GCGCGCTGGTTTACGCTGTTGACGGTGCTTTTGTGCTGCACGGCGTGCGGCGCGCCTTCTTTGCGCCATAAAAAAGATGTCAACAAATTGCTGGCCGCGGGGGAGTTCTCCGCCGCAGAGCAAAAGCTGGAAGACGCCAAAAACAAGGAATATTCCAAACGCGATTCCCTGCTGTATTATTTGGATACGGGCACCGTACTGCATGATGCGGGCCAAAGCGCGCAGAGCGACGGGCGTTTTGCCCTGGCGCAGGACCGCATGGAGGAGCTCTTCACCCAAAGCATTACCGCACATGCCGGGCAGTATTTGATTAATGACCTGACTGTTCCTTATCAGCCCGCCCCGTATGAACGGGCGCTGACCTATTATTATCGCGCGATGAATTTTTTGGACAGGGGCGATGTGGCCGGGGCCCTGGTGGAAGCAAATAAGGCCGTTTTCTATCTGGCCCAGTTGCGCGGAAGTAAGCAAAAAGGCTGGCGGGATGACCCTTTTGTGCAATACTTTTCCAGCCTGGTATTTGAATCGGCCGGCAAGCTTGACGACGCCCGCATTGCGCGCACGCGCGCTTTAAACGCTTATGCGGCTTTGAACGGCGCGGGGGGACTGACTCTCAACCCGCAATTTGAAAGTCCCGTGCAAGGTTGGGGGGAAGTGGTGCTGGTGCATGCCAACGGCGTTATGCCGCTGAAAATCAGCCGGACTTTTCAGGTGGCCTGGGGCCGCCTTTGGCCGCTGATACAAACCCTGGACGAAGGACGTGACGCGAACCCCGCCCTTCAAAATGCCATTATGACGGGGCTGCTGGGCAATTCCATCACCGTGGCTTATCCCGTCCTGCAGGCGCAGCCGTATATGATTAAAACTTCCGAAGCCGTTACGCAGGACGGCCGCATCTACCGCACCGTGCTGATGGGGGATGTGGCCGGCGCGGCGGAAACGGATTTAAAAGAAAATGAAGCCGCCACATTGCTGCGTTTGGCCCTGCGTGCGGCGACCAAACGCGTGGCGGCGGTACAGGCGGGGCACGCCGTCGGCAATGCGACGGACAATGACTCCGCGGGAAGTCTGACTGAAATGCTGGTAGGTATTTTGGGTGCGGCTACGGAAAAGGCCGACACGCGCCAGTGGTTTACGCTGCCGGCGCAGTTTCGCATGACGCGTTTTTATGTGCCTGCCGGAAGGCAGGATATTGTCCTGCGTTTTCGGGACGGATTTGGTAATATAGTAGGTGAACATACTTTTGAAAATGTGCCGGTTTTGGCCGGCGGGCGCGTGTATTTGCATTACCGCACGGCCAAGTGAGGGGACAATGAAAAAAATAACGGTTTTGCTGGCGGCCCTGGGGCTTTGCGCCTGCGCGGGCGTCAATAAAAATACGGTCAGCTACCAAATGGGCAAGTATGACCAAAAGGCCTATTACGTCGTGGCCGGAGAAGGCGCGGACAAAGAGGCAGCCTCGGCCAATGCGCTGGCCAATATGCGCCAGAGTTTTTACCAAAATGTGCCGGATGCCAAAGATATCACACAAATCAATGACATCATGGCCAATGTTTCCGTGGATAAGGTCTGGCGAGACAAAAGCAGTAAAGACAAAAAGAATTATTTTGCGCTGGCCGTACTGAAACGTCAGACGGCGGAGCTGATTTTGCAGGTGCCTGCCAACGCGCTGGACGCGCGGCTGGGGGCGCTGGCTTCGCAGCTGCAGGCCACGGACGATAAATTTGCGGGCCTGCGGGCGGCTTTTGCCATGGAACCGCTGATTAAACAGCGCAATGTGGTGCAGGATTTGTATGTTTTTGTCAGTGAAAATCAAAGCGGCTATGAAACAGAGCGCTTTGAAAACTACAAAAAACTTTATAATGACCGCCTGTCCTCCGTCAAAGTGGCCGCCGTGGTGCGCGGGGAAGAAAACGCCGTGCTGCTTTCGCTGATTACCGATGCCGTCAATCAAATGGGGTTAAGCGTTGTTGGGCCGGAAGATTCGTCGGCGCTGCTGTCCGTGGAAGCGGACGCACAGGTGGATGGATATGGCTCCGAACGCCTCAAAGGCTTGATATGGGCTTCCACCAGCGCGGCGGTCAGCCTGCGGGATTTACAGGCGGGAACAACCTTTGCGCGTTTTAACGTCTATGACCGCGCGGGTACGGGGCGCAAGGCCGATTCCCTGCGCAAAAGTATGGAAGGCGTGGGAAACAAAGCTTCGGCGGAAATCGTCAAACGCTTGACGGAATATTTGAAAACAAAATAATAGAAGAGGAACAAAAAAATGAAAAGATCACTGTTTTTGCTTTTAACGCTTTTGCTGGCCTGGCCCGTTGCCGCACAGGAAACGGCCTCGGACGTGTCTGCTGCCACACCGCAAGATCCTGCTGAGCGCAACCGTATGCTGTATTCACTGGGGTTTTTGCTGGGGGATAACTTAAAACGCCAGTTGATTTTGGACAATGAGGACGACTATAAAGCCCTCTCCCAGGGGATGCGCGACAGCCTGTTAAATAAAAAATCCCAGACGGAGTTAGATGATTATAAACCCCAGATTATTGAAAAGTACAAACAGGATGCCTTGACTATTAGTCAGCGTCGCGAAGAAGAACAAAAGAAATTTTTGGAAGATTTTTCCAAAGGAAAAGGTGTTAAGGTGCTGGATAACGGCGCGATGATCAAACTGTCCAAAAAAGGCAAAGGCCGCACGGCTAGTGCCAGCAGCACTGTAACTGTCAACTATGAGGGAAAGCTTATTGACGGAACAAAATTTGACAGCTCTTATGACCGCAATGAGCCTTTTACGGCCAGTCTTTCAGGTGTAATTCCGTGTTGGACCAAGGCTCTGCAGCAAATGCGCCCCGCTTCCAAGGCCACCATTGTTTGTCCTGCTGACACTGCTTACGGCAGCCGTCCCGCGGGGATTATTCCGCCTAATTCTGCATTGGTGTTTGAAGTGGAGCTGATCAGCATAGACGACTGATATGTCTAAAGCGAGCCGCTTTTTCCTGTGGGTAATTATATTGGGATTGGCTTTTATTGCCGGTCTGCGCTTGTATCGTACTTATGAACAGCGGACCGCCGAAGAAGCCTCCTCCGCCGAACCCACTATGACATTTAACCATGTGCCGGTTCAGCGTGTGATTCCTCAAACAGAACCACAAGTATATAAACGCTGGACCGGAGAGCCGGCCGTGCAGGAGATTTATTTGGAGGACGTGTCTCTGCCTGCGCCGCAGGAGAAAGAGCAGGCCCGGCAGACGGTTGTTTCCATCTTAAATGATTATAAAGATGATCCTAAAATACAGGCCTTCTATGCAGATTTACGTGCAGCCACAGGACGAAATGATTTAGATTTGGCGGATTTAAGCGGGGACGGTTTACCCAAATTGTTGGCACAATATCCACAAATACAACAGGTCATTGCACAATATGCAAAAGACCCGGAGTTTGCCAAAACACTGCAGGAGATTTTTTCCAATCCTCAGTTTGCCCGCAGCGTGGGTATTTTGCAGCAGAATAAAACGGCAAGTACAGTTCCGGCAAGTTAAAATTTGCTATGCTTTAAAAAACGGAGGAAACGGTTGTGCTTAAAATTCTGATTAAAGCGGCCATATTGTTTTTCATAGTGCTCAGCATTTATTTGATCGTAAATCCGTCGGCCTGTTCTAATATGATGGCCGGACGGGAGCGCGCTCTGCCTGCATCTGCAGACAGCGAAGAATGGAGACATCCTATGTCGGAAACTCCGCAGCAGTTGTCTGCTGACGGGGCAATATCTGGAGAGGACAACAGTGCAGATCCTGCAGCCCCCGATGGGATTTTTGATACCAACACATTGAATGAGGAGCTGACGCAGCCTGTCTATTCCCAGGAAGATATTGACTATGCTGTTGCCAGCCGCTATGTGGAATTGGAGCGTGAGTATGCCCACGGTGATCAAAATGTGGGTAAAGACATTTCTCGGGAGATTTCCTTTATTGTCATGGATGACTTTGAGATGTCTCCCTCAGAATGGGAGTCCTTTTTAGGCAGGGCTACGGCTTCGGGGTTGTTTGACCGGGTACGCAATGAAATGCCTCCCGCTCCGCCAGTGCCGGCACAGTAATTTGAAACCCCGCTTATCAGCGGGGTTTTTTATGAATGCTCTTATAGCCCTGGGTATAAACTCAGGGATGGCCGCCAATACCGCTGCAAGAAAACGGAGTTTTCTTTTATCTGTTAGCGGCGGACAAAATCAAGGGAAACTGAGATTTTGAAACAAAAGAAACTCCAGGCGTAAGCCTAGAAAGTTTCATGCTTAAGAAAGTATTCCGGCAAGTATTTGTTTGTGCAAGATGCTTGCAGAGGCTCCGCTGTCAACGGATGCTTAAAAGGGCTTGACTCATTTTTTTTTGATAAATTTTGTTTATGAACAAAATTTATCAAAAAATGATACTCAGAGAAAAAAGCTCTGTCCAAATCATTTTAGGAGGGTTTACGCTGATTGAGCTATTAGTAGTGGTGCTGATTATCGGCATCCTGGCCGCACTGGCTTTGCCGCAATATGAACGTGCCGTAGAAAAATCTCGCGCCGCGCAGATACTCCCTTTGCTGCGTGCCGTTGCACAGGCGCAGCAAAGTTATTATTTGGCCAATGGGACATATTCCTATTCATTTGATAATTTGGATATACAAATTCCGTGGACAGAAAAAGAAACTCCTTTTTCTTGTGCGGATGCGGATGTTCGTTCTAACGCTGACTGGAGCCTGAGTATTAATTCAACAGTCGCCAATCCAATGTGGATTTGGGCCCGCCGGATGAATGGGAATTATAAGGGGTCCGGCATTTTCATCCCGTTAGATACAAATTGGGACGGGCAGGAGCCGGGACGAATCTATTGTTCTGACTCCCGGCCTTATCAGAACGGATACTGCCGGGAAGTATTTGGTGTTACTGCAGGACAGGGAAATATGGGCTGTGTGATGTATCATAAAGAAGCTTTATTTTGATGTTATAGATAATGAAACTCTGCAAACTTTTCTCCGGGGCTTTACCCAGCCTTATATCTTTGTGTGATTCCGTCTGCCACTAACTAACAAAAAAATCCGGATAGGTTTTCTTTATTTTCGGTTTTGCAACCAAGGTATTTTATTTTTTTATTAATAAAAAACAGGGGCTATCAGCCCCTGTTTTTTACATAAATCCGTTCAACGGGGCAAACGCCCTGCCAGCAATTCTGCTACGGGCCGGGTGTGTTTGATTTTGCTTAAGATAATTTTAATAGAAGCTGTAATGGGGACGGAGAGGAAAGCTCCCGGTACGCCCCAAACTAAACTCCAAAAAATTAAGGAAGCGATGACCACCACGGGATGCAAATCCATGCCGTCTCCTAAGAAGCGCGGTTCAATCAAGTTGCCGATGGTAAACTCCAAAGCTATCATCAGCCCCAGCACCACGAAGAAATTTACGCCGAAACCGTACTGCAAAAACAATACCGGAGCCGGCAGTAATACAGCGATAATGGACCCTACGCTGGGAATGAAATTCAGCAGGAAAAAGAACATGCCAAACAAGAACGCCAATTTGACTTTAAAGGCCATCAGCACAATCCAAATCAGCAGTGCCGTTGCAAAGGATGTAACCAGTTTAACGGACAAGTATTTGGATACCTGTGCCAACATTTCCTGCACGGTAGGGTTAACATTGGTGGGGACAGCTTTTTTGGAGCCGAGCAATAAGAAGATAATGAACAAAATAATCAACGTGGCATTGGAAACCACGGAGAAAAGCTGATGCCCGAAGTTTTTAAACCAGTCAAACAGCGGCAGACTTCGCACGTAGTTGACGATGGATGCCTGATCCAGTTGTATGCCGTAGTGGCTGGCTCGGGCAAGCAAGTCAGAAGTGGTGGCTACCAGGTTTTCTTTATAGACTTCGCTACCTTTGATAAAACCGCCCACAGAATTTACTGTGAAATAGATAATAGCCACAAAACAGAGAGCCAAAAACAGAATAGACACGGTCATGGCCAGCCAAGCCGGAAAAGACAACCGCCGATGCAACGAGGCCGCCATTTGTGCCAGTATCGTATAAAAAAACAGCGCAATAACCAGAGGAATCATTAACGCCTTAGTGTAAACCAGTGCTGCCGTGATGACGCCTGCGGCAATAATGGTCAGACAAATGGCACTCATTTTCTGGTAATACCAGCTCGTTTTGTCCGGCATATTAATACCCCCGTTGTTTTTCGGTTTTCTTGGCCAGTTCGCGCGAGAGGAAAAGAATTTTGCCCGTTAGGTTATTTAAATCATCGCAGCAGGAAGTCAGCAGCCATACGGGCAATTTAGCCAAAGTGTAGTTTTTATAAAAGCGGTTAAAATGGGCATAAGCGGTGGAAAGCTCATCACCCGCGCGGGAGAGGGTTTTGGCGCGGCTGACAAAACTCTTGACTGCCAGGCCCAGCTCATATCCTTCTTTGTCCGTGCCGGCACGCAGCTGCGCACGTGTTTTTTGCCAGTAATCCAGCCGTTGATTTGTATCCTGACGCAGACCAGTGCAAAAATCAGAAAAATCCGCGGCGAAATTTGTATCCCGCACGGCAATATTTTTGTGGTCCTGGCTTAAGATAAGTTCCAGACGACGGCTGAAATCGCTCAAAGCATGAGCGGCATTCGCCACGGAGGCACGCAATGAATCAGTTTGTGTTAAAACATCCTCTAAAAATCTTTCGCTCATGCTACAGGGATACTCACCGTAAAGATGGATCCCAACCCCCTGTCTGAAATGACACTAATGCTGCCTCCGTGCAGGTCTAAAATTTTTTTGACCATAGGCAACCCTAGCCCCCAGCCGTCAATTTGGCCGGTAAAATAATCATCTACCTGATAGAATCGTTCAAAAATCTTGTTTACGTCCTGAGGGCGTATTCCTGTGCCATAATCGCGTACGGAAATGGAAATACTGTCCCCGTGGTGGGCGCATTGTACTTTAATAGTTTTTTCTGCTTTATTGTTAAATTTAATGGCATTGCTTAACAATTCTTCCAGCAAAAATCCCATCAATTCTTCGTCTGCTTTGATTTCCAGCGCGGAAGGGCAGTCTATTTCAATAAATGTTCCTTTTTTTGATATAGTGGAACCGGCCGATACGGTGGCTGTTTCTTCGTCATGAGAAATGGCATCACTGGCGCTGGTTTTTAACAAGTTTTTTAAATTGATGGATTTTTTAGCCAAATCTTTTGGTTGTAAAGCTTCCACTTTATTAAAAAAGAGCAGTTTGTCTACCAGATTGCACAATTTGGTGCCCTGTTTATTGATTTCTTCCAAGGCTTTGGCTGTGAACGGAGAGAACTTTTCTTTGGACGATTGAGATAAAATCGCCTCCGAATATCCATTAATAATAGACAGCGGCGTTTTAAGCTTATGCGACACCAAAGACAGCATTTTTGTGGAATTTTCATCGTTTTGCAGACTTTCCAACACAGGGTCTTGTTCCATAACTATATCCTTTAAAAAGCAATATTCAGATTCACAAAGAAGATGTCGCGCTTGTTATTCCCTTCAACGTCTTGCAAATGGTTATATGCCATGTCCAGGTAGGCATTGGCCGTAACAAAAAAAGTATTACCCACCAGTATGGAATGCTGCGGTCTGGCTGTGTAAAACTCGGCGAAATGATATCCCGCGTACAAAGAAGAACGCGTATCCGGCCACATACGGCTGATGCGTGCAGACAATACATATTTGCCCAATGCCCGGTTTACATCATAAGACTGTGTAAAGGCCAGGTCGTTTTGGTCCATGATTCCGCGGAAATATTCCACCCCATCGATTCCGTTTGGATATTGATAGGCCGTGGCCGCCGCTTGGAAAGCAAAGGTACCAAAAAAGTTTTGTATAAAACCCAAAGTATATGCCATTTGGGAGTAGTCTTCATTGGCAGGTTGATTTCCTTCTTCGAACAGAGTCCCTTTCTGGTTAGCAAAAGACACACCGATATATGCGGTGGTAAAGAACTGGTTTACCTCGTCTTCTACCAGGTTCATAATCAGCTGGCCGTTAATGCCGTAAGCAGTGGCGTCCTGATAAAACGGGTCGTCAGATTTGTTTTCAAAATAATAAAAAGGTGTTAAGTGCAGTTTAACTAAATCCAAATCCAGGCGAATGGGCAGATAAACAGAATATATGGGGTCTGCAAAGGCTCCCTCTTCTACAGAGAATTTATCTTCTACATAACGGCCTTCCAAACCTACAGAGGCGTTGAGCCCCAGCGGAAGGGCCAGCCCCGCGCGGGCTTGGTTGTAATCAGACGAGTAGGCATAAGAAGCTCTTACGTTGACCGATGCGGCCTGCGCATACAGCGCGGCCGAGCATAAAATTAAAGAGATAATTATTTTCTTCATATTCATAATTTAGCAAAATTTGCGGCTTCGTAACAGGGGCATTTTGCCTGAAAGCTTGTCGTGGGGGAAAAGATGGAAAACAGTGATATTTTGCTAAAATATGTATATGAGAATTTTGCTTTCTGTTTTCTTGGCGTTTTATGCCTGCAGCGTATACGGCGCCCAAATTATCCGCGGTCCTTATATAGAGGATCCGACGCAAACCACCATGGTATTGCGCTGGCAGACCGATGAGCCGACTCCTGCCTGGCTGGAATACGGCCCCGCGCCGCGCTGTAACCAGATTTTAAAAATCAACCCGGAAGCCACACAGCATAAAGCTGTTCTGTATGGGTTGGTGCCAAATCAGGATTTCTGCTATCGGCTGTATGTGTATAACGAAGCGCGGGACGGTGTGCAGGCCCCTGTAGAAGGTTCTTTCCGTACGCTTTACAGCGCAGAACGCAAAGAAGTGCATTTTTTAGCTTTTGGCAATACGGCTGAAACTCCGGCTGTCGAAACAGAAAAAGAGGAAGGGCAATCCGTTTGGGCCGGATTGTTTGGAAAAGAAGAGCCGGCAGAAGATGTACCGCCAGCTCCGAACCCCAAAGAGCTTTTAGCCCGACAAATGGCACAAAAAGACGCAGATTTTATTATTCATACAGGAGACTTGACCTTTAGCGGTTTGAATGCTGATGCAGACGCGCAGTTTTTTACTCCATATAAAGATGTGTTGAAAAAAACGCCGCTGTTTATTGCTATTGGAGCCAATGAATACGGTCCGGACCGTGCCAGTCGGGACAGCCAGTCTTTTGTCCGTGCAAACTATTCCCGTTTTCATGATATGAGCTGGTCTAATGCCACGCCGAAGTATTATTCTTTTGATACGGCCAATGCGCGTTTTATTTTTCTGGATGCAAATGCCGCTTACGGAGCAGTATGGGCTCCTGATATTAATGAAGAATCTACCCAGTACAAATGGCTGCAAAGTACATTGGCAGGCGCTGGGGAGAAGTGGAAGATTGTAGTAATCAACGCGCCTATGTATTCCACCGGACAAAAAGGTCCGGCCAATGAGGCTGCCTCATACTTTATACCTTTGTTTGAACGGTATGGGGTGGACTTGGTGCTCCAGGGATCGGAGGCAAACTATGAGCGTACTTTCCCTATGTATCAGGACGAACCCAATACCCGCGGCGTAACGTATGTTACCCTGGGCGGCGGCGGTGCTACTCCTACGCGGCGTGCGGGCGGAGACCGAAGCACGGCACGATTTGTATCTGCATACCATTATGCTGATATTGCGATTGCCGACCGCAAACTGACTATGACGGTATATAATGAACAGGGTACGCAGCTGGACAAGCTGGAACTCTATATATAAATTTTATCCGCACATAAAAAATCCCGCCGAAACCGGCGGGATTTTTTATGAGAAGTTAAATCACTTCTTTAACTGTACCTTGGAAAACATATCGTACATAATAATTCCCGCCGCGGCGGACGCGTTCAGACTTTCCACACCGCCCTTTTGCGGAATGGAAATAATCTGGTCGCAGTTTTCGGCGGTTTTTTCACGTATGCCGGTGCCCTCGGAACCGATTACCAGCACAGCAGGGGAAGCGTAATCGGTTTGTGTGATGGGTTGTCCGTCCATGTCTGCACCGTATATCCAGAAGCCTTCTTCTTTCAGGTCCAGCAGGGCATTGGACAGGTTGGACACTTCCACAATATTGACGCGTTCCACCGCACCGCAGGCCACTTTATACACCGCCGGCGTCAGCCCCACGGTGCGCCGCTGCGGCAAAATAATGGTGGAAAACCCCAG
>CALUVA010000041.1 GCA_944324105.1 uncultured Elusimicrobiales bacterium
ACGATTTCCTGGCGGTGTTTGACATACGCTTTCATGACTTCTTTGAGCGACAAAATGCGCGGCCGTCCGTCCACAATGGCCAGCATGTTGACCGCAAAAGAAGTTTGCAGCTGCGTATGTTTAAACAAATGATTCAGTACCACCTGGGCATTGCCGTCGCGTTTGATTTCAATGACCAGGCGCATGCCGCGGCGATCCGACTCGTCGCGTATATCGGAAATATCGGTAATCTTTTTATCACGCACCAGGGCCACGATGCTTTCAATCAGCGCGGTTTTGTTTACCTGGTACGGAATGGCGGTCACAATAATAGCCTGACGGCCGCCTTTTCTTTCTTCAATTTCCGTGGAGGCCTGCACGCGCACGCTGCCGCGGCCGGTTTCAAAATAGTCATGAATGCCTTTGGTACCGCGGATGATGGCGCCGGTCGGGAAATCCGGCCCTTTGATGATTTTCATCATCTCTTTGGTGGTAATACCCGGATTTTTGATATACGCGATAATACCGTCGCAGACTTCGCCCAGGTTGTGCGTGGGGATGTTGGTAGCCATACCCACGGCGATACCGGAAGAACCGTTGACCAGCAGCGCCGGCAGTTTGGCCGGCAGCACCGAAGGCTCCATCAAAGACCCGTCATAGTTGGGAATCATTTTGACGGTGTCTTTTTCCAAATCATTGAGCATTTCATCCGAAATGCGCTGCAGGCGGCATTCGGTATAACGCATGGCGGCGGCGGAGTCCCCGTCAATGGAGCCGAAGTTCCCCTGCCCGTCAATTAACGGCTGGCGCAAAGAAAAATCCTGCACCATGCGCACCAGCGTATCATAGACGGCGGTGTCGCCGTGCGGGTGGTATTTACCCAACACGTCACCGACGACGCGGGCGGATTTCTTATAGGGCTTGTTGTATTTTAAGCCCATTTCGTTCATGGAATAGAGCACGCGGCGGTGCACGGGCTTTAAGCCGTCGCGCACGTCGGGCAGTGCGCGGCCGACAATAACACTCATGGCATAGTCAATGTAATAGGAGCGCATTTCGCCCGCGATATCGCGCTGTTGGATATTGCCGAACAGATCTACGTTGTTTTGCTGCGGCTCTGGCGCCGCGCCGGTTAATTCTTCACTCATTGTGTTAAACTCCTGTTAAACCGTTCAAATCTTTTCCCCGCGCCCAAAACGCGGGGACAAATTAAATATCCAGGTTTTTGACTTCCAGCGCATGCGACTGGATAAATTCGCGGCGCGGTTCCACTTTGTCGCCCATGAGCATGGTAAATGCATGCTCCGTATCGGCGGCGTCATTAATTTTAACCTGAATCAGTTTGCGTTTGGCCGGATCCATGGTGGTTTCCCAAAGCTGTTCGGGATTCATTTCACCCAACCCTTTGTAACGCTGTATCGTCGCGCCGGAAGAAGCGGCGTCTTTGACGGCTTTGAGCAGTTCCGCCAGGCTGAACACCAGCACGTCGGTTTTGCCGTTATTGACGGTGAAAAGCGGCGTCACGCGTTCTTTTTCATTTTCCACTTTGGGATATTGTTTGAAATTATAGCCCAAGGCTTCCAGTTTCTTTTCACAGGCCAACAGCTTGCCGAATTCAAACAGACTCTGGTGTTCGGGCTGCAGGCTTTCGTCGTCCAGCGCCGTTACGTCCACGCCGTCGGCGGAAAGCTCTTCTTTTTTCTCCAGCACGTATTCGTCGGCGTAAGCGCGGTATTCGGCCTCGTCAAAGAAATATTTGTAGCCGCCGCTCTGCAGCGGAATGCGGTACACCGGTACGCGGCCTTCGGCCAGGAAAGCCTGAAAATCAGTAAACGTAATATTTTTGACTTCCAGCGTGGCCAGCACGTCTTCCATATCGCGCAGGATTTTAAGCATATCGGCCAGCGTCTGCCCTTCCAGTTTGGCACCTTTGTTATCAGTGACCGTCACGGTGGCCAGGCCCTCTTTCATCAGCCACTGCTGCATTTGCTCTTCGGTTTGCAAATACTGCTCCAGCTTGCCTTTTTTGACTTTGTACAGAGGCGGCTGGGCCAGGTAAATATGGCCCGATTCAATCAGCGGGCGCAGCTGGCGGTAGAAGAATGTCAGCAGCAGGGTGGAAATATGCTGTCCGTCCACGTCGGCATCGGCCATAAGAATAATTTTATGGTAGCGCAGTTTGGAAATATCAAACCCGCCTTCCCCTTCGCCTACACCCGTACCCACGGCGGCAATCAGGTCGCGCACGGTATCGCTGGACAGGATTTTCACCAGCGGGGCTTTTTCCACGTTTAAAATTTTACCGCGCAGCGGCAAAATGGCCTGAAATACGCGGTCGCGTCCCTGTTTGGCGCTGCCGCCGGCGGAATCACCTTCTACCAGGAACAGCTCGCATTTGGCGCTGTCGCGTTCCTGGCAGTCGGCCAGTTTGCCCGGCAGACCGCCGCCTTCAAACGCGCCTTTGCGGCGGGTCAGGTCACGCGCTTTGCGTGCGGCTTCGCGCGCCACGGCGGCATTGATGCATTTTTCGCAAATGGCGCGGGCCGTTTTCGGATTTTCTTCAAAGAAAGTAGCCAGCGTGTCGCTCACCACGGAGCGCACAATGCCTTCTATTTCGGAGTTACCCAGTTTGGTTTTGGTCTGTCCTTCAAACTGCGGATGCGGGATTTTGACAGACAGCACCGCGGTCAGCCCTTCTTTAATATCGTCGCCGCTGACGGAAATGTCCTTGTGCTGTTTGGACAGATTATTGTTTTTGATATATTCGTTAATCAAACGTGTCAAAGACGAGCGGAACCCCGTCAGATGCGTACCGCCTTCCACGGTGTTAATGTTGTTGACGAACGAAAACACGTTTTCGCTGTAGCCTTCATTGTATTGAATGGCAAAGGAAATATAATTATCCCCGACGGTTTTGGTTAAATAAATCGGTTCGGGGTTAATGACGGTTTTGTTCGTATTTAAAAATTTGGCGAACTGCGAAATACCGCCTTCGTAATGGAAAGTGACGGTTTTGGCTTCTTCGCCGCGCTCATCGGTAAACAAAATCCGGACGCCAGCGTTTAAGAACGCCAGTTCGCGCAGGCGGTTGGCAATGGTTTCATAGACAAAAGCCACTTCACCGAAAATTTCTTTATCGGCATGAAACGTCACTTTGGTGCCGTGTTCTTTGGTGGTGCCGATTTCTTCCAGTTTGGTGACTGGTTTGCCGCGCTGGTACTGCTGGCGGTAAATTTTGCCGTTTTTCTTTACTTCCACTTCCATGTCTTCGGACAAAGCGTTTACGCAGGACACACCCACGCCGTGCAAGCCGCCGGATACTTTATAAGCGCCGCTGTCAAACTTGCCGCCGGCGTGCAGAACGGTCATAACCACTTCCAGCGCACTTTTGTGGCGGAGCTTGGGATCTTTGGCATTGGTCATTAAATCTACGGGAATACCGCGGCCGTCGTCTTCCACGCAGCAGGTCATGTCTCCTTTAATCGTTACCTTAATGGTGGTGGCGCCGCCGGCCAAAATTTCGTCTACGGAGTTGTCCACCACTTCATACACCAAATGGTGCAAACCCGGCAGGCCCGTAGAACCGATGTACATGGCCGGACGTTTGCGCACGGCCTCCAGTCCTTCCAAAACCTGAATTTTTGATGAATCGTATTGTTTTTCTTCTTCAGTCATGTATGGCTCCTAAATCTTTTACGATTTCTATTTTTTCAATCCACGGCTTGTCAAAATGTTTATTCAGTTCCCGCATCAGGCTTTCGCGCCGGCCGACCAGCTCATTTCTGGCTACCGACAAACGCACCGACACATACAGCACGCCGCCTTTTACGGCTGTTAACTTCCAAAATTTTTCTTTCTCACCCGTCAGCTTCGTCCACACGTGTTCCAACATCATCAGACGGTTAAAACGCGTGTTCCAGCTGTTATATTTTTTGCCCAGCTCGGCCGGCGTTTTCCATATTTCGCGCGGTTTGGCGCCGAATTTCATGGTTAAATCCGCACCGGCATAATGACGTATTTCAAATCATCTTTGCCGACGGGTTCAATCAGCACCGGCTGGGAAGCGTTGACAAAGGAAAAACTGACTTTTTCGCTGCCTACATTTTTCAGCACATCAATGATATACTGCGGATTAAACGCGCAGTCAAAAGCTTCCTGCGTATATTCTATGGGCAGTTCGTCGGTAAATTCCATGTTCTGGGATGTGGAAGACACCGTCATGGCGTTATTTTCCATATGAAATTTCACCGTGCTACCAAACTCGCCGGAGCACAAAGCGGCGCGGCGGGTGGAAGCCAGCAGTTCTTTGGTAAACACTTCAAAAGAAATATTTTTCTTGGTGGGGATTACCTGTTTATAATTGGGGAAATTGCCTTCAATCAAGCGGGAAATAAACGTCGTTTCGTTCATTTCAAAGCTGACCTGGTTGGAGGCCACGTTTACGTTAATCAGGGTATCCTTATCGGGTTTAGACAGGGAAATAAAACGCACGACTTCGTTTAAAATTTTCGTCGGAATAATAATTTTAAATTCACCGGAATCGGGCAAAGCGGGGTGGCTGGCCACGGCCAGACGGCCGCCGTCGGTGGCGACTACTTCAAATTTTTCCGCCGTATTATTCCATAAAAGCCCGTTTAAAATATAGCGTGTTTCCTGCGTGGAAGCGGAAAACGCCGTCTTGTCAATCATATTCTGCAAAGACAGCGGGCTTAAAGAAACGCTGCCCGTTTTTTCAATTTCGGGAATGGCGGGATATTCCGATTTGGGCGTACCGATGACCCAAAATTTGCTTTTGCCCGATTTGATGTGAAATTTATTATTTTCCCCCGTATAAAGGTTAATTTCTTTGCCGCCGGGCAGATTTTTAATGATTTCTGAAAATTCTTTGGTCGGCACCGTCAGGCTGCCTTCTTCTTCCACTTCGGCATTGATATAATGCACCACGGCCATTTCCATGTCCGTTCGTACCAGTTTAAGTTTGCCATTCGCCTGCGTTTCCATTAAAAAGTTGTGCAAAATAGGCAGCGTCGTGCGGGAAGCGACCCCTGCGGAAATAACCTGGATTCCTTCCAAAAGGGTTTCTTTAGTAATATTTATTTTCATATTTATAATCCTATTATTATGTCCTGTTTATAATGTGGATTTAGTGTACTGCCCTATACAAATTTTTGTCTGTTTCTGTGCATAACTTCCTAAAATTTTGCACATTTTGCACAGTCATTTTTTTTATAACCCGTTTTTATTTTTTATCCCCTGTTTATCCACTGTTTTTTATTTTTTATCCACAGCTTTAATATCACTGATAATTTGGTTGATTTCAGCTGAGAAAAAAGGATCTGACTTAATTTTTTCTTTCACCAAATCCCTTGCGTGTACAACGGTGCTGTGGTCGCGGTTGAACTCCCGTCCGATTTCCGGCAAAGACAGGTCCGTCAGTTCCGTGCATAAAAACATAGCTATCTGTCTCGGCCACGCCACGGACTGTGTTTTGCGTTTAGAGGTGAAATCGTCCATGTCTATTTTAAAATGTTTGCCTACTACTTTTTTAATGGCGTTGACGTTTACGGCCAGACGCTGTTCTTCCTGCGTCAAAATATCGGCCAGCAGCTCTTTGGCCACGGGAATGGTAGGAATAACGCCGTGCGTACTGCAATAAGATACCAGCCGGAACAAAGAGCCTTCCAGCTCACGCACATTGGTTTGTATACCTTCGGCAATAAAAGAAATCACATCGTCGCCGATGTCAAAATTAATGGAATCGCGTTTTTGGCGCAGAATGGCAATACGCGTTTCCAAATTTGGTTTCTTAATTTCCGTAATAATTCCAGAGAGAAGGCGGGAGGACAGACGTTCCTCCAGCCCCAGTTCATGCGGGGTGCGGTCTGAAGAAAGGACGATTTGGCGTCCGCTTTCAAACAATGCGTTAAACGTATAGAAAAATTCACCTTCGCTGGCGGCTTTGCCGGCGACAAACTGTATATCGTCCATCAGTAAACAATCCAGCGAGCGGTATTTTTTACGGAAACTTTCCGAAGATTTATTTTGCAGCGCTTCTATGTATTCGCTGACAAATTCTTCGCCGGACATATACAAAACCCGCGCCGCGGGATTTTGCTGTAAAATCTGGTTGCCTATGGCGTGCAGCAAATGGGTCTTACCCAACCCCGGGGTGGAGTAAATGACCAGCGGGTTATTTTCACGGTTGCCCAGCTTGTTGACTACCGCCTGGGCCGCCTTATAGGCAAAGCGGTTGGACGGAGACTCAATAAAATTATCAAAACGGTATGAATCGTTTAAACGGGCCGGAAACGGACTTTTTTGAATGACCGGCGCGGCAGTTTGTACAGGGGACGGAATAGGGGTGCTTTGCAGCACGGTTTGTACGGGGTCTTTTATTTCCTTTATAATATAAGAAACCGTAATTTCCAGTCCGGTATGTTTTAAAAAAGCGTCCTTAATAATATGTTCATAGCGCGACTGTATGGTTTTTTGCCAAAACTGGTTGGGAAGCTGTATAGTCAGCGTTTGGCCTTCAAAGCCAAAAGAGGCCGGCCGCAGCCACATATCATAGGTATCTTTGCCTAAAATGGTTTCTATTTCGGTAAAAACAGGAGCGAGCGTATCGCCGGTTGAAAGAGTATCCACTGCATTTCCGCCTAAATAAAGATATATTTAATCTTATCAATTATTCTTACCAGCGTCAACATAAAAAAACCTGTTTTGCCGTTTAAACCGTAAAAACGCACAAAACAGGCGTTTTTAAAAAAAACGGCGGTATCCCCCCTGTTCTTAAATAAAAAATAATCTATTTTTATTTTAACCCGTAAAAAATAAAAAATAGGAGTTATCCACAGATTTATTTTTTCTAATCTTTTTTTGTCTATTGCTCTTATTTTTGAAAGGTTTTATAATACAAACAGTTAAATATAGTATAATTAAATAAGAAAAATTCTTATTTACTGGTAATATGCGTTTTTTACCGGTAAACAAGGTATAATAAATATAACTTGTTTATAAGGAGCGTGCTATGACAAAAGTGGGTGAAGTTTATAAATGTGAAGTATGCGGAAATATTGTAGAAGTTTTGCATGCGGGCGCCGGAGAACTGGTATGCTGCGGGCAGCCGATGAAAAACATGGTAGCCGGCACCACGGACGGTGCGGCGGAAAAACATGTACCCGTGATTGAAAAAGTGGAAGGCGGATATAAAGTGAAAGTAGGCTCCGTGGCGCACCCGATGACCGAAGCGCATTATATTGAATGGATTGAGCTGATTTGCAATAAATGCGGCAAAGTGCAGCGCAAATATTTAAAACCCGGTGAAGCACCGGAAGCGGTGTTTGCTTCCGATTCCGACAGCGTTACCGCCCGCGAATATTGCAATTTGCACGGGCTGTGGGAAGCCAAAAACTAATTTTTACGTCCCCCGCATAGGCGGGGGACGCATACTGACTACGCGCGAAAGGAGAAACTATGCAGGCCGTAAAAATTACCGACAAAGTATATTGGGTGGGAGCCATTGACTGGAACATACGCGATTTTCACGGGTATTCCACTAAAAGAGGCACCACATACAACGCTTTCCTGGTTTTAACGGATAAACCGACGCTGATTGACACGGTAAAAAAAGAATTTTATCCGGAAATGATGTCCCGCATCGCCAGCATAATTGACCCGAAAAAGATTGAAATTATCATTTCCAACCATTCTGAAATGGACCATTCCGGCGCTTTGCCCCAGGCCGTGGCCGCCATACAGCCCAAAGAAATTTATTGTTCGGATATGGGACTGAAAGATTTAACGGCCCAGCTGTACCCCGATTTTGAAATGAAAGTGGTAAAAACCGGCGACCGCATAGACGTCGGCGGGGATACCATTTCTTTTGTGGAAGCGCGCATGCTGCATTGGCCCGACAGTATGTTTTCCTATTTGGAAAAGGAAAACGTGCTGTTTACCAATGATGTGTTTGGCATGCATTATGCCACCAGCAAATTGTTTGACGACGAAAACGAAGAACGCCTCTGGCTATACGAAGCGGAAAAATACTATGCCAACATTGTGCTGCCGTATTCCGACATTGTGCTTCGTTTTTTGGACAGCGTACAGAAAATGGGGCTTTCTCCCAAAATTATTGCGCCGGATCATGGGTTTGTCTGGCGCAAAGACCCTTCTAAAATCGTCAATTTGTATGCCAAGTGGGCGGCCCAGGCGCCGAAAAACAAAGCGATTGTCGTCTATGACACCATGTGGGGCAGCACGCAAAAAATGGCCGAATATGTGGTGGAAGGGTTGCGTTTGGGCGGAACGGAAGTCAAACAGCTCTCCATGCACTCCAGCCACCGCAGCGACGTAGCCACGGAACTGTTGGACAGCAGCGGGCTGATTATAGGTTCGCCGGTGCTCAATTCCGAAATATTTCCCGCCATGGCCGATGTGCTGTGCTATTTAAAAGGACTGAAGAAAAAATATTTGGTGGGCGGCGCTTTCGGCTCTTACGGCTGGAATCCGGGGCCCGTCAATTCCCTGGCGGACTGTTTAAAAGCCATGAATATAGAGCAGGTGGCTCCGATTGTTACCTCTAAATTCGTGCCGGATGAAAAAACCCTGCAGGCCTGCAAAGAGCTGGGCTTGGCCGTCAGCAAAAAAATTGCCGAAAAAATAAAATAAAATGCCGCGCGGAGGCCGCCGTGACCGATAAAGAAATACTGGAAGGGCTGGGTTTTATTACCTACGGGCTGTATATTGTCACTTCGTCGTATGAAGGCAAAGACAATGCCATGATTGTAAACACCGTCTTTCAGGTGACGGCCGAGCCTGCACGCGTGGCTATTTCCGTCAATAAGGAAAGCCTGACGCATGAGCTGATCGGCCAAAGCCGCGTTTTTGCAGCCATGCCGCTGGCCCAAACGGCGGATTTACCGTTTATCGGACGTTTTGGTTTTCGTACGGGACGGAATTTTGACAAATTTGCCGGGCTGGAGTTTACCCGCGGCCGGCTGGGCTGCCCGCTGATTAAACAGCATACGCTTAGCAGCCTGGAAGTGAAAGTGGAGCAAACCGTAGATGTCGGTACCCATACGCTGTTTATCGGCCCCGTGCAGGATGCGGTATGTTTTCACCTGGAGCCGGCTGTGCCTATGACGTATGAATATTATCATACGGTCATTAAAGGAAAGGCTCCCAAAGGGGCGACGCACAGTTAGGGACTTGCCGTCCCTTCCCCTGCGTTTCTTTTTGGCATTGCCCAAAAAGAAACCAAAAAGGCTAGCAAATCTTGAAACTCAAAAAATGAATTTTCCGGGCAACCGGATAACTCGCCTAAACGGCTCGGACAAATCCGGTTATTGCCGAAGAAAAATTCATTTTTTGAAAACGTTTCAACGATTTGCCAAAAAGGAAAATATCAATTTACAAACCAATAGGGAGGTAGTTTTATGAAATATGTGTGCGAAGTGTGCGGTTATGTGTATGATCCCGCAGTCGGAGACCCGGAACACGGTATTGCCGCCGGTACGAAATTTGAAGATTTGCCGGCCGACTGGACCTGCCCCGTCTGCGGTGTAGGTAAGGACCAGTTTAAACCTGCCGAATAACGGCTAAAACAATATATTTCAGGCGGAGCGGATACCGTTCCGCCTGATTTTTTATCTTAAAGTTAAGTTTTATAGGTGTCCTTTAGTCGACACGATAAAAGAACTTGCTATAATAAGCATATGAATATTTTATATGTCTGTACGTCTACGGAAACAGGCGGGGCCGAAACGGCCCTGCGCGCCCAGGCATTGGCCGCGCGCGAAGCGGGACACAGCGTAAAAATTATTTCTTTAAAACCCCTGGGCTCCGTCGGGAAGGACCTTCAAAACAAGGGGTTTGAAATAATCAGTTTTCATATGAAAGGCAAACTGCGCCCGCTGGAAACGGCCGGCGTCTTGGCGCGGCTGGTGCAGGAAATACAAGAGTTTAAGCCTAATATCGTACACGCCTGTTTATACCGTGCCATACAGCTATGCCGCCTGGCCAAAAGACGCGCGGAGTTTACGCTCGTTACTACTCCGCATTATGATTTATCCCGTAAAAATTATTTTTTGCGCTTGCTGGACCGCGCTTTAAAAGACGCCGATTCCGTCAG
>CALUVA010000042.1 GCA_944324105.1 uncultured Elusimicrobiales bacterium
CGGCGGAACTGGAACTGAAAAATTTTAACGACGTTGTTACTTTTTATGTTTGGCTCGGCCTGCAAACCGACCCCAAAGGCATCAAGCGAGGCATTTATATTTCGCCGGCCAGCGCCATTGAGCACGTATTTTTCAGCCGCACCGGCATAGACGAGGACCGGCTGAAAATGCTGCGCATTAAAAAATATTCGGATTTGCCCTCGGGCACCATTATGTAGGAGCGCACCGTATGGAATGGTTTAAAGCGGCAGAAAAATTCAATCAGGCTTTGGCATCGGCCGACCCGACCCCGGGCGGCGGCGCAGCCGCGGCCATGGCGGCGGCCATGGGCTGTTCCCTGGCGCTGATGGCGGCGCAGACCACCGTCAAGCGCAAAGCCACCGCGCAGGAAATCAAGGACAGACTGCAGCCGCATATACGCAAACTCGGCGCGCTGAAAACCCAGCTGAACAATTTGATACAAGAAGACGGTGCAGCCTACAGTGCATTTATCGTGGCCAAAAAGCTACCTAAAGAAGATTCAGACCGCGAAAAGGCCATGCAGGATGCCCTGGTTTACGCCGCGCGCGTACCGGCCGACACCGCCACCACGGCCATACAGTGCCTGCGTGAGATTGATTTAATTAAAGACGATATTGCGCCTGTCATTATGTCGGACATTTACTGCGGGCAACACCTGTTAAAAGGAGCGGTGCGTTGCTGTGTGGAAAATATTAAAGCCAATTTGGAATTTATCAAAGACGCAGACTGGAGCGAGAAATTCCGCCAGCATATAGAAGTATTTCTAAAATCCTGTTAAGAGCCATTTATGAGCGAAAAAGCAACCAAACGCAGCGGCATGCTGGGCACCATCTACAAAATGCTGCCCAACATTGACGATGACTATGCCGCCAAGCTGGTCTATACCCTGGAAAATAAAAAAACCCTGCCGCAGCTGCAGCAGGACATAGCAGATGTTTCCGCCCGGTTGGGGGAAGCCAGTGCCATGTCGGATACCATTGTGGCCAAAATTTTACTGGATGAAATTACCTTGCCTGCGGCCCTGCGCCAGCTGCGCGTGTACAACAACGCCGTCTCTGTTTCGGAACTGACCGGCGCGCTGGAGACGCCGGCAGAAGTAACAGATTTATTGCTTAATTATTACGCTTCGTTCGGCTCCCGCCGCTTTTTTGATGTAGAATTTGCCGGTGCGTTAAAAGATGTGCGCGACAACAAAGATATGCAAGATGCAGACAAAGCCCAACATGCTTTGGATCGGTTGATTTTGCAGGCCCAAAAAGATTTGGCCTTCAACGAAAAAATACAAACCCAAAACAAAAAAGATATTTACCGTCTAGCGGACAAATACCACTTGTCCCTACAGCTTACGGCTGCTTTACAAGCCATTTACACAGTGCCGGGCACGATATCTTTTGCCGATCATTTTGACAAGTTGATTGAATCGTTGCTCAAAATCAACAGCGATGAATGTCTCTGCGCCTCCCTGGCCGCCAAAGTGATGCTGTGCCGGATTACCCCCAAAGACGCGCAGGATATTGCACTGACCTCCAAACTGCTTAAAGGGCAGATTTTAGAAGAAGATTTAATGATTATCGCCTGCCGCTATCTCAAAGTGAAAACACCGCAGGATATACGAGATACTTTTGACGCCGTCCTGGCCCGTTTGCCTCACGTCAGCCAAAAAGAAGAAAACCTT
This sequence comes from uncultured Elusimicrobiales bacterium, assembly GCA_944324105.1. Lineage (GTDB taxonomy): Bacteria > Elusimicrobiota > Elusimicrobia > Elusimicrobiales > Elusimicrobiaceae > Avelusimicrobium. Next base: position 1,697 of record CALUVA010000042.1, read on the forward strand.
GGCCTGGCGGTACAGGTACTCTTGGACGGTACAGAACCCACTTTTGAAAAGGCCCGGCAGAAAGCAGCCTTGCGCCGAGAACGTATTTTACTGCGCCAGGCTTTGTCTAAAAAAGACACTTATGCCGGTTATGAATATGATTTGGCCCGACGTTTCGCTGGACAAAAAACATTCGTACAAATTGAGCGGGAAACGAACGAACTTCTTAGCCGTTTGCCTCATTGCCAGGACATATTGGAAAACAAAGAATTGGCTTGTAAAGTTCTGCTTGGCTCTTTAAGTGCCGGAGAAGCGGAAAAACAGGCCGCCTATCTGCGCGACGTTAAAGCCCAAACCCTGACCCAGGGGTTGCTTCCTCAGGCACTGAAAAATTACCTGGGTACCAAACCGGCAGAAGAAATTACCGCGTTTTTTGAAAAATCCCTTGCACCATATACTTTTTGGAAATCAGACCGCACCAAACATGAATTTGCACTTACGGTGCTGGTGGGAGAACTCAACGGTACATCAGACGCGCGCATATCTTCTTTTGTGCTGGATATGCTGGAAAGCGGATCTTCGCTTGAGTTGGTGGGGGATATGATGGCTAATATACAATCCCATAAGACAAAGCCTCAGGAACTAGACAAACTGCTGGAAAATTACAAAAAAGCCTGCGCAGCCAGCAAAGAGGCCTAAAGCCTCTATACAACACTCACAAAAAAGACTATTCAAAAAGCTGATAATTTGGTATGCTTGTATCGTGACGGTTTATTTTTTAACGTTAGGGTGGAAAACAAATGAGATACTGGGTTTATATTAATGACAAAGTTGACGGTCCTTATGAAGAGGAAAAACTGGCCGATCTGGCCGGTTTCACGCCAGACACGCTGATTTGTTCCGAAGAAATAGAAGAGGGCGGCGGACAGGAGTGGGTAAAAGCTTCCAATATTTTTGAATTTGACGAAGCAAGTAAAACCATGACGCGTGCCCCGCTGACTCAGGAAGAACTGGCCTATATCCACGGAAATGCCTCCGCACAGCAGCCTGAAGAAAAAGAGCATGCTGTTTCTTCTGCTCCTGCCGTCGATACCTCCGCTGCACAGATTTTAATTGAAAAAATAGACCACCTGACCCAGGAAATCGAAAGTTTAAAAGGAAAACTGGACGCCGCTTTGGCCGTTTCTGCTTCGTCGCCCGTTTCCGCGCCCGCGCCAGACCTCTCCACTCAGGCAGCGCCCGTCACTGAAGATAAAGCTGTTTCTAATACAGACAGCTTAATTAAACATGCCGAAAACCTGGTACATCAGGCCGAAGCGGAAAATGAAACCAAGCCCGTAGACTTTTTGGATGAAATTCAAATCGGAGCGGCAAAAACCGAAACTATGCCTGAAAAAGGCGGAGAAGAAGTGGTTCTTCGCTCGGCACTGGATTCCCTCTATAATGCCAAATTGCATGAAGAACAAACAGAAGCGGAAAAAGAAATTACTTTCCAAGATTTGCTCTCTCCTTTAAAAACGGCTGAACACGCTCCACAAGAACAGGAACAACCTCAGCCCGCCGCACAGGAAGCAGGGCTGTCTGCGTTACCGAAGACAGAGACCGAAGAAAAAGCCCCTAAAGAGCAACCGGCTCCTATTACCGAGGCAAAAAGAGAAGAAATTATTAATGAAATCACTGCCCCGGCCCATCAAGATAATTTAATTTTACAAGCAGTGGAAGAAGCACAGAAAGAAGAACAGCCGAAGGCGGATTTGGCTTCGCTGGATGCCGTTGCAACAGAACCGGCTCCCGTCGAACAGCCCGCCGCTGAAGAAGGATTACAACTGCAAATGCCGTCGGCACAAGCCAAAAATGAAGACCCGGCGCCACAAACTCACGCCGAAAAAGAAAGTTTAGATTTAGCAGATCAACCACAACTGAGCATTGCCGGCGATGAACCAGCCCAGCCAGTTCAGCCCCAGCAACAGCCCCAGACGGAGCAGGCTCAAAACATATCAGCTCCTATTTCCGACCAGCTGACCCCAATGAACCCCGCCGATGATTTGGCCCCGGAGCAAAAAGAAATTACGGAAACGGTAAAAGAACTGGTACCCGGAAAAAAAATCGAGCCTGAACAGGAAGAAGAAGGTTTGATTTCCCAGGCAGATTTGGATGAGGCTTTTACAGAACGCCCTCCCGAACAGGAATTTCCTATCCCGGCCGAAGAGCCAAAGCCGGTGGATATCAACGAAGAAGCTGAAATTGAGTCTGTCCAGCAGTCTGAAGAATCTCTGCCGGAAGGGAAAGGTTTTTACAATCCCAATGATATGACAGAAGTGGAATTGAAAGCGGGATCTACTTATCTGATTTCCGACTTCATTCCTCCTGCCATCAATGACAATAATAAATCCGCCGCACAGGGACACAACGCCTCTTATGGTGCTGTTCCCGGTTCCTCCGAGGCGGCACAGGCAGAAGCTGATGGAACTTCTGGTCTGCAAGTACAGTCCGTAGGTGAAGCAGTAGAAGAGATTATTCCGGGCAAGAAAACGGACCAGGCTGATTTAACCATGTCCAAAGTCATCCTGGAAAATACCATCAAAACCAAACGTGGTGCCACCATGGATATCAAAACTGTTCCCATGGTCAATGAACCGGGAGAATCCGATCGCCTGGATTTGAGTGAATCCGACTTGGATATCAACACCCAACACGATATGAAAGCTGCCGATATTAAACCCGGAGGAAACAAACTGACCAAAATGGTATTAGGCAGTGTAGTGTCAATAGTTATTCTGGCATTAATTTACGTTATGTTGGCCTACCTGGAGCTCCTGCCGCAACAGTTTAACTTCCTGCAGGCTACACCCGCCGCAGAACAAATTCAAGTACAGGACCAGCAACTAAATGAATTGTTAGACCCAAATTCAGCATCCGGGCAGACCCAGTTGCCGTCAGACTCTGCTGCACAAAATTACCCAGGACAACAGGGATATGCCCCGGCAAACGGCCAAACGCAACAGCCTGTTCTGCCTCAGCAGGTTGCGGCAAACGGAGCTTTTCTTCCCCAAGGGCAAACGGCACCGGCTTTGCCACAAGCCAATCCGCTGGATCCTATCTTGACGGAAGTAAAAAATCTGCAAATGGCTAATGGGCAGACCCTGGAACAACTGATTAATTCGCGACATCCGGTCGCGCAGGGACAAATAGAATGGAGCATTACCACTGCCGTAGAACCGAACAACTATTCCATTCTGGTCAAAGTCCCTCCCGAGAATCCGCAAAGCTTCAAGATTTCCCACCGCTTTAATTACAATACGGTGACCAAAGTCTTGTCGCCCACCATTTCGGATTCCAAAAACCTGTTGGATTCCATTACCCCGCAGCCCCAAGCCACGCGTTAAAAATCCATCCGTTAAGCCCCCTGTCCATAGACAGGGGGTTTTTTATAGACTATATTCATGGATGTGTCTTTATTAATTCAAAAAGCGGAACAAACCCACCGCTTAACCGAAAACGAAATCGTGCATATCTTGCAGGACGAGGCGGCGGACGCGGCCTTATTTGCCGCGGCGGACCGCGTGCGTAAAAAATATGTAGGCGCCGAAGTGCATTTGCGCGCATTGATAGAATTTACCAATATTTGCCGAAACGGCTGTTTATACTGCGGTCTGCGCGCGCAAAACAGCCGCGTAATGCGTTACCGCATGACACCGGAACAAATCCTCGCGCTGGCAGAAAAAGCCTCTCGGGAAGGCTATAAGACTGTTGTTTTACAGGGGGGGGAAGACGCTTATTTTAGCACAGACGTGCTGACACCCCTGTTGCGGCAAATTAAATCTTTGGATATGGCCATTACTTTGAGCATCGGCGAACGACCCTATGAGGACTATGCGGCCTTTAAAGAGGCAGGCGCGGACCGCTACCTGCTGCGTATAGAAACCACGGACCGCGCTTTATATGAAAAATACAATCCGGGAATGAGTTTTGACAACCGCCTGCGCTGCCTGCATGATTTAAAACACCTGGGATATGAAACCGGCACCGGCGTATTGGTGGGACTGCCCGGGCAGACGTTGCGTTCGCTGGCCAAAGACATTTTATTTTTTCAGCGGCTCGGCGCGGATATGATTGGACTGGGACCGTTTATTCCTAATCCGGACACCCCGCTTAAGAATGCCCCCGCACCGCAGTTGACTCCGGCCTTAAAAGTAATGGCGCTTACGCGCCTGCTGCTGCCGGATATCAATATACCCGCTACCACCGCCATGGAGCCCCTGGAACCAGACGGCCGTTTAAAAGCCCTGCAAAGCGGCGCCAACGTGATTATGCCCAATATCACGGAAGGGGAGGAGCGCAAAAACTACGCGCTCTATCCGGGCAAAGCCGCTGCCGCGCCGGACAGCCCAAACCTGCGGGAAGAGCTGGACAAAAAATTACGCTCCATCGGCCGCCGCATCGGCACGGGATACGGCGGACATAAAAAATAGCTCTGCATAAAAATCATCTCTCCGGATATTTTTATGACACAAAAAAGCCGCCCCAAATGAGGCGGCTTTTTAAGAGGCATATTTTTTATCTGGCGGCGTTTTCCACAATACGCAGCATAACGTTAAACGCTTTTTCGGCCCAGCCCAGGCTCATCCATTCATACGGCCCGTGCGGGTTTTCATACGCCGCAAAAATATTGGGAGTGGGCAGCCCTTTAAGCGACAGGCGCGCCCCATCCGTCCCGCCGCGGGCCTGCGTCAGGCGATAGCCAATCTTTTCGTCTTTTAAGGCCTGCTCCAATACCTGCATGGCTTGCGGCTTTTCTTCCAGAACTTGGCGCATATTACGGTATTGCTCATGATAAGTGAGCGTGATTTTGGCGGCAGGGTATTTAGCACGTTTTTCTTCCACCAGCGCGGCCAAGTCTTTTTTAAACTGTTCAAACTGCGCCAGATCATGGTGCCGCACAATACCACCCAGCGTGGCGTGCTCCAAATTGCCTTCTATATCTTTAAACAGGATAAAGCCCTCTTCCCCTTCCGTGGTTTCGGGGAGTTTATCCTCCGGCCAGGAAGAAACAATGTCAGCCGCAATGCGCACGGGATTAGCCATAAAACCTTTCGCGGCGCCCGGGTGGCAGTTGCGCCCAATAATTTTGATTTCCACGGTGTCGGCGTTAAAGTTGCCGCAGTCAATATCGCCCAGCACGCTGCCGTCTATGGTATAGGCAAAGTCCGCACCGAAACGTTTTAAATCAAAATAACCGATACCCGTACCTGTTTCTTCGTCAATGGTAAAGGAAATTTTCACCGGCCCGTGCTTGATTTCGGGGTGGGAAATCAGGTGTTCAGCCAGCGTCATAATCAGGGCAATGCCGGCTTTGTCATCGGCACCGAGCAGGGTGTTCCCGTCGGAAGTAACAATATCATGGCCGATACATTTATGCAAATCAGGCGCGTTTTCTTCCGTCAGACGCATACCTTTTTCGGCATTAATGACCAAATCTCCTCCCTGATAGTTGCTGTGCAGTACGGCGCGGACGTTTTTGCCGCAGTAGTCTTCCACCGTATCCATATGCGCCAAAAAGCCCACAGCCGGCGCGCCGGATACATTGGCCGGTATTTCTCCGAACACAAAACCGTTTTTGTCTATGCCGACATTGGACAGCCCGATTTGTTTCATTTCCTCAGCCAGCATTTTTCCAAAGGGCAGCTGGGAGGCTGTGGTGGGGATGGTGCTGCTTTGGGAGTTGCTGGTGGTTTCCACGGCCACATAACGGGCCAGACGGTCATAAATCTTTCTTTGTAAATCGTTCATGGCTTTCTCCTGCAGGTGTTTTTTTTATTATAGCAAATAGGCGTTTACCTTTCCGGCAGAGAAAATCCTCCCGGCGCAGAAAATCAAAATGTTATACAATAAATTAATACTTTTATCTGGAGGCCGCCGTGAAAAAATTTTTTGTTTTAGCTTTGGTTCCGTTTCTTTTTACCGCCTGTGCAAGCGTGCAGGAGGCCGAAAATTTTGCCAATTGTACTTATGCCCTGCGCAGTATTGAAGTGTCCGACTATAATGTGGATTCTTTGTCTTTTAACGTATATCTGGGCATTACCAATTTAAACCGCCGCGAAGCCGCCGCCATCAAAAAATTTGAAGGCAAAATGTATATGAATGATACTGAAGTGGCGGATGTTAATTTTGAAGACGTACGCATAGAACCCGCCAGCTACAAAAACCAAAAAGTACATCTGACAGTGCCTATGAGCGCGCTGAATGGAAAATTACTGGGATTGGTCAGTATGGGCAGCGCGACGGTGGACTATCATCTGACAGGGACGGCTACTTTTGACACACCGCTGGGCGAGGTACCCGTGCCGGTGGACATTGGCCGTATAGGCAGCAATAATTAAATTTTCTCTCTGCAAAAACCCCGGGCGTAAGCCCGGGGCGTTTCATAAAAAATTTGTTATTTTCGCACAGGAATATCAAACGCCGGGGCCGTGGCGCCTGAAGGGGCTCTGCTCTCCCACCCCAATACATTTTGGAAGAGATTAGTCGCTTGCTCATTAAAAGTATAACAGTAATAAAGCATGTTATTATGATGTGCCTCACAGCGGACGTCGCTTGGCTTGTACAGAGAGAGATAGAGCACAATACGGTCTGGCAACAGTACTTTCCATTCGTCCTTTCCAAAAGACCCAGTATTTTCCGTATAACTACTAAATCCGACATCGGCAGCATAATCCTGGAAAGGCGAAGGATAAGTTCCATTGGCCATGTAGTAAAAAAATACTGCACGATGTATAGCATCGGCTTGAAAGACTAGGCGGTTTACCCGACTGCTTTTTCATACTGCGGAAGAGCGATAGCAGCCAATATGCCTATAATTAAAACAACAACTAACAATTCTATTAAGCTAAATGCGGCGTTTTTCTTTATATTCATACAAAAAGGTATTAAAAAAAAAACGGCGCAAGGAAAAGCCATTTCAACAAAACAAACAAATAGTCAATTCTTATTTTCCCGAAATTATATAAGATCTGCCAGAGGAATCAAATTTCACAAAAATACATAACCCAAACGCGCGGCTAAAGACTTTTTGCCGCGCGTTTGCACTTGAATTAAATAATAAGCCGCAGCACCGTCGCGCTCAGCAACGCCAGCCCAAAGGTCAGCGCCACAATGCGCAGGGTATCTTTCAGGCCGTTCTCCCGCAGCATAACAAAGAATGTCGCCACGCAGGGCAAATACATTGCCATAAACACGCAGGCCACGGCCAGCTGGTCCGGCGGCAGACTGAAAGGCTCCAAAAGCGCAATAGACACGTCCTTGCGCAGGAAGCCCAAAAATAGCACCGGTGTAGCTTCCACGGGCAGATTCAGCAAATATTCCACCGGATAGCGGAAAATTTTAGCCAGCCAGTCCGTCAGTCCGGAAAACTGCATTAAATCCACAAACAGCACACCGGCCAATATCAGCGGCAGCGCGTCGGAAAAATATTCTTTCATGCGCAGCCAAATTTTGCGCGCCAGCGGGCGCAGCTGCGGAATGCTCCAGGACGGGATTTCCATAAACATTTCCGGTGTTTCGCCTTTGAGCAATTTATTTAAAATCGTGCCGGCCAAAATGCCGTTAATAAACAGCACGCCGAACACAATCAGCAGGTATTTTATGCCGTACGGCGACAGCATGGACAAAATCATGGCCGTCTGGGAAATGCACGGCGCCAGCACCAAAATCAACGCCAGGGCGATAATGCGCTCGCGGCGGGTTTCCAGTACGCGCACGCCCATAACGGCGGGCACTTTGCAGCCGAAGCCCAGCATGATGGGGATAGCCCCGTATCCGTGCAGGCCAATGCGGTGCAGCAGGCGGTCCAGCAGCACCGCCAGACGCGGCAGATAGCCCAGTTCGCCCAAAAAACCCAGCAGCGAATAAAACACCAGCACATAGGGCATGACGTCCACCAGTGCGATTTTTAAACCATCGGACAAAACGCCGAAATACTGTTCCCCGCCGTCGCCCAGCAGGAACCAGTACCAGGGCGTCCCTTCCAGGAAAGCAAATATTTTTTGCAGGAAGGGGAAATAGTAATTTTCATACAGCGGCTCCAGGAGACCGATAATCAATTCGCCCAGCGTCACAATAAGATATAAAGACACCAGCAGTACGCCCAGGGCAATAAACAAACCGCTGACCGGATTGGTGGCCCAGCCCTGCAGTTTTTCGGTAAA
>CALUVA010000043.1 GCA_944324105.1 uncultured Elusimicrobiales bacterium
TCCGACAAATGGGGGCTGGATTTGTTTGCCGGCTTGGGGCTGCAGTATAACCTGAGCAAAGATATTTTTATGGGACTGGAATACCGCTATACGGTGGCCTTCGTCAAAGGCAATGACCTTAACCGCTGTTACGGAAAAGACAATTACCTGCAGTTCCACAGCGCGTTTTTCCGCATTGGTACGCGCTTTTAACGTCTTCATCCTTAACACTTAGCAGGGGGGAACAAGGGCGGCTTTGGGGCCGCCCTTGTCATGTAAAAGGCATGTGCCCTGTTAGGAGGGCATATGCTGTTTCCTCCTGAAATAAAAGGGAAAATACAGAAAAAAATAGTTATAAACAGTTAACTTTTGCTATAAAACAAGTTATATAAAATCCGGGAGTTGTTTTTATACAATAAGCGCGGGGAAACTGTATGAGAGAACGTCTTTCCGCGCTGAAAGCCGTCGCTCTGGCGGCCTTTTTGTGCATATCAGCGGCGTTGTGTGCGCACGGGCAGATATACCATATATATCGCCCCGTGCCGCTAATATACGAAACAGCGCCGCAACCAAACAATATTTCGCCAAGCTGGGAGGCAGAGGCCGGGCCCGTGTTTTCCGTCGGGAATATCCAGGACGGGGAAGGCGGGGTTCTTTCGCGGAATATGGCCGGCGCGCAAGTGCGTTTGTTGAAGCGTATTTCCGAGCGGTTTTGGGCCGGAGCGGAGGGGCAGTGGCTGATGGCTGTTGACCGGGAAACGGAATTTTTAGAAGAAATTAGCAAGTATTCAGTTTCCGCTGTCATAAAATATAATCTCACTCCTCAGACTCATCCGGCTTTATATGTCTTGTTTGGCGGAGGCTTGGTGTTTAACAGGGCCTCTTTTCCGTTGGCTTTTGAGGATATGAACAGCAGCGGGGCCGTGTGGACGGCCGGATTCGGAACGGAATTTAGTTTGGGGCGGCGTTGGAAAGTGGGGGGAGAATTCCGTATCAGTTACGAACCTTCCCCCTGGCGCAGTTTTGTTTTGGAAGCGGCCTCCTCTGTTAGAAGTGAAGCGGGAGTAAAGCTCGTTTTTCTGTTTTAAGGAAATTAAAAGAGAGAAAACAGCGTGGGGAAACAGGAAAACGGCATATAGGCAGACATAAAATACCTCAGAAGATACCAACTTTTTTTCCTTACTCTCTATAAATTATCGGCCAGAAAAATATATTTGTTAAAAAGACTAGAAAATATAAAAAAGAGGGGAATGTTTTCCTTTTTTTAGGGGGGAGAAGATATGGCAGTGTTGTGTGAACTGAGTTTTATTCCCTTTTTCCCCCTTTTTCACTCTTCTTATTAATCAGAGCTTTATTGCGCCTCCCATTAGTAAAAGCATTCTATAACGTCTAAATGCCAGTATAGCGGCTAATTATTAGCATCCTCTGCAATTGCCAAGAAGTATCCCCGGTGTTATTAGAAATGGACGGAAGCCTTTTTAAGCCTTCAAAACTCTTTGGGACTGGATAAAAGAGCAGTACTGTAAAATGCCAAGGGATAGAATGTCCCCCGACTTCTATAATTTATTTTCTAGCTCCTTTTTTATACCCATAAAATATTTTGGACTATTTATATAGTTTTTATGTGTTTTCCAGATAATTGAGTGAATTTAAAAGCATTAACTTAAAATAGGGCGTATTTTTTTGTTTTTTAAAATTGACTTTGATTTTGCGTGTTTTAAAATGCCACAAGACAAAAACCCCTATATCTGATATACCCCGAAATTGTCCTGGGCGATTTTACAGAATAAATCAAAATTAACTTTATTTTTGATTTGCATAAAATTATGGTTTTGTTTTTAATATTCAAAATAAGAAATATAAATATGTAATTGAATATTTTATTTTTTTGTTTTGGCATTTATGCATTTATATTTTAGCTTCATTCAAACTCATTGATTTGCTATATAAAAAAATATAAAGTATTATGATATATTTAAAATAAAAATGTTTAAAAAATAAGTATAAATAAAATTTTTATTATTTTATTTATAGCATATTAAAAATGTGTTTTTTAGATATAAAAGTTAACATAATATTTATTATCGTTAGTTATTTAGATTAGTCAAAAAACTCCCCCAGCTGTTTCTTCTGATAATATTTTATAAGATTAAAGTATTTTAATGCTTTATTTTTTTAAAATGTATTTAATTTTATTTTTTAAAAACTAATTTGGAATATTAGATTTTTAAAAAATTGGATGATTTTAAAATATATACTTAATTTTGGAAAATTTCTTTGGAATATGGGGAAGATAAGATGTTTGTTTGCAGATATGAATTGAAAATGTGCTAATGTAGCAAAAACTCTAAATGCAGGGGATAGACAGAAGTTGGCATACTTTAAAAAAACAGAATATCACAAATTACTGGCCTTTTCCTCCTATAAAAAGCTTGAATAATTTTCCTAGTTGATTTAAAGCTTTTATTCTTTTCTCCTTAAAAGACTTATTAGGCTTTGGGGGAAGGCCTTTGCCCCCCTTTTCTTACCGGGGCTGTTAATGGCCTTCTTTAGCCAGTTTTTCAGCTAAAACAAAGGCTTTTGCAAACCCTTCATCAGATAAGAGATATACCCGAGAACGTTTACTCCCTTCGCTTTTTACTGTTCCCAGGCGTATTTCCCCTGCCAGGATGCGATCCAGCCGCTCCCCCCCATAGCCGGATTTGGCTAAGGCCTTGGATAAGTGCAGGGCACTGTAGCCATTTTGGGACCCTAGCAGTGTTTTGGCCGCAGCAATGAGTACCAGCGCAGCCGTTTCTGCCGTCAACAGGCGGTTTTTCCGCCGTAATATAACCAATTTGTCTTCTGTTTTAACGATGTCTTCCCATAAACGTATGTCTGATCCGGTAGGTACAGGACTTCCGGAGATGTTGGAAGTCGGATACAGAGAAGAAGAGGCCTGTCGGTTCCGGCGCAGAAAGGCCGGCTCCTCGGGGGCACTATCCGGCGGAAAGGAAGGAAGTGGCTCAGAGTCGTCTGTTACGCTGCCGGGAGCAGGCAGGGGCAGCTGGGGCGGAAAGAAGGGCAAATGGCCGTTGGTCTGTTTGTCTTTCCGGGACGGCTTGTCCTGGGGGGTGCCTATCAGCCGGAGGAATTGAGTCCGTTGACGCTCAATAAAGTCAGGGGTTCCTTCGGCTTCAAATTCTTCTCCGGAGCGGAATTTAAAACGGATTTTGACTTTTTGTTCGGTGTCCTGTTCCATAAACGTTTTGCTCCTTCTCGCAATAGTTTTCCACTGCCTTTTGCACAGGAATATGACATATAATAGAAAATATTTTGGCATATGTCAATATATGTCAAATATATGCCATTTTATGCCGGAATATGTGCAAATCCCCTCTCTCCGACGGAAAATTGATAAAGACAGAAACGGATTGTAAGCGGGATTGTCAGAAAAAACATCTATCTCATTCCCCAAAATATACGAAGTAATACTTCGTTTTAGATTTTTTATTTACTTTTCCCCATTTTTAAATGCCAATTTTCCCCTTCTTTGAACCAGATGTATATTACAAAAACAAAACCAATTTTAACCATTCGCAAATATTTTCCGTTTTTTGCAATATGCAAAACTTTTTTTCTAAAACAAACCCCTTTTAAAATTAAAAGCTAATTTTGCATATGTTAAGTTAAATGCAAAAATAGGGTTAAATTTGAAGAAATGAAAAATCCAAAATTTACTTTTTTTCAGTTCTTTATAAATTGTAAAATAGCACATATGAAAAGTTTTTCTTCCGTGCTTTTGGACTGGTATGCCCTGCATAAACGCCCTTTGCCTTGGCGGAATACCCAAGACCCCTATAAAATATGGATATCGGAAATTATCCTGCAGCAAACCCGTGTGGCCCAGGGATATGATTATTTTTTGCGTTTTATCAGCCGTTTCCCGGATGTGCAGTCTTTAGCCCGGGCCTCACAGGACGAAGTATTGAAATATTGGGAAGGGCTGGGCTATTACAGCCGTGCCCGCCATCTGCATGAAGCTGCGCAGAGCATGGGAGGGCGTTTCCCCTACACCTATGAAGGCGTGCGCGCTTTAAAAGGCGTGGGCGATTATACGGCGGCGGCCATATGTTCTTTTGCCTATAAAATGCCCTATGCCGTGGTGGACGGTAACGTGCAGCGTGTGCTGGCACGGATTTTTGGTATAGAAACCCCGGCGGACAGCACGGAAGGCAAAAAGCAGATTGCCGCCCTGGCCCAAAAACTGTTGGATAAAAAACGCCCGGATGATTATAACCAGGCGATTATGGATTTTGGGGCGCTTCAGTGCGTGCCCGCTTCTCCGGACTGCGCGGTCTGCCCGTATGTCCGTTCCTGCGTGGCCTATCAAACTGGGCGGGTGGGGCAGTTACCTGTTCGGGCGGCAAAGACGCCGCAGGCCAAACGTTTCTTTTCCTATATATATGTAGAGCAGGACGGCCATACCTGGCTGCACCGGCGGGAAGGACGGGATATTTGGCGCGGTTTGTATGAGCCCCTTTTATTGGAAACTTCCTCCCCCCTGATGGCGCAGGGCCTGCAGGCCTCCCCCTTTTGGAAAGGGCTATTCGGCAGGCAAAAGCCGCAGCCGCTGGCCGGCCCGGTAAAACACATTCTATCCCACCGTATTATTTATGCCTGGTTTTACCGCGTATCCGTTTCCTCCACCTTGCCCCCGCCGGCCGGTTTTATACGCGCGAGGGAAAAAGACCTTAAAAAATATGCTTTCCCGCGCCTGGTGCAGAAAGTGCTGGATCGGATGGGCTGATACCCAATATCCTGTTAAAACCCCCGTCTTTTGGCGTGGACGGAACGGTTACAAAGCGTGGGTAAATATAAATATTATGATCTGCAAGGGAAGAGCGTTCGTAAATGTTGGCCCGCCAGGAAGCTTATACTGACATTGTCCGCCTGCTTCAGCAATACGGGGCCCGGAAGTAAAGGCAAAAAAATATTCCCCGTTTTTGCGGGTTTTGTGAAAAAAAGCCGCCCTGTATAGGGCGGCTTTTTAGGTGATTTGGAATTTAGAATTTATACCCCACCGTCAGCGCAAACATATCGCTCTTTCCGTCGGTATATTTGACTGGGATATTTTCAAACTGCTCGGAGCGGCCGCTTAAATCTTTGCTGAAAATATGGGCATAAGCAAAGTCCAGCGTCCAGTTGTCTTGGGCATAGCCCACGCCTACGCTGGCAATGTGGCGGTCGTCCACCGGGACCAGGGTGTCCATTTCCTTACTATTAATCGGGGATTTATCAAATACGTATCCGGCGCGCAAGGCCCAGTTTTTGTTGAGCTGGTATTCCGTGCCGAAGTTTAAGCGGTACACGTCTTTGTAGTTCTTGTTGTTGTATACAAAGGGGTTGGCGCTGTTGTCTTTGTACTGGATTAAGATTTGGTCGTAAGAGCTCCAGAACGTGCCCACGATACCGGCTTCCAGTACCCATTTATCCGTCGCTTGATAAGAAATACCGGCAGAAATGCTGTCGGGCAAAGCGATGGCGCCTTCGGCGTCTCCGCTGTGGATATTAATCGGGTCCGGGATAGTCATGTTGCCGGCGTTAATGCGGCCGTTTAAGTTCTGTTTGACTTTGGAGCGGTACATGGCACCAAAGGCCCATTTTTCCGCCCACAACGGTTTGTAAATTAAGGAGAAGTTGCCCCCCCAGCTTACGCCGGAGCCGCTGACTTCATAGGGGCCTGTTTGTTCGCCTGTCAGAGCTCCTAAATTAAAAAAAGAATTCTGTGTAAAACCGATGACCATGGCCTCCAGCCCCATGGCCAGGGATAGCTCGTCATTAGCCTTGACGGCAATCGTCGGTGTAAAAGAGAAAGTTTCCAGTTTTACTTTATAGGCCAGATTGCTTCCAGGCCAGCTTTCCACTGGATCTTCGTATTCGCCACCCAGGCCATAGCGGGAAAACCCCCCCAGGCCGAAAGATACTTGGTCGCTCCATTTATGGGTGATAAAAAAGTTTGGCAAGTACCATGTATCGCTTTTCAGAGAACGGGAATTACCCGCCACTGTCGTAGTGGCGTCAGCACTGACCACCGTCAGCCCCAGTTGGGCCTGTGTTCCTTCCAACTCCGTAATTAAAGCGGGGTTGGTAGCCAGGGATGCCGGTTCGGCTCCGTTGGCCATGGCCGCGCCGCCCATGGCGGTGCTGCGGGCGCTGTATTCATACAGCGCAAAGCCCGCGCCCTGTACGTCGGCGCAGAACAACAACGGCAACAACAGTACGGCTAGCGTTTTTAATGTTTTTTGCATGAGGGGGATCCTTGTGTTGGATTGTACGTCTGGGTGAGACTGTAAACAATTCTCCCTTTCCGTTGAACGGAAAGGGAGAAAAATTTATTTGCTTAACTGGCTGATTTTGTCTTTGGCAAATACCCCAAAATAGGTTTGGGTATAATCTTCCAGCAGTTTTTTGTAAGTGTCCAGCGCGGCGGCTTTATCACCTGATAGTTCCTGGCTCAAAGCCAGCGTAAAATAAGCCTGGGGCAGTGCAAAGCTGGTCGGATTAGCTGTGATAAAATTCTGCAAGGTAGAAATGGACCCTTTATAATCTTGTACGGCCTGCTGAGCCCCGCCCAAAGATACGGCGGCAATGGCACGCACCTGTGGATTTTTAGCATTTAATAAAGCTTTATAGATATCTGTTGCTTGGGCGAAGTTTTCTTCCGTAAACAACAAATCTGCCTGCATAAGTTTGCCGTAATATGCGGCATCCGTATCAGGATAAACGGCATTTAACTGGTCAAAAGCGGCAAAGCCCGCATCCTGTCCTTGGGAGAGTAGAGCAAGTTGGGCATCATAAAACTTAGCCCATGAATTTTGCAGGATATTCTCTCTGTGGGACACATACCCGGCAATTCCCCCTGCCAAAACAACAATGGCAACCAGTGTAATCAGCAACGGTTTTTTGTGGGCTTTGCAGGCGTCAATAAATGTAGAAATAAACAAAGATAAAGACTCTTGGTTGTTATTTGTATTTTGCATAATATTTATTATAGTAAAAAACGCAAAGTTTTGGAATTCTAACAGCGGCATTGTTACAGCCGGACAAATATTGTATTGTAAAAAATAGGAGAACTTATTTATGTTACAAATTGCTGCTCTGGGAGAAGTTTTATTGGATTTGCTGCCTACGGGCGCTCGTTTGGGCGGCGCACCGGCCGCCGCTGCGTGGTATTGCGGAGAAATGGGAGCAACTGGCCGGCTGGTGTCTGCCGTCGGAGAAGACAAACACGGACGCCGTGTATTGCGTGAATTGCAGGAAAGGCATCTGTCCGATGATTATGTGGCAAAATGTGCTGAATTGCCCACCGGAGAAGCCCGCGTGCATTATGATGAAAACGGAAAATCTTCTTATCATTTTTTGGAAGATGTGGCCTGGGATCATTTGCAGTTTCATGCGGGATTGGAGTCTTTGGCGGGAACATCGGACGGAGTGATATTCGGCACACTGGCTCAGCGCAGTGAAGAATCCCGCCGGACGATATATAAATTTTTAGATACAGTTTCCCCTCAAGCACTGAAGTTGTTTGATTTACATTTGCGTTATCCGTACTATTCTTCAGAAATTCTGGAGCAGTCTTTTCTCCGTGCGACGGGAGCAAAGATGAGCCAGACTGAGATAGGTGTCGTTTCTCATTGGCTGGGAATGGACGGGGCCGGCGCAGAAACGGTTGCCCGAAAACTGCTGGAACGTTATTCCGCTTTGCGTTTTGTGGCCGTAACGCGAGGAGAAGAAGGCAGTTTGTTGTTAGACCGTAGGAAGGTATATGAATGCGGGGGCTTTTATGCCGACCAGTTTGTAAACGGCTCAGGCAGTGGTGAGGCGTTTGCTGCCGTGTTGTGTCTGGGGGTTCTCAATGGGGCGGACTTGCAGGCCGTTAATGAAGAAGCAAACCGCGCCGCCTGCTGCGTTTGCTGTGAGCCTGATATTCTTGCTCCATTAAGTGACGAAGTGTTGGACAGTTTGCAAAAAGCGCGTATCATTTAGTTTGCTCCGATATCAAAAACCCCGCCTTTTCGGTGGGGTTTTTATATGGGAAAATCAGGCCAGTTCCTGCTCGGTCAGCTGCCGGCATTCAATGCCATTTTTATGCAGCAGAATTAAACCGTCCTGGCTGCGGTCATAGAGGTGCTTATAAAATACGCGCGAAATCCCAGCCGTAATGATGACCTTTGCACAGTGTACGCACGGCGAATAAGTTACATAAAGCGTACTTCCTGCGGTGGAAATGCCGTTTTTGGCCGCGAATAAAATAGCATTTTGTTCCGCGTGCAGTTCGTTTTCAATGGACCATTTCCCGTGTGCGTCGTAAAATGTGCGGCTGGCACGGTATTCTTCATAGGTAGGAAACTGGTTTTTAAAATCCGTTTCGTAAAGTTTTGCAAAATGGTCCTCGCAGTGTTCCTGTCCGGACGGGGCACCGTTAAAACCGATGCTGATAACGCGGCTGTCTTTGACCAATATCGCTCCTACCTGCATACGGCAGCAGGTGGACTGTCCGGCCACAAGTTCGGCCATTTGGGTAAAGAGTTTATGTTTGTTTTTCATGGAGATCCTCTACCATTGTTTAAAGGTTAAAAACACTGCCCCTACCAACAGGCAGAAAGCGGCCAGATGGTTCCAGCGGAAATGTTCGTGAAAATACAAAACGGAAAACAGCGTAAATACGGCCAGGGTAATGACTTCCTGCATCACTTTCAGTTGCGTAACCGTAAAATACCCACTGCCGATGCGATTGGCAGGCACCTGCAGGCAGTACTCAAAAAACGCAATTCCCCAGCTGACTAAAATGACCGTCCATAAGGCGGTGCTTTTAAATTTCAGATGTCCGTACCAGGCGGCTGTCATAAATAAATTGGAACAAATTAGCAGTACAATTGGTTTCCACATATTTCTATTATATATAAATAACGGGGTTTTCGGGCGCAACGGCTTTGCTTTTGTTTTCCATGCAATAAAACGGCCGCTTCGTGTGTTTATATGTAGTTCCTGGTAGTAAAAAAACTGTAAAAATTTTACGAAAAAAATACATTTATTTATATAATATTGAAGATGAAAAAGCTATTTCCTGCTCTTATTTCCGTTGTTTGGCTAACGGCCGTTGCCGCTTGGGCGCAGTTGCCCCAACCGCAGGAAGGCCGGACTGCAGATGCACAGACCTCTGATGGGCAGGCCGTCCTTTCCCCTGCCCAAGCCGCCGGCACACAGGAAGAAAATGTATCCGTGGACACCAGCCAGTCTGCGCCGCTTTTACAGCAGGCTCAGGCGGAAGCGGCCGCCGCGCTGGCCGCCCTGCCGGATCCGGACGCGCCGTTGCCGTCTTTGGACGAAAAGCTGACCGTGCACGACTGTGTGCGCATCGCGCTGGCCAACAGCCCGCGTGTAATCAGCGCGCAGCTGGCCGTAGAGTCGGCCGCTGTGACGCTTTCCAACGCCAAAGCGGCCTTTTTGCCCACGGTTTCTTTTTCAGCCCAGCAGGAATATACCAACTCTAAAGTCCCTCCCGCCGCACGCAGTGACAGCGGCGACACCACATCTTCCGTCAATGCGGATTTGTCCATTTCCGGCATTACCGATTTGGTGCGTGAAATAAAAACACAGAAATTAGAGTTACAGCGCGCCCAGATGGATTTGTGCGATACGGAAAATGAAATCATTGCCCAGGTAAAAAGCGCCTATTATGCCTTGCTTTCTGCCCAGC
>CALUVA010000044.1 GCA_944324105.1 uncultured Elusimicrobiales bacterium
GATATTCTGGCCCGCTCGGCCCGCCTGCTTAACATCGCCGCCGACCGCGAGGGCCTGACGGAGCTGGCCAAACGCTCCCGCGGCACGCCGCGCATCGCCAACCGGCTTTTGCGCCGGGCGCGGGATTTTGCACAGGTCAAAGGCAACGGCGTCATCACGCGCGACATTGCCGTAACGGCCATGAACTCTTTGGACATTGACGCCGAAGGCCTGGACAGCGTGGACAAGCGCATTTTGGAAGCGTTGATAGACCGCTTCGGAGGCGGACCGGTGGGCGTGGAAAACTTGGCCATTGCCGTGTCCGAAGCCGTAGACACACTGACCGACGCCATAGAGCCTTACCTCATTAAAGCTGGTTTTATCGCCCGCACGCCGCGCGGCCGCGTAGCCACCAAAAAAGCCTATGACCATTTGGGTAAGAAGTGCGGCGAAGGGTTGCTTTTTTAAATGAAAAAAATCTTGTTTGCTTTTTTCCTGGCCTGTTTTGCGCTGCCCGTCTGCGCCGAACAGACCGTACGCGTATTGCTGGCGGAAAACCTAAAAAATGCCCAAATACAAAGTTCCGGCCTGGTGTATATATACGCAAAAAACAGCAAGAAAAAATATAAAGTCAGCAAACCGGAAACCATCACCGTACAATCCACAGGCAACGGAACCGTGCGCATCGGCGCTTTAAAATACCGGGGGACACTGGTTATCGAACCCAGCAAAAACGTTACTTTAACTTTTCAAAAAAACAGCTATACGGGCAAACTCTATGCCGTGCCAAACGGCAAGACTTTTAAAATCATAGAATACGCCGATATGGAAAATTATCTGCTGGGTGTATTGCCCTATGAAATGAGCCCTTCCTGGCCGCTGGAAGCCTTAAAGGCGCAGGCAGTAGCCGCACGCACCTATACGCTGATGGAAGTGCATCGGCGTAAAAACACCGAATTTGATGTATATAATGACGTACGCAGCCAAATGTACAAAGGCTCCGGAAAAGTGTATGACAGCGTGCGCCAGGCCGTTACTGCCACCGAAAACCAAATTTTAACCTATAAAGGCCAGCCGTTTTACACCTATTACCATGCCAACTGCGGCGGCGGCACTGATGACGCCAAAAGCTGGACGGGCTCCAAAGAAGCCACGGTAAAACCTCTCCGGGGCGCTTCCTGCTCCACGGACAGCCATAGCAAAAGCTATTCCTGGACGCGCAAAGTGCCGCAAAAATCCATCAATAATTTTGTAAATAGAAACGGTCTAAAAGGCTCCGTCAAAAAAATAAAAGTGGCCAAAAAGAGCCGCACCAAACGCGCCGAAACACTGGAGTTTATTACCAATAAAGGCAAGAAGGAACTTTCTTGCCCCAAATTCCGCCTTTCCGTAGGCAGCAGCGTGCTGCGCAGCTGCAAAATCACGGATATAGACAAAAGCGCAGGTGGATTTACATTCTCCGGCCGCGGCTACGGCCACGGCATAGGTCTGTGCCAGGACGGAGCCAAAGGCATGGCCGAAGACGGCAAAAATTACAAAAAGATTTTGGCCAATTATTTTCCCTCTTCAGACATTACCAAACAATAGATATGGCATTCGAACAATTCAAAAAATTCAACATTGACCCCCTCATCGCCAAGCAACCCGCCACCCCGCGCGACAGCGCGCGGCTGATGGTATTGCACCGCGACAGTCAAACTATAGAACACCGCATTTTCCGCGACATACACGAATATTTTAATGCCGGGGACGTGCTGGTGCTCAACAACACAAAAGTTTTTCCCGCCAAGCTGTTTGCACATAAAAAAACAGGCGGCAAAGTGGAAATTTTGCTCGTGCGCCCGCAAAAAGACCCGCATGTTTGGACGGTGCTGACGCGCGATTACAAAGAAAACGCGGAACTGGATTTCGGCGGCGGTTTAAGCGGCAAAATGCTGGGCAAAACCGAAAACAACGAAGTCCTGGTGCAGTTCAACCAGGAAGATATTCTGCCCTTTTGCCATGCACACGGTTTGATGCCACTGCCCGTATATATTGAGAAAGCCCGCAAACACGAAGGAATGTCTCCCAGCCTGGCCGGCGACAAAGAACGCTATCAAACCGTATACGCCAAATATGAGGGCTCCATCGCAGCACCGACGGCGGGGTTTCACTTTACCGAAGAACTTCTACAGAAGCTAAAAGACAAAGGGGTGCAAATTGCTTACATTACCCTGCATGTCGGCTGGGGCACCTTTAAACCCCTGCGCGGGGAACCTCAGCAGCACCATATGCTAGCCGAACTGGCCGAAGTGCCGCCCGAAACGGCCGCAACCGTCAATACGGCGCGCGCAAAGGGAAAACGCATTTTTTCCGTTGGCACCACCAGCACGCGCACGCTGGAAAGTTTTACCGAAAACGGCCTCACTTCCGCCGGCAAAAAATGGACGGACCTGTTTATTTACCCGGGATATCAATTTAAAGCCATAAACTGCTTTATTACCAACTTTCATTTCCCGGATTCCACCCCTCTATGTATGGTAACGGCGTTTGCCAATGAAGATTTTATTTACCGTGCATACAGTGAAGCGGTGGAGAAAAAATACCGCTTTTACTCGTTTGGCGACAGCATGCTGCTACTGTAGTTAAAAAATTTGCCAA
This sequence comes from uncultured Elusimicrobiales bacterium, assembly GCA_944324105.1. Classification (GTDB taxonomy): domain Bacteria; phylum Elusimicrobiota; class Elusimicrobia; order Elusimicrobiales; family Elusimicrobiaceae; genus Avelusimicrobium. The sequence continues at coordinate 2,620 of CALUVA010000044.1, forward strand.
GCACCGCTGCAGTGGGAATTGGAAGGAGCTTGTTGGCTGCCCACGGTGCGGCAAATTTTACGGCCTTTTTCCGTGCTGGGACAGCAATACAACATATTTTTCAATACAGTGCCGGACCCCTTCCTGTATGCGCCGCTGGCCACAATATAATAGTCCCCGGTATCACGCAAAAAGGCCAGTCTGCCGCTGGAAATACTGCCAGTTTCCAAATTAAACCCATCCACATCCGGGATCTGTATATCCAAATTGTCCAACGAAGACGCATAACTCCCGTTGGTCATATAATATACTTCCTGTGCGTCTTTGAGCGCGCGGGCGGCGACGATGGCATGTGTTGCACGGGATTTTTCCACCGAGATAGCGTATTGGGGCAAAGCAATAGCAGCCAATATTCCAATAATCAACACTACAACCAAAAGTTCTATCAGTGTAAATCCGTTTGAAACAGATGGCGGTATTCTTGTCAAAACCGTACAAATTTTCTGGTAAGTTTTATTCATATATTTATTGTATCAAAAAATAAAAAACAAACTGACAGCTGCCTTTGCTTTCCACAGAAACAGGATTTATATTTACTGCTTTTGTATTTACTGCTGTTATAAACTTTGATATTGACGCATAAAAAACAAAATATAATATAATTATTTTTAATATTTGACCTTTTTTAATTAATATAATAAATTAAATTAAACATCTTTTCCGGGGGGAAAAGGGTGAGTTGTATCCATGCCATAAAAGGGAACGCGATTTCCATGCCAACACAGGAAAGAGGTTCCCTTTTCTATATCCTGCCATTGCGAAATTAGGCATCTTCCTTGCGGGACGGTCCTATAAAGCATATGATAAAATATATATATGATTTCTCCCTTTCACATTCTCACCAAAGACCCTGCCAGCAAAGCACGCACGGGTATTTTATACACCAAACACGGCACCGTGCATACGCCGGTGTTTATGCCGGTGGCCACGCAGGCCAGCGTCAAAGCTCTTACTTCGGCCGACTTGCGCGAAGTACATGCTGAGTGCTTGCTGTCCAACACCTATCATTTATATTTGCGCCCCGGGACAAAAACCCTGCAGCAGCTGGGCGGACTGCACAACTTTATGAAATGGGACGGAAGCATTTTGACCGATTCGGGCGGATTCCAGGTATACAGTCTATCGCAGTTTCGCAAAATCAGCGAAGAAGGAGTCCTATTCCGCTCTCACCATGACGGAAGCAAACATTTGTTCACACCGGAAAACGTCATTGAATTTGAAAAGGAAATAGGCTCCGATATTTGGACCATGTTGGACGTATGTATCCACGCCAAAGACCCGTCCAAACATGAAGCGCGCCTGGCCCTGGAACAAACCAAACGCTGGGCCGAACGCGCGGCCAGGCAATACCAAAAAACTGTCCCTGCGCAGGACATCACACAAAAAGCGGACGGCTCCTTCACGGTAGGCAATTCCCTGTTATTTGGCATTATACAGGGGGCCGTTTTCCCCGATTTACGCAAAGAAGCGGCCCTGCATATGGCTTCCCTGCCGACGCACGGCTATTGCATAGGCGGCCTGTCTTTGGGGGAAACGCAACAGCAGATGAATGACTCTGTCCTCGCCGTCACGGATAACCTGCCCGAAGAAAAACCCCGCTATTTTATGGGGCTGGGCACGCCGGTAGAAATTTTAAACTGTGTGGAGCGCGGGGTGGATATGTTTGACTGCGTTTGGCCCACGCGCGTGGCACGCAACGGGCTGGTGATGACGGAAGAAGGACGCCTGAATATCAAAAACGCCTGCTTCCGCTTGGATGAACGGCCGCTGGATGAACACTGCGACTGCTTTGCCTGCCGCAATTATTCGCGTGCTTATTTATGTCATTTGTTCCGCAGCGGGGAGCTGACCAGCCACCGCCTGCTGTCCATGCACAATATCCGTTTTTTAACGCGTACTATGGAAAATATACGCCGGGCCATAGAAAATGGAACATTTACGCAGTTTAAAGAAACATTCATCAAAAAGTATCAATAAAAACGCCCCGGGTTTCAGCCTGGGGCGTTTTTATCTGTTTTCCCCGTACTCAATGCGCAATTTCGTTGTTCGGGGACGAAGTAATTGATATTCAATTGAATTTTCTTTCAAACCGTATATAAAAACCCAGGCATAGCCGGAATTTCAAAATAATTATAACCGTTCCGCCGAATGGGCAGGAAGTTCCTGTCTCTTTTTGGGGGCAGGCAAAAGCAACCATAACCACGCCGTTTTCAGCAGTTCCAGTGTCAGGCAGGCCGACATAAATATATACTTATAGGCATCCATTTCTTCCAAGGAAAATCCGCCTTTTACCATATATATCATATATCCAAGCACACGCAGTACAGGCACAAAAGTAAAGTCAGCATTCGTCAAAAAAGCCAACACCGTTTGTAATAAAGATAAAACTGCCACCATCCGCTCTTTAAGCAATATAAAAACAATCTGTCCGGCATACAATATCCAAAATCCGGCATGCAGGCGCAACAGTATTCCCCCTTGCTGTACATCCCGGCACAAAAAAAGAGTATTTAACAACAGGCCGAACAGACAAAACAGCCACACCAGTTTCAGCCGAAAATCCAACCACAAAAAACGCCGCCAAATTCCGCGCATCATCCCGCACGCTCCACGGACAGGCTGCGGCGGGATTTCCAGGTATGCCTGGCCAAAGATATCAGTTCGTCCAGCACTTGGGAATAGGACAGGCCAGAAGCCTCAAACAGCTGCGGATATAAACTGGTTTCGGAAAGCCCCGGAATAGTGTTAATTTCGGAAAACCACAATTTGCCGTCTTTTCCTATCAAAAAATCTACCCTCGCCAAACCGCTGCAGCGCAGGGCCTTGAAAATCACTTCACTGTACTGGCGGATTTCCTGCTGCATTTGCGGTGGCAGATCCGCGGGAACACGGGTTTCGCAACCGCCTTCGGTAATGTATTTGGCTTGGTAATCAAAAAATTCTCCGCAAGGAGTTTTTAGTTCTCCGCACAGAGAGGAACGCAAGGTCGTCCCTTCACCCAGCAAAGCGCAGAACACTTCACGCGGGCTTTCCACTCCCTGTTCTATCAAAGCGTCCGTATCAAAACGCAGAGCAAACTCTATTGCCCGGTGCAGCTGGGATACGGACTTTACTTTAGTTACACCGACAGAGGAACCCAAACGGACGGGTTTAACAAATAACGGGTATCCCGTCTGCGCCGCCCAGTTTTCCAAAGAAGCTTTATCATATGACTCCCCGCGGGAAATTTTTTTATACGGCAAGACCGGTATTCCTTTTTTCCAGGCGGCTACTTTGGCCACTTCTTTGTCCATGGCCATGGCCGAAGCCGTTACCCCACAACCGACATACGCCACGTCCAGCGTTTCTAAAAGGCCCTGCATAGTGCCGTCTTCCCCATTGGTACCATGCAAAACGGGAAAATAAATTTCCGGTTTTAAAAACACCCCCTCCTCCGGCAGCAGCAAGCTCCCTTTGGAAGATATAACCGGTGTAACAGGTCTGTCATCCGGGGACAAAGGGCCGCATTGCTTTTGCAAAAACCAATAACCTCTCCGATCAATAAAAATTTCAGTTACATCATATTTTCCGCTTTGCCGCAACAAACGGCAAACAGTTTGCGCACTATGTACGGATACTTCATGCTCTGTAGATCTTCCGCCATACAAAACGGCCACGCTCGTTTTCTCTGTCATGTTAAATCCTGTGAAAAAGCCTGATTTTCATCAGGCTTGAAAATGTATTGGAATTTTATCTATCTTCCCGAAAGATGGACCACTTCATACGTCCGATGAAACTGTCCGTTTTTTCCAAAAAATCTTCCCCGTTATATAATTCTTCCTGGGGGACAGGTTCCGCCACGCGAATTTCGGGCAAATCTGCTTCTGTCAAAACAGGGGCTCGCTTAACCTGCTGTGTCTGGGTTTCCACAGCCGCCCCTGACTGCTGGGGTAAGGGCTCATGTACCGTATTGTTTCCCAGGCGAACAGGTGCTGCCGGTTTATGATGCAATACCACACCATGTGAAGCCGGAGAAGAGACCGTTGTAGATTTAGGGGCTGAATGGTCTCTTTTCAATTCTTTATTTTCCTGGGTCAAAACGGAAATACGATGCTTCAAGTCCCGTATAACATCATCATTTTGCTCAATTTTCCCAAGCAAAACCTTAAAATTATCTTCCAACTGCTGTTTTTCCGCCGTAACCGACTGAAGCGCCTCCTGCGCCTGCGTCAAACGCAAAGAAAGCTCCTCATGTTCCTGCTGCAAATGTTGCATGCGCTGTGTCAAAGAAGCCAAACGGGCTTCATTGTCGTCATTGGCGCGCAACTGCGCTACGGAAGCCTGCAGTTCTTCCAGCTCCTGCGTCTTGGCTTCATATAAAGCGGCCAGCTGTTCACGTTCTTCGGCGGCTTGATGCAACTTCAGGTTTTCTGCTTTCAGAGATTCAATTTCTTCCACCTGTTTTACACAAGTATCGGAAATCTCTTGCAGACGGGTTTCCAAAGAAGATACTTTATGTTGATATTCGCGCTTGATGGAAATTATCCGCCCTTCAAAATCAAAAGATTTGAAATGTTCCTCGGCGGCGTTGAGCGCATCGCGCAAAGAAAGGATCTCTTTGGCCTGTTCTGCCGATTTGCGCAGAGCTTCCATTCTTTCCTGCTGTGCACGTTTAATTTCGCGGTCTAAAGCCACATTAACGGCTTTAAGTTGCGAAGCCTTTTGCTGCAGACTGGAAATAATACGGGCTTTTTCTTCCCGCTCCCCTTGTAACTGGGTTTCTGCTCGTTCCTTTTCTTCGCGCGTCATCTTTAAGTCATCTAACGCCCGGTTCTTCTCGGCACGGGCGGTGTCCAAATCAAATAGGGCGCGGTCTTTTTCACTGCGGGCAGAAGCCAGTTCTGACTGGATCTGTGCTTTTTCCCCGCGGGACGCATCCAAATCTAACAAAGCGCGTTCTTTTTCATTTCGTGCAGCTACCAGCTCAGCCTGGATTTGAGTTTTCTCCGCACGGGCTGCATCCAAATCCTGCAAAGCACGTTCTTTTTCACTGCGGGCAGCACGCAAATCGGACTGGGCCTTGGCCCGTTCGCCGCGAGCGGCATCCAAATCAAATAAGGCCTGATCTTTTTCCCCGCGCACAGCCTGTAAATCTGCCAGCGCACGACGTTTTTCTTCCTGGGCGGTGCGCAAATCAGACAGCGCTTTTTCTTTTTCTTCCCGTTCGGCATTTATTTTTGCTTGTTGGGCCGCACGGTAATTTTCCGGCCGGTAATGCGTCATGGCCAAATACTCTTCGGCGGAAGACTGTGCCGCGGGAGAAGCGTCAAAAGTCCGTCCTGGAGCAGGAGCGGGATCATATATGCGCGGCGTCCGCTGAGCGCGGGAAAGGTTTTCCACGCTTTCTTTCAAATTGGCTATGGAAGCGGTAATATTAGCCATAAAAGCATCTTTGCTTTTTTGGTTTTCTGCCGCAGAAGAACGGTTACGGGCCAACTCGCGCATAATAGCCTCACTCACTGCGGCGGAAGCTTCGAATTTGTCTTCTAGTTCGCGAATCTTTTCTTCCAGCTTTTCAAAAGACTGTTGGTATTGTTCTTGTTTGGAAGCCGAGTAAGAAGTGTCCTGCTCCCGGGGTTCTGGACGGGAAAAAGAGAAATCGGAAGAAGACACGTCCTGGCTGAATTTCTCCAGGAAACGTGTAATATCGGTCTGTCCGTCGGACTGATTGTTCTCAAGCACCATATTTTCCCGCCTAAAAATAGTATATTTTTATTTAATCACAATAGGAGGATCCTGTCAATCCCCTACGCGCGCGAAGATACGCTGCCAGGTAAAAAGACCCCGTTACGGCCACCGTATGATACGCCTGCGCCGCGGCACGCAAAGCCCGCCCCGGCGAAGTAAAGAAAAAGGCTTTTACCCCGCGCGGCAAAACGGTACGCACTTCCTCCGGTACAGCCGCCCGCACAGACAGCGGACGGGTAAGATACAGAGCTGAAAAATGAGGGGCCAGCACGCGTAGCATATTCTTATAATCTTTATCGCGCATAAAACCGCAAACCAGCGCGGCATTTTTGGTCCATGGGCTACGTGTAAAAAAATCTGCAAACGCCCTCGCCGCCTGCGGGTTATGCGCCCCGTCAAAAATAAAGCTGTTTCGTTTGCTGTGCAACACTTCAAAACGACACGGGACATATACCCGCGCAAAGGCTTTTTTCAGCGCACAGTCTGCCACACCCAAGAAGTGGCAGACCTGATAGACCAGGCAGGCGTTTTGCACTTGTTTTTCCCCCAACAGATGCAAAGGCCAGACGGTTTTCCCTTTCCGCAAACGCATATATCCTTTGGACCAGTTTACATTTTCTAACGCAAACGGCTCCCCCTCCCGCACAATGACAAGCGGCGCGGAAACGGCACGGGCCGCACGGCGGATTTCCGCCATGGGCGCACGCGGCAGGGGCGGACAAAAAACCGGCACACCGGATTTAATAATACCGGCCTTTTCGCGCGCAATCTGCGCCAAGGTATGGCCTAATAAAGCACAGTGGTCCAGTCCGATGGAAGTAATCAAGCAGGCCGCGGGCAGACAGGCATTGGTGGGGTCTTTGCGCCCGCCCAGCCCCGTTTCCAACACGGCATATTGTACTTGCTTTTGGGAGAAATACAGCAAAGCGGCGGCTGTCAGTATTTCAAAAAAGTTCAGTTTTTCTTTTTCCTGCGCCAGGACGGTCTGGCAGAGTTTGGCAAAAGCGGGTTTGGCAATCAGCCGCCCGTTTATGCGTATGCGCTCCGCAGGCGTAAACAAATGAGGCGACACAAACAGCCCCGTTTTATAT
>CALUVA010000045.1 GCA_944324105.1 uncultured Elusimicrobiales bacterium
CCCAAAAAACCCGGGGTTATGAAACCGCAGGACATTTCCCTGATAGACATTCCCGCGCTGGAACGGCTGTATGACGCAGCACAGGGGCACATTACCAACATGACCGTGGCTCCGGAACTGCACGGCATTGAACTGCTGGTAAAATACTGCCAAGAACACCACATTCTGCTGCAGGCAGGCCATACCGATGCCACCTATGCGGAATTTCTGCACGGAGCTTCTTTGGGCATTACCCATGCCACGCACGCCTTTAACGCCATGCGCGAGTTTACCCACCGCGAGCCGGGGGCGGCGGGGGCGGTGCTGATGCACCCCGAGATTTCCGCCGAAATCATTGCCGACGGCAAACACGTACACCCGGACGTGGTGGCCTTTTTGGCTCGCGTCAAACCGCCGGAAAACCTGGTGTTGATTACCGACGCGCTGCGCCCCACCGGCCAACCGCAGCCGCCTTTTACCGCCAATGACGAAGATGTTATCCTCCAGGACGGCGTATGGCGGCGCACGTCGGACCAGGTAATAGCCGGCTCCAGCCTGACCATGCTGCAGGGAGTCAAAAACCTTGTGTCTTTCGGGCTGACGCTGCCGCAGGCCGTGGCGTGCGCTTCTGCCAATCCGGCACGCCTGCTGGGCCTGAAAAACAAAGGCTCCCTGGCCACAGGCATGGATGCGGATATTACGCTTTTTGACGCGGATTTCCGTTCCGTACGAACCTTCCTGGCTTAGGCACGGCCTCATTCTTTTGCGCGCGGTTTTTGGACCGCGCGCTTTTTGCCTTCTTTTTGCCCTTTATTTTTATATTTAGTAGAATATATAAAGATTTAAGGCAGGAGCATACAAGCCGCCGCGGTACCGGGCGGCTTGGTTCGTCTAAATTTATGAGCAAGAAGTTAAAACGCAAGCAGGAAGGCAATCCTTTTAAAGCCCGCACGATTTCCAGCCTGTTAATTAAATTTTCCGCGCCGGCCGTGGCAGGCATGTTCGTCAGTGCGCTGTATAACATTATTTCCCGCATTTATGTCGGCCACGAATTTGGTGCGCCCGGCATAGCCAGCATTACGCTGCTGTTCCCCATGGGGTTTTTCTTCATGGCGTTCAGCGTGCTGATCGGCGTGGGCGCCAATGCGCTTTTTTCCATCCGCCTGGGAGAAAAAAAGGAATACGAAGCCCAGCTGATTCTGGGCAATGCGTTTGTGGCACTGTTCCTCATCAGCGGTTTATTAATGGCGGCAGGATATATATTTATGGATTCCATTCTGCTCTTTTTGGGAGCAGATGAAGTAACCCTGCCTTATGTTACGCCCTACATGCAAATGGTACTGCCCGGATACGCTCTGTTTAACGTCGGCGCGGGCATGAACAATTTTATCCGCTCTTCCGGCCACCCCAAGACGGCCATGGCCACCCAGTTTATCGGCGCGTTTTTAAATTTAACCGTTGCCCCGATTACCATCTTTGTCTTAAACTGGGGCATGCGCGGGGCGGCCGCGGCCACGGTATGCGGGCAGGTGGTGTCATTTACTTGGATTTTGCTGTTCTTTTTGGGGCCGCGCAGCAAATATAAACTGCACTGGCGGTATATGCGTTTAAAGTGGCATATTCTGTCTGCCAGCATGCTGATCGGCGTATCCCAAATGGTGTTTCAGCTGGCTTCCAGCGCCATGAACTTTCTGCTTAACCACGCCCTTTTAAAATACGGCGGCAATGTGGCGGTATCGGCCATGGGTATAGCCATCAGCGCCAACGCCATTTTCCTGATGCCTATTTTGGGCCTGAGCCAGGGCGCGCAGCCCATTATCGGTTACAACTACGGCGCCCGCAAATACGCCACTGCCTTCCAAACGCTTAAAATGGCCATACGCTGGGGTATCGGTTTTGGTTTCACGGGCTCCATGATTGCCCTGTGTTTTGCCCCGTATATCGTGCGTATTTTTAACGGAACCGACCAGGAACTGATTGCAATGGCCTCGCGTGCGGTGCGCATATTAAATATTTTTACGGCTTTTGACGCACTGCAAATCTTGGGCAGCAGCTTTTTCCAGGCCATCAATAAACCTTTCCGCGCGGCGGTGCTGAGCCTGTCGCGCCAGGTGCTTATTTTAATTCCGCTGGTGCTGATTATGCCCATGCTCTTTGGGCTGTACGGGGTATTTTTTGCCCCTCCGATAGCCGATGTGCTTTCCTGCACGCTGACCTATCTGATGTTACGTGGATATTTCAGCAAATATCGCCAAAACTTTTTCTTCAGCAAAAAGTTTTCCGCCAAATAGGCAAAAAAACACCCCGCTCACAAGCGGGGTATTTTTAAAGAAAGAGCCTATTTCAGCGCAGTTTCAAGGCCAGTTCGTTAATTTCCGTAATTTCCTGCAGGGTCAGGCCGGAAAGGTGCTGTTTTTCCTGTTTGGAAAGCGGGGCGGTAAAGGCCGTTTTAAATCCCAGCCGCTGCGCTTCTTCCAGCCGCCTCTCCATCAGCGGCACTTTGGCTATTTGTCCCAAAATGCCCACCTCGGCCAAAAACACCCATTCATGGGGAATAGCTACGTCTTTGACGGAGCTGATCACGGCGGCGCACACGGCCAAATCCAGCGCGGGGTCTTTGAGTTTTACCCCGCCGGCAATGCTGACGTAAATGTCTTTATTGTCCAAAGACAGCCCCACATGTTTTTCAAGCGCAGCAAACAGCATAAGACAGCGGTTCAAATCCACGCCCGTAGTTACCCGGCGCGGATACGGATAATGCGTCGGGCTGGTCAGGGCCTGCACTTCGGTCAGCAGCGGACGCGAACCCTCCAAAGCCAGCGTATAGGCGCGGCCTTTTAAAGCGGAGCGTGCGGACGTCTGCGCGAAATATTCGCCTGCGTTTTCCACCCCTTCCAGGCCGTGGCCCGTCATTTTAAACAGGCCGATTTCCGCCGTGGAGCCGAAACGGTTTTTATGCGGACGCAGCAAACGCAAGACATTATCTTTTTCCGTGTCAAAATACAATACGCTATCCACCATATGTTCCAAAATTTTGGGGCCGGCCAGTTCGCCGTCTTTAGTGACATGCCCCAGCACAAAGGTAATAATCCCTTTGGGCTTGCACAGGCGCACCAACTCGGCCGCACATTCACGCACCTGGCCGACGGTACCGGCGGAGGAGGTAAACTCGGGATGATAAACGGTTTGAATGGAATCCAGCACCAGCACATCGGGGCTGACATTTTCCACGGACTCAATGATGTTTTGAATATTGGTTTCGCAATGCAGAAAAATATTGGGGTTGTTCACGCCCAGCCGCTGGGCGCGGCCCGAAATCTGGCTGATGCTTTCCTCTCCGGAGATATACAGCACTTTTAAGTTTTTGGCCAGCACGTCCGCCACCTGCAGCATCAGTGTGCTTTTGCCTATGCCCGGAGCCCCGGCCAGCAGGGTAATCTGCCCCTTGACCAGGCCGCCGCCCAGCAGGCGGTCAAACTCCCCGATGCCCGTGGGGATACGGGTTTCTTTTACGGCGCGGCTGTCGGAAAGTTTAATAATTTCCGAAGAAAAATCCGTAAACGAGCGGGTACGCTTTTCTTTCTTGCTTTCCTGCTGTTTTACCTCTTCCGCCAGCGTATTCCATTCCCCGCATTCGGGGCATTTGCCCGCCCATTTGGGCGACTCATAACCGCATTTTTGGCATACAAACACCGTCTTAAACTTCATACATGCCCCTAATTGGCCAAAGTAGCCAAACCGAAGAAGGAAGAAATGTCCTGGTCGTTAAACGAAATATTGGCCTTGACGTTGAAATAGTTGGTTTCCATCACATCGCGCATCCACGCGCCGACCGAGAAATATTTGCTGACGCGGTAATCTATGCCGTAAGAAATATTCGGCTTATCAAACAAACGGTCGTTAATAACGCGGTCCCGGCCCCAGTCCGTAAATTCCGCACCGACGGTAAAGCGCTGTAAAAACTCGTGATTGTAGAACGGTTTCAACTCCAGTGCCACGCCGCCTGCGCCGCGTATCATACCCGCAGACAGGTTGGCCCACTGGTTATACAGGCCAAAACGCAAATCCAGTTTATTGCGCTCCACATAATCCCCGTCGCCCAGCTTGTCATCTTCATTGCCGATATTGGCAATACCCGCACGGTAATAGGTGTATCCGCTGGAAGGGAAGATTTCCAGGGCCAGGTCGCTGGTGGAAATGCCGGGTTCCGTAGCGTAGAAAAAGTCATAATCCCAGTAGACGCGGAAACGGCTCATTTTACCCACAAAAGATTTGACTTCCGTCATGGTGGTTTTCAGCTCGCTGACGCTCTGCTTGACCTGCTCTTTCATTTCTTTGTCTTTAATCAGGCTGCCCAGCACGCCTTCTTCATTGGTAATGCTGTCCATGACGGCGTTTAATTTATCGGTGATTTCCTGCAAATTTTTCATGGAATCGGTAACATACGGACGCATGGTAATAACCAGCTGGTTGACATTGGCCGACAGCTGGCGTATATCACGCATGGCGTCGTTAAGCTGCGCGCCGAATTGCCCGCGCTGGTTAATGCTGTCCACCAGTTCTTTGACACTGGTCATGGTATCTGCAATCTGCTGGTCCATGGGTACTTCGTCCACGCCATGCACGTATTCCCCCGCGTGCAGCGGGCCCAGGCTTTCGTCGCCCTGTTCCACTTTTAGATACTTGGTGCCAATAATACCCGTCATCCCGATGGAAAAGCGGCTTCCCTTGTACAGCGGTACGCCTTCATTGACCGCCGCCACGACAATAACTTTGCCATCTTCAATTTTTATCTCTTTTACTTTTCCCACTTCCACGCCGGAAAGCTTCACCGCCGCTTTGACGGGCAGGCCGGAAACGTCGGCAAACTGCACGTTAATATCATAGGAGCGCGTAATGGAAAAGCCCCCCAAAAAATACAAACTGAACCCCAGGGCCGCCAGCCCCAGTACGGTAAATAAGCCAAGTTTTGTTTCCGGTTTCATAATTTCATTCTACCTTAAATAAAGTTAAAAAAAATCACTCCCGCATCAGTTTCATTTGTATGGGCCCGTGGCTGGAGCCGTCCACAAACTGCCGCACATACGGGTTGTCGGTCTTTCTAAACTCTTCCGGCGTGCCGTAGAGCATAATTTCCCCTTCGTACAAAAAAGCAATATAGTCGGAGATTTTAAACGCCGAGTGCATGTCATGCGTAATCACCACCGACGTAATGCCGATTTTCTTTTTCATTTCCAAAATCAAATCGCTGATAATGTCCGACATAATGGGGTCCAGCCCCGTGGTGGGCTCATCATACAAAATACATTTCGGGCTGATGGCCAGCACGCGCGCCAGGCTGACGCGTTTGCGCATGCCGCCGGAAAGCTCGGAAGGGTTCAGTTTGGCCACTTCTTCTTTCAGCCCCACCATGGCCAGTTTTTCTTTAATTACGGCGGGATATTTTTCTTTGGGGATATCCGTCAGATAAGACAGGCCGAAAGCCACATTTTCCCCCACTGTCATGGAATCAAACAAAGCCCCTTCCTGAAACAAATACCCGAAATGGCGGCGTACGGCGGCCAGGCGGAAGGGGTTGGTTACCTTGGTAATATCCTTGCCATTGACCAGTATTTCCCCGCCGTCGCTGTCCAGCAGGCGCATCATGCATTTAATCAGCGTACTTTTGCCCGAGCCGGAACCGCCCAAAATAGAAGTGATTTTGCCGTCCTCTATTTTCAGGTTTACGTCCCGCAGCACATGATGCGAGCCAAAGCTCTTTTTGAGATGTTTTATCTCTATCATTTAAATCCCGAACGCCGCCAAAATGGCGGTTAAAAAATAATCCAGCACCAAAATCAGCACAATGCACGTTACCACCGCGCCGGTGGTGGATTTACCCACCCCTTCGGCACCGCCGCGCGTGCTGACGCCTTTATAGCAGCACACCGTGGCTATCATAAACGCAAAAATAAACGCCTTAATAAACCCGTGCATAAAGTCTTTCGCACCCATAAAAGTGGTAATGTCGCTTAAATACACTTCCCCGGGCACGCCCAACGCATACACGGCCACCAAATACCCACCAATCACGCCGAAAATATTGGAGAACACCGTCAGCACCGGCATAGTCAGCAGAAAAGCCCCCATACGCGGGATGACCAGGTACTGCGTCGGATTGGTGCCCAGCGTATACAGGGCGTCCAGCTGTTCCGTTACGGCCATGGTGCCAATATGCGCCGTCACGGCCGCACCCGCGCGGCCCGCCACCACCACGCCCGTCAGCACGGGGCCAAGCTCACGGATTAACGAAAAGGAAACAATGGTACCCACAAAAATCGGGTCGCCGAAAATATTGTTAATAGTATTCCCGGCCTGCAGGGCCAATACCATGCCCGTAAACAGGCTGGTCAGCGCCGTTACGCCGAAAGAATCCACGCCGATGGTAATGCTTTGCAGTACAAACTGTTTAAATTCAAAGCGCGAACGCGCCAGCCAGAACCCGGCCGAGCGCACCATGTCGGCCGCTCCTCCGGTCTGGTCCAGCCAGTTCATCATCACTTTGCCTATTGCCGTAAACATTATTCTTGATAAAACCTCGGCACGCGGGGCATAAGAAGCGTGGTCAGCTCATAATCAATCGTCCCCGCTTTTTGGGCCAGCTCTTTGGCGCGGATTTCCTCCGCGCCCTGCCGGCCGATTAACACCACTTCATCCCCTACCCGCGCGTCCGGCACGGCAGAAATGTCCACCATGCACATATCCATGGTAATATTGCCCAGCACGCGGCAGCGCACGCCTTTAATCAGCACGTCGGCCTTATTGGACAGCGCGCGCAAATACCCGTCGCCGTATCCCACGGGAATGGTGGCGACCTTCATAGTACTGGGCGCAATAAAACTGCGGTTGTAGCTGATGCTGGCGCCGGCGGAAACTTCTTTGGCAAACACAATGCGGCTTTTGAAAGAAAGCACCGGCTCAAACCCGTCGGACAAACCGAAAGACGCATGCCCCGCGCGCACCATGTCGCAATAGCTGTCCGGCCGAAGTTCTATAGCCGGCGAAGCCGCCATATGAAAGAGTTTTACGGGGATTTTATGCAGGCGCACGTTGGTCATCGTATCACGGAAATAGCCTATCTGTTCTTCGGTGTAGGCGGGATCCGTATCCACGCTGGACAAGTGCGTAAACACGCCTTCCAACTCTATAAATTCATCTCCGGCCAGTTCATGGATAATGTGCATGACGCCGCCGCGGCGCGTGCCGATGCGGCCCATGCCGCTGTCCTGTTTGACGTGGCAGCGGGCTTTTTTGCCCAGTTTACGCGCGATTTGTTTTATGGCTTTGGCCGCCTCCAGGCTGGCCACGGCCACAGACAAATCATACTTGATCGCGTATTCAAAGGCTTCAAAAGGATAAATGCTGCCCAATACCAAAATCGGCAGGGTAATGCCCGCGCGGCGCAGCAAAATGCCTTCCTCCACGGAAGCCGCTCCGAAAAACTGGCACAGCTTATGCTCCTGGGCATACAGCCCCAGGCGTTCGGCCCCGTGCCCATAAGCATTGGCTTTGAGTACCGCCAATATGTTCACATCCGGCCCGACTTTGGCGCGGATTTTTTGCAAATTGCGCCCGTAGGCGCCCAAATTAATATCTGCCCAGGTAGGGCGCAAAAAAGGAATATCCACTTTTTACTCCGGCAATACCATGACCCCTTCTTCCGCCGGGCCCATCACCTGGTTTTCCGGCGCGGGATTGGTAAACAAAGTATATTCGCTGATAAAATTCAAATCTATGTCGCCCACCGGCCCGTTGCGCTGTTTGGCGATAATCAGTGTGGCCTTGCGCTTGAGGCTTTCATCGTCGCGCTTATAATACCCTTCGCGGTGAATCAGGGCCACCACGTCGGCATCCTGCTCAATGGAGCCGGATTCGCGCAGGTCGGAAAGCTGGGGCTTGTTGTCCAAACGGCTTTTGTCCTCGTTCTTACGGCTGAGCTGCGAAAGGGCCAGCACGGGCACGTTTAAATTGCGCGCCAGCTCTTTGAGCATGCGGGAAATCTCGGACACTTCCTGCTGGCGGCTTTCGGCACGGCCCGAGGAACGTATCAGCTGCAAATAGTCTATGATAATCAGGCCCAGCGTCTTACCCTGCTTAGCCAGCTCATTGGCCAGGCGACGCGAACGCATGCGGATCTCGGTAATGGTAATGCCCGGGGTATCGTCAATATACATCGGCGCTTCAGCCAGGCGGGCCAGCTCGCGCGTGAGGTCTTTCCATTTGTTGCGCGGGAAATAGCCGTTGCGCACCTGGTGCACCTCGGCCATGGCGGCCGAGCACAACATACGTTCATAAATGGAATGGCGGCCCATTTCCAGCGAAAAAATAGCCGTCGGCACCCCGCAGTTAACGCAGGCGTGATGGGCAATGTTCAAAGCCAGCGCGGTTTTACCCTGGCTGGGGCGCGCGCCCAAAATAATCAAATCAGACTTGCGGAAACCGCCCGTTTTATAGTCAAACTCCGTAAAACCGGTCGGCACGCCTTTGACAGGGTTTTTGTCCAAATGGGCCTTTTCTATCATTTCCATGACTTCCACGGCCAAATCCTTGGACGCAACAAACCCCTTTAAATCCTGCTTCTGGCTGAGTTTAAAAATCTGCTCCTGGGCGATATCTATGAGTTTTTCGGGTTCTTCTTCCTCTTTATAGCATTCCTGCACCAGGCTGGTGGCGGTGCGGATTAAGTCGCGCACCAAAAATTTATTGTAAACGATTTGCGCGTAATGCTCCACATGTGCTGCAGTGGAAACTTTATTAATCAAATCCGTCAGGTACAGCTCTCCCCCCACCTGCAAAAGCAGGTTTTGGGTTTTGAGCTCTTCGGTCAGCGTAACGAGGTCCACGGCCTGGTTTTTATCGGCCAGGGTTTTCATGGCGGAGAAAATCTTTTTGTGTGCGTCTTTATAAAAATGTTCCGGCTTTAAAATATCCAGCGCGCGCTCCACCGCGTCGCTTTCCATCAGCATGGAGCCCAGTACGGCCATTTCCGCGTCTATGGCCTGGGGCGGGATTTTCTCTTCCAACAAATTGCTCGGCATACGGACCTCTTACCTCTTGCAGCGAAAATAAACGGGTTCCCGCCACATGCGGGGACCGTTGTTTTAATTATTGTAGCAATTTTACAGCCCCCGCGCGGGCCCTTTTTCTACCGGCCGGTAAACATCCGAGGGCCGGCCTCGTACCCCCCGGAAGCCCAAGCGCAGAAAAACGGTCTATTTTTTATATAATCAAATTATGAACTGTATATTTTGCGGTATAGTAAGCGGGGAAGTCAAAAGCCAAATCGTCTATGAAAACGACGATGTGGTGGCGTTTAAGGATTTAAACCCCCAGGCGCCCACCCACCTGTTGATTATCCCCAAAAAACACATCAGCCGCCTGGACGAGGCTCAGGACGGCGACGCCGAACTGCTGGGCAAAGTATTGCTGGCCGCCCGCGATTTGGCCAAAAAGT
>CALUVA010000046.1 GCA_944324105.1 uncultured Elusimicrobiales bacterium
GGATACCTCGGGCTCCGCCCCTTCACAGTATACCTCAGTCGTCTGCGCCTAGACTCGGAGCGTTTTCTTTTTAAAAAATCCCTGTGGGCAGTATCAGGCGAACGACGAGTTGCGAACCGGAGGGCGCTGTTTCGCTCCGAAGTGAGCAGAGGAGGTCGTCGGTTCGTCGCTGGTCACGTCCATTTCTTAAATTAAAACACTCCGATTCGTTGTTGCAGACTCCTTCGGATACCTCGGGCTCCGCCCCTTCACAGTATACCTCAGTCGTCTGCGCCTAGACTCGGAGCGTTTTCTTTTTAAAAATCCAAGTGCTTATATTGAGTGCTCTGTCGTTGCAGATAGAGAGCACAGTTTGACTGCGACGCAGATTCGGGTAATGGTGGCTTTGGAGAATGCTTGATTTTGAAATACCGTTTATGAAGAAATATCTATTTGAATTTGACAAAGTCCGTTTTCCGTGTATACTATCCATAGAGGTAAATCTAGAACTAAGCAAATATTACCTTCCGGCGGAAAAGGAAGATTTATGAAGAAATTTTTATTCAGTTGTTTCTTCTGTTTTTTATTTGCACAGGCTAGCGCCTGGGGCCTGCTTTCTTCGTTTACCCAAACCGCATCCTCTGATCAATATAAACAAAATAATGCTTACCGCAAATATATGCTTTACCAAATTTGGCGCGGGCAAAAAGAGTTCCGCGTGTGCGTACAGTCCTCCAAAAAATTGCAGGAACACGCGCTTAAAGTCTGGCCCGCTGGAAAAGTGGAAGAAACAGAAAAACAGGTGTTCGGCGCGGTACAGCGGGCTTTTTCGGCATTTTTAAATAATTTGCAGCAGAATGTAAGGACGAACGGACGCAGTTCTGAATTTTCTGATGTGTTGAATCCGCTGCGCGGCGGTGTCAAACTGGTTCGGGTTTATCCTCCGCAGGGACAGGGGTGCCGTGCCATACGTGGGCAATTTGATTTGGAGGTTGAAGCTGATTTAGCTGGTCAATATCGCATATCTGAAGGCCCCGGGGGAATCAAAACAACCGTGGGAGTAATAGACGGAAGGGTCGGATTCGGAGGCAGAATAGAAGGGCCTCCCTGGGCTATAAATATCGGAGTGGACGCCGGGAATATAGAGGCGGTGGCTTTTCATGAAGTGGGGCACTTGTTGGGACTGGCCGATCAATATCAGGGGGCGGATAACCATGATGAACATTATTCTCTGGCCTCGTTCCAGCCGTTGGCAGGGATTCATTCTGTCATGCAAAATAAAACCAGAGTACAGCCCGTTTTAAGCTGTGATGATGCGGAAGGACTTGTGCAGGCACTGGATTTTATTGCCCGGCATGAAGGCGCTAGCTCTCCCCGTTTGGAGAAAGGCTGGGCGGATTTGTGCGGGCGAAGCTATGTATATATTAACGGACGGCCTGTCCGCAATGCTGCGGCAGCAGAAAAAGACCGCCTGGCATTTTTGGCTTGGACGCAGCAAGGCTATCCGAAGGAACGGACCCCCGTTTTTGCCCGGGAGGAATACCGACGTTTGACGCAGAACCGGCAGGAACGGGCAGATGCTGCAGCTTGGGCGGATATTCGCCGTGATTTGGAAATCAAAAGAGATGAACTGGATTTTTATATAAAGAATGCCGGAGCCTATGGCTTCTCCCGAATGCAAATTATGGAATACTCTGCAACACTGCAGGCCATTAACAAACAGCTGGAAGAAGGGGACAAAAAGTACGGCGCTGGTGGCCGTTGATGAGCACTCTTTTGGTTTATATTCTGAATTACCGGAGGCTTTTGCCTCCGGTCTTCATTCCGCCCGTCCCCTTGCTTAAAATGCTAAAATACCTTATATGAGCAAACTGGTCAGAGGTTTTAGGGACATTTTTGAGCCCCAGTCCAATTTATTTACCGAGCTGGAAAACTGCGCCCGCGGCGTGCTGCGTCGCTACGGGTTTTCTGAGTTGCGCCTGCCGACGGTGGAACAGAAAGAGCTTTTCGTCAAATCCACCGGCGAGACGACCGACATCGTGCAAAAAGAAATGTACGCTTTTGAAGACGCCGGCCACCGCCAGCTGGCCATACGCCCCGAGGGTACCCCGGGCGTGGTGCGTGCGTATTTGGAGAATAATTTTACGCAGGCCGCCCCGGTGCAAAAATTTTATTATATCGGCAATATGTTCCGCGCCGAACGCCCCCAGGCGGGCCGCTACCGCGAGTTTGAGCAAATCGGCGCCGAGTCCATAGGCAATTCCGCCCCGGCCGCCGACGCGGAAATGATACTGATGCTTAAAGACATCGTGTCCGCTTTCGGAGCCAAAAATTATTCCGTTAAAATCAACAGTTTGGGCTGCGACAAATGCCGTCCGATCTACCGCCAAACGCTGATTGATTTTCTGTCCAAAGAAAAAGATACCCTGTG
Source organism: uncultured Elusimicrobiales bacterium (assembly GCA_944324105.1). GTDB lineage: Bacteria > Elusimicrobiota > Elusimicrobia > Elusimicrobiales > Elusimicrobiaceae > Avelusimicrobium. The sequence goes on from CALUVA010000046.1 coordinate 2,411, forward strand.
TGAAAACTGCCAAACGCGCCTGGAGAAAAACCCTCTGCGCGTGCTGGACTGCAAAATTGACGGGCCCCGTTTTGCCGGCCGCGTGCCGACCATGACCCTGTGCCCCGAATGCCAGGCGCATTTTGATGAAGTTCAGCGCCTGCTGAAGGGGAAAATAGATTTTGTCGTAGACCCCATGCTGGTGCGCGGGCTGGATTATTACAGCCGTACCGTGTTTGAATTTCAGGCGGGGGATACGTCCCAAAACGCCATCGCCGCCGGAGGCCGCTATGACGGCCTGATTAAGAGTATGGGCGGCCCCGCCACGCCCGCCGTGGGCTGGGCCATGGGCGTGGAACGCGTGATTGCCTCGCGCGGGGAAGTTTCCGTGCAGCGGGAAAAAAGCGTTTTTGTGGCGTCTTTGGGTCCCGAATGCAACGAAACGGCTTTTAATTTGATGCAGGCCCTGCGCGCGGCCGGCGTGCGCACGGAAGGGGGTTTGTTTGACAAAAACGCCAAGGGCCAGATGAAGCAGGCCAACCGCTGCGGCGCGGCGTACGCGCTGATTTTGGGCGGGGACGAGCTGGCCAAACAGGAAATCACTTTGAAAGATTTAACCAGCGGAGAGCAGAAACAGCTGCCGCTGCAAAGCATTGTCCAAGAGGTTAAAAAACTCGTATGAAAAGAACGAATTATTGCGGGGACCTGCGCGCCTCGCACATCGGCACCAAACAGACGGTCTGCGGCTGGGTTAACAGCTACCGCAACCACGGAGGTGTGTTGTTTATTGACGTGCGCGACCGCAGCGGCCTGGTGCAAATCGTCGTAGGCCCCGAAAGCCCGTTTTTTGAGCTGGCCTCCACCCTGCGCAACGAATACGTGGTGGAAGTGTCCGGCGAGGTCAAACACCGCATTGAAGGGGCGGTAAACAAAAATATCCCGACGGGCGAAATAGAAATCGCGGTGGAAAATTTAAAACTGTTAAACACGTCCGTGCCTTTGCCGTTTGACGTGGAAAAATCGCGTGAGGCTTCCGAAGAAACGCGCATGAAATACCGCTATCTGGATTTGCGCAACCCCGTTATGGTGCGCAACCTGACCATGCGCCACAAAATCGCGCAGGCCGCGCGGCGGTACTTGGACGGGCAGGGCTTTTTGGAAGTGGAAACGCCGGTGCTGACGCGTTCCACGCCCGAAGGCGCGCGCGACTATCTGGTGCCTTCGCGCATTCACCACGGGCAGTTTTATGCCCTGCCGCAAAGCCCGCAAATGTTTAAGCAAACGCTGATGGCCAGCGGTATTGACCGCTATTTCCAGCTGGCGCGGTGCTTCCGCGACGAAGACCTGCGCGCCGACCGCCAGCCCGAACACACGCAGATTGATATGGAAATGTCCTTTGTAACGATTGAGGATATCCACGAAGTGGTGGAAGGGCTGATGAAAGAAATTTTTAAAACCACCGGCAAAGAGCTGCAAACGCCGTTTGCAAAACTGCCTTACAACGACGCCATGGATTTGTACGGCTCCGATAAGCCGGATTTGCGTTATGATTTGCAGATTAAAAATGTCGGCAGTATTTTTGCCAAGACGGGCTTTAAAGTGTTTGCCGATGTGCTGGCCGCCAAAGGCGCGGTATACGCCGTACGCGGAGAAAAAGGCGCGGCCTTGTCGCGCGGGCAGATTGACAAACTGACCGATTTGGTCAAAAAGAACGGCGCCAAGGGCCTGGTGTGGCTGAAGGTAAAAGACGGCAGGCTGGAAAGCCCGACCGCCAAGTTCTTTACCGAAGAGGAAATGAAAGCCTTGCAGACCGCCGTGTCCGCGCAGGAGGGGGATATTATCTTTGTGGGCAGCGATGCCAAGGTGCGCACCTGCCAGGGCTTTATGGGCGCTTTGCGCAAAGAGCTCGTCAAAAATTTAACCCCCAAATGCGAGTGGGCCTTTGCGTGGATTACCGATTTCCCGCTGTTGGAGTATATCCCCGAAGAGGACCGTTGGGATGCGGCACACAATCCGTTCACGGCCCCGCATGAGGACGATTTGGACAAGCTGGAGTCCGACCCGGGCTCCGTGCGTTCTTATCAGTTTGACCTGGTGCTCAACGGCAACGAGCTGGCCTCCGGCTCCGTGCGCAACTGCCGCCGCGATGTGCAGGAACGCATTTTGGCCCTGATGAAACACAGCAAAGAGCAGGCTGCCCTGCGTTTTGGTATGCTTTTAAACGCCCTGCAATACGGTGCGCCTCCGCACGGGGGCATCGGCATCGGCCTGGACCGCGTAACCGCGCTGCTGTGCGGGGAAGATTCCATACGCGAAGTCATCGCTTTCCCCAAAACGACGCAGGCCGTGTGTTTGCTGACCGATTCGCCGAATGTGGTGGACGCGCAGCAGCTTAAAGACCTGGGCATAGAAATAGCCAAAGAGTAACGGAAGAATAATTCTTTCAGTTGCTTATATTTTAGTACGCGGAACAAAATATTATTTTGTTCCGCGTTTCTTTTTCCGGCAATACAGTTTACAAATCTAAGTCTCTTGGGGAATATAGCCGGTGCTGCGGCGCATGGAAATAATATTTGTCTTGGTCTAATTATCTGAAATTTGAAAAATTGTATAGGCTGGCGTTGAATTTTCCGCGGGGCAGAGGAGAGTGTCCTGTTTTTCACAGGTCGTTTTTTCTCTGGCAGAGAAAACTTACTGCTTTTCCCGCTGTTTTTATGGGTCTTTTTCCTGCTTTTGTATAGGTCTAAAAGCCCTTGTTCTTTTTCGTCGTTTTGACCATAATATATGCAAGAGGTAGCAGGGACAAGAGTTTCTGTATGCTTTTGCTACAATATAATTATGAATAGGAAACGCTTCTTTTTTTATGTTTTGTTGTGTGTGGTTTTATGTTTGGTGATGGGGGTGGCATTTTTGGCCCGTCCGTCTCATCAGTCCCGTTCTTTCTCTGCGCCTCCTTCCACAGCTTCATCTAAGGCGGTTGTAACCCCGGGTGTTTCTTCTGGTCCCGCTTTGTCGGAAACGGAAGATTTTACGGCTTTGTTGAACCCTGCCGAGGCCGCCGTTACTCCAAGTGGAAAAACTCCTGCCCGTGTTTCCGTCCCGTCTGGTGGCCGCGGAGCCGTTTCCTATAATGTGGCGCCTTCTTTGCCTGCAACCCCAGCGGGGTATGTCCCATCCGCCGCAGACGTTGTATCCTTGCCATCGGGGGCTTCTTATTCCGCGTCCCAGCCTTCTCGCCGCGTCCGCCCATTCGTTTCTTCATACAGAGCCCCGTCGGTAGGCAGCGTTTCTTCATCTTCTTATGGAGCACAGGGGGAAGAGTCTTCCTTTTCCCAGGAAGCGTCGCGAGAAAGAGACCGTATTTTGGCTCCGTTTACTCCTCAAATGACGCGGCGCGAACAAACTGCTTTAAACCAGAAACTTCAAAATTTCTCGGTAGGGTTGGAACGGGCGATTGCTTCTGCGATATTACCCAAAAGCAAACGCGAGCAAAATATAGAAAAATATTTGGCCCGTTCCCGCGGCGAAGCGGCAGTGATGGATAACGGCGCCCAGGCGGTCGCTGCGCGGCAGGCTGGCGGCGGTGCAGCCCAGGTTATGCAGCGGCTGGCTGCTCAAAGCAAAAGCATAGTCAATAACGTGCGCCAAAATTACGGCGATTCTGCCGCTTCCGAAGCGCAAAGTATTATGAATGATTTTCAGGCTGAAATGGCCGAGACATTGAACGCTCCCACGGCTCCGGAAGAAAAAAATATCCAGGCCCAGGCTGTTAATAATAAATATAATCAAAAACTCCAGAAGCTTAATAACAATGCCGCTTTTGTTAAGATGGCCGAACAGTTGCGTACGCAAAACGAGGAATACCTGAACAAAGTGGGGCAGACTTACGGACCGCAGACGGAAGCGGCCCTACGTCCCATTATGGAAGAATTTACTAATAAACGTATGCAGATTTGGGCTACGCCGCAGAGCGAAGAAGATGCCCTAGCGCAAAATTTGGCGCTGGATGAACAAATCCGTAAAGAGCAGGAGCGCATTGTCAAAGAAACTGCGCCGGACGCCTCCGCTGCCAATTTGACGGCGTTACAAAATGAATTAGTCAAGGAGCGCATACTGGAGGAGTCCCGCAAAGTGGAAGCGGGGGAGGCTTCCTCTCCGGTATTCCGGGAAAGTACAGAAGCGCGCGCTCAAAATGAAGCAGCGTGGAAGAAAGAAGGAGAGAACATTATAAAAAGTTTTGAATCCTTGGGCCCCGAATCTAAATCTGACGCGCAAAAGGAAATAGACAATCTGATGGTTTACCGTCGGCAGATTCGGCAGAAAGCACAGGAGGAAGGTTGGAGTGTTGCGGAAGTAACCCGTTTGGATATGGAAGCCACAGAAAAAGCCAATGAGACCTTGCAGCAGATTCGTTCCCAGGGTATGGAGAAAATGTTTAACAGACAGTATGAAAAACAATTTGAGCAAGCGCCTGAGGACTATAAGAAACATGTTCGTCCTATATGGGAAAAATATAACAAAGAACGCGCCGCCCTGGCTGGTGAAGTAACGGATCAGAAGACCTATCAATCCCGCATGCAGGAAATTTCCCAACGGGAAATGCAGGAAATACAGGCGGCAGAAAATGCGTATATGGCATCGGCGGGACAGCGGCAGTAATTATTGTTGCCTGGCGTTACAGAGAGAAGATGGCCTGCTTTTATTTCTGATAAAAAACCCCGCCGATAAGGCGGGGTTTTTATAAAGTTAATTAATTGTGACCTCTTTCCGAAGAATGCTGGCAGTTGATGCAATAGCGCGCAAATGGCAGCGCCTTAATGCGTTTTTTGGGGATGGGCTGGCGGCACAACTCGCAGCGGCCATAAATGCCCTTTTCAATTTTGCGCAGAGCGGCCTCAATTTGACCGATGGTGTTGTGGGAATTACCCGAAAGTTCAAACAAAATTTCTTTGTCCAGGCTTTGGCTGGCCGCGTCTATGGGGTCGCCCACTTCGGCTTCGGGCATATCCATATTCTTTTTTTCTTTCAGGCGTTTTTCCGCGTCGGCTTTCAGTTCTTCCAAATGTTTTTTAATTTCTTTTATTTCGGCCGCGGTCAGTGCGTCCTTGCTGTTCTTCTTGGTTACCATATACGGCTGCTCCTTCCATAAATAAAAATCGGCCGGCCGCATTTTGCGCGCCGTTTGATTAATGTAGCAAATACGGACACGCAATGCAAGAGGCTTCGGAATTGTTATAATAAAGATATTTATATTAACAGCGGAGAGAATCCCTGCCATGAAGAATATACTAAAAGCCCCGATAAATGAACTGATTTTTAAAAATTCGCTGGTAGTCAATTACAAGCGTATGTGGCCCTATATCAAACCGTACTGGTTCCGCGCCTTTCTGGGCGTGGGGCTGGCCGTGCCCGTGGGGGCGCTGGATTCGGTGGTGGCCCTGTTTTTAAAGCCTTATACCGATGACGTGCTGGTGGCCAAAAACGCTACATTTGCTTCTTATATCCCGTTGTTGATTATCGGCTTTGTGCTGGTGCAGAGCGTGCTTAATTACAGCGTAAAATATTTAACCACCTGGGTAGGCAGTAAAATTACGCTGGACGTGCGCAAAAAACTGTTTGCCAAGCTGCTTTCTTTAAATACTTCGTTTTTTGACACGAGCAATTCGGGCTTTGTCATGATGCGTTTTAACGGGGATGCCGACGCCGCCTGCAACGGACTGATTAACAATGTGCGTCTGGTGATTTCCAAAGTCTTTTCTTCCATTGCCCTGGTATGCGTGCTGTTTTATAATTCCTGGCAGCTGACGATTATCGCTGTGGCGGCGGTGCTGGTGGCGTTTGTGCCCATATACATCGTACGCCGCAAGATGGAAGAGCTGGTGCGCAGCACCGTGCAGGTGGGGGCAGTGGCCATGAAAGCCTATAACGAGGCTTTCAGCGGCAACCGTACCATTGCCGCCTACAATTTGCAGAAAGAACAGCAGTCTTCCTTTAATCGGCTGATGGAACGCATTTTCAGCCTAAACATGGGCATTGTCAAAAATACGGGCTGGCTGTCTCCGGTGATGCATTTTATTATTTCGCTGGGCTTGGCGTTTGTGATTTGGCAGAGCAGCTCGCTGATTGTCAGCGGGACGATTACCAGCGGTAACTTCACCTCGTTTGTGGCCGCGTTGCTGCTGCTGTACACGCCGCTGAAAACGGTGGGGGACGATTATGTTTCCATCAAAACGGCCCTGTTGGCCATTGACCGCATTTTTGAAATTTTTGCCTTAAAACCCGCCATTAAAGATACCAAGGATTCCCAAAAACTGACGGGTGTTTCCAAAGAAATTAAATTTGAAAACGTCAGCTTTGGCTATAAAGAAGGTGTGGACGTGCTCAAAAATATTGACCTGACCGTACCCGTGGGCAGTACGCTGGCGCTGGTGGGCAATTCCGGCGGAGGAAAGAGTACACTGGTTAATTTGCTGCCGCGTTTTTATGACGTGCGCCAGGGCCGCATTACCTTTGACGGGCGGGACATACGGGAGTTTACGCTTGCCTCCCTGCGCGACCAAATTGCCGTCGTGTTCCAGGATAACTTCCTCTTTTCCGGCACTATACGCGACAATATTATGATCGGCCGCCGCGGTGCGACCAAAGAGGATTTGCGCCACGCGGTGGAAAATGCCCATTTGGAAGAATTTATTTCCACGCTTAAAGACGGACTGGATACGGAACTGGGTGAACGCGGCATGACGCTTTCCGGCGGGCAGCGCCAGCGCGTGGCCATTGCGCGCGCATTTATCCGCAATGCGCCCGTGGTAGTGCTGGACGAGGCCACCAGCGCGCTGGACAACAAATCCGAAGCCATAGTGCAAAAGGCATTGGACAACCTGATGAAAAACCGCACGGTGTTTGTGATTGCACACCGCCTGTCCACGGTGGTTAATGCCGATAAAATC
>CALUVA010000047.1 GCA_944324105.1 uncultured Elusimicrobiales bacterium
AGTTATCATATAATATTAAAAGCGGCGCGTCAGCGGCGCGGAGAAGGAGCAGATATGAAAAAATGGACCGTTTTGGCGGCTGGATTGGTTTTTTTGGGGGGGTGCGCTTCGCTGGGCTTGAAAACGTCCTGTGACGGGCGGAGCTTGGTCCGGCCTTCGTTTTTTGCCCAGGGGCAGACGCTGGCGGCGTTTAAAATCGCGCTGTTTGCGCGGGGCAATGAGCTGGACGGAATTTTGCAAATTAAAAAGACGGCAGAAGATGCTTATGACGCCACGCTGTTTGCTGTGGCGGGCGGGTATAAACTGATGCAGGCCACTGTTACAAAGCGCGGAACGGGTTTTGTATTTATCACGCCGCCGGCTGACAAAGCCGTCGTGCGCGCCAAGGCGGACAGTTTTTTAACGTTGCTGCTTTTCCCTCCGGATGTATACAAATCCTGCCGCGAAAAAGACGGCCTGCGCAGTGTAACTTACGAGAAAAACGGCGCCGTGCATTATGAATATGAAGCGGGGGGAGAATATCCCAGAGCGCTTACTTACCGCAAAACATTCGGCACCGCCCGCATGAACTTCGGCCAATATGCGCCGTATGAGGACGGCGCCCTGCCGCATTATATCTACTATCAGGACGGCTCCGTGGAGGCAGAACTTATTCTGCTGACATTGAAAAAATAATTGAGGAAAAAACGAGTTAAATACTCATGATTTAAGCAAACATGTTGTAGTATAAGAAATCCCGCTGTTCGGCGGGATTTTTTAAAGGTTTATTTTTATCCTTGGGTATTGTCAAAGTGTTTTTTGTTGATGAACTGTTCGGAATGATCCGTCACACGGTCCAGTTCAGCTTTCAGTTCAGAGGCGATGGCTTGCATATCGGTGTTTTCTGAAACATAAATGGCTTTACCGTAAGTCAGTGCCGTACTGCCAAATGGCAGCGGCACTCGCATTTTGTCCCAGGAGCCCGCTTTAAATTTGTGGCTCAGGGCTGTACCTACGGGAATAATGGGAAGCCCCGTTTTTTTGGCCAAAAATAAAATACCCGGCTGTACTTGGTAAATCGGTCCGCGCGGTCCGTCGGGGGTCAGCATGGGGTGATAGCCCGCTTCGGCAATGTTCATCAGCTTAATTAGCGCGCGCGCACCGCCGCGCGTGGTGCTGCCGCGCACGGCTTTCATGCCGAATTTGGGCAGTACGCGGGCGATAAATTCCCCGTCGTCGCTTAAACTGATCAGCGAACAGATTTTCTGTCCGCGGTAAGGATAAAGCAAAAACAGCTGTTGGTTGTGCCAAATGGCATAAATGTAGTTTTTTCCTTCTTTTTCCAATTGCAAAAATTCGTCCGTTTTGAACCAGTAAATGCGTGTCGTCCAGCCTAAAAACAGCGTATAGGCGTAAATGGCCCAGGAGCCGAGTACATGCTTCCAGGAAACGGTTTTTTTCTCCAGCGAGGTCGGTTTAGGCATTATTTTTTTCCTCTGCGTTTTTTCTTCTGCCACGGAACGATAAACACCGCCGTCGCCAGCGGCTGTACGGAGCCGTCAGCGCAGGAAACATCTATTTTGCCCGACTGCAGCCGTTCCAGCAGTTTGGGCAAAATTTTAAGGGCGGTTTCTTCTTCCGTGCGTGGGGAGTCCTTAAACAGTTTCGGTTCTGGCGCCAAGCCCAGTTTGGGAACGTATACAAACTGCGGCTCAAGTGCTTCGCATTCTTCTTTTTCCGCCTGTTCTTTAATTAAATCGGCCACAAACAAAACAGCTGTACGCAAAAATTCAAATAAAACGGTTTGGGCAATCAGCTGTTTGGCGGGGGGGAGCGTGTCGGCGTAATCCGTGATGTTTTGCCCCAGGGTAACGGCACATGCGCTGAACATGCCCTGCGCAGCTACGGCCTGATCGCCTAAATCCCACAGGGCGTTTTCATTAAATTCGTAGACGGTGCCGGGATCCAGCTTGCCGGCCAGTTCCAGCACAAAAGCCGCCAGTTCTATTTCGCTGTTTAGCTGTGCGGCGGGCAAATCCAGACCCAGACGCAACACTTTACGCGTGATTTCCTTCTGGCGTGTGCTGATTTTAAAACGTTTGATTTTGCGCATGCTTTCAGTCATATTTTTTTATCCGCCCTTTTCCAAAAGCGCATAAAAAAACACGGCGTGAAAAAGCCGGACGCGCAGGACACGCGTCCGGCTCTAAAACTATCTTCTGTTTCTGCGGCTTTTGCGGACGGATTTTTTGGCAGGGCCGTTGCCGGAAGTAGCCGGTTCGGCTTCTTCCTTCTTTTCAACGGGCTTCTTTTCCGTTCCCGATTTGCGCGCGGGTTTGGCGGCGGCTGCCGCCGCTTCTTTGTTTTCGCCGCCGTGCGTCCAAACATATACCAGCGGGGTCGTCAGTGCGATGGTGGTGTAAACACCGCAGATGCAGCCCACCAGCATGGCAAACGCAAACGAATTGAGTGCTTCCCCGCCGAAGAAGTACAGGATGAACAAAGAGCCGACCACCGTCAAAGACGTAATGATCGTGCGGGACAGCGTTTCGTTGATGGAGAGGTTAATCAGCTCTCCCAGCGAAGCGCGCGGGCGCAGGCGCATATTTTCGCGGATGCGGTCAAAAATGACGATGGTGTCGTTGATGGAGAAACCGGCCACCGTCAGGAAGGCAGCCACGACCACCAGGTCAATTTCCCGCTGCGTCAGCGCAAAGGCCACCGCCATAACAAACAAATCGTGGAACAGGGCAATTACGCCCGAGGTGCCCCACAGAATATTGCTGAAGCGGAAGGCCACATAAATAATGATCAGCACCAGCGAGAGGATAATGGCCCACGCGGCGCGTTCGGTCATATCCTGCCCGACGGCGGGACCCACGAAGTTGGTCTGCTGCACCGTGTAGGGCACATTTAATGTGTCCAGTGCTTTTTCCACACCGGCCTGCACTTCGGCAATGTCAGCCTCGGAGCCTTTTTCGCGCACGGCGTAGGTGTTGTCGCCGTACGACTGCAGGTCGGATTCACGCTCCGTTTGCGCCAGGGCGTCGCGAATGGCGGACATTTCCACGGGTTGCTCAAATTTTACCTGCACCATGGTGCCGCCAGTAAAATCAATGCCCATATTCAGCCCTTTGGTGGCAAAGAGAATAATGCCAAAAATAAGAATCAGGGTTGAAATGGTGAAATATACTTTCCTGTATTTAAGGAAATCAATATTGGTTTTCGGGAAAAAAGTCATCATAAGCTGATCTCCTTGGGGTTGGAAGTCAAAATCAACTCGTAAATGGCGCGCGTAACGAATACGGCCGTAAACAAGCTGACCACCAGACCGATGATAAGCGTAACGGCAAAGCCTTTGACCGGACCGGTGCCGAACTGCATCAGACAGCAACCCACGATAATGGTGGTGAGGTTGGAGTCAAAGATGGCGGACCAGGCTTTGTCATAACCGAGCTGGATAATCGTCGGTATAGGCTTGCCCAGCAGTTTTTCTTCCCTCATGCGCTCAATAATCAGCACGTTGGCGTCAATGGCCATGGCCAGCGACAGGATGACACCGGCGATGCCGGGCAGCGTCAGCGTGGCGGAGAAATAGCTCATAATGGCCATCATCAGCACCAGGTTGAGTACCAGGGCAATGTCGGAAATGACACCGGCCCATTTATAGTAAATCCCCATGAACAGCAGAATGGCCAGCAGTGCGTACAGAGAGGCGCTTAAACCGGATTTAATGGAGTCTTCGCCCAGTGTGGGTCCGATGGTGCGTTTTTCAATCACGCGCACCGGAGCGGGCAGGGCGCCGGCTTTGAGCACAATGGTCAGCTGGCGCGCTTCTTCCAGTGTAAACGTACCGGAGATGCGGCCTTCTTTGGTAATGCGGCTCTGCACCACGGGGGCGGACTGAATGGTGTTGTCCAAAACGATGGCAATCTGTTTGCCGATGTTGGAACCGGTCAGCTGGCCGAATTTTTTAGCCCCTTCGGCGTTGAAAGAGAACGCCACTTCGGGATAACCGTTTTCGCCGTACATGGTCAGGTGGGCGTTGTCTAAATCCGCACCCGTTACTTTGGCCACTTTGTCCACCAAATTATATCCACCGTCTTTGGTGCGGAAAATGGTGTATCCTTCGGGCAAAAGCTCGGCGATTTCGGGTTTGAGCTCGCCGTCCTGGTCGTAGGGCTCTTCCATGCTTTCCAGTTTTTCAATGGCTTTTTCCGCACCCGTCGTATCATTTTTGACGATGTGGAACTCCAGCATGGCCGTTTTGCCGATCAAGGCTTCGGCCGCGGCCGGATTGGCCACCCCGGGCAACTGCACCAAAATCCATTTTTCACCCTGGCGGGTAATGGACGTTTCACCCACGCCGTATTGGTCAATGCGGTTGCGGATGATTTCAATGGCGCGCGCCATGGCTTCGTTAAGCGGTTCGCGGTCGCTGAGTTTGGTAACGTCCAGCTCCAGCAACAGGCTGCTGCCGCCGCGCAAATCCAGACCCAGGTTCAGCAGGCGCTGGGGTTTGTCGCCCAGCGATTCCAGTTTTTCACGTTCGGCTGCGGGCTTGGAATACCAGCGGTAATTGGGGTAAATCAAAGCCATAGAGCCCAACAAAATGACGATAATAATAATCCATTTAATGGCCAGCGATTTGGACATTATTTGGCTCCTCCTTTATTAACGGGGGCGGTGGGGTTTAGAAACCCGACAATGCCCGATTTTAAAACGGTAATTTTAACGTTTTCGGCTATTTTGACTTCCACGGCGTTGTCTTTAAACCCCGCCACGGTACCCACAATGCCGCCCGGCAAAATGACACCGTCGCCTTTTTGCAGAGCGTCCACCTGGGCTTGTCTTTCAGCCTCACGTTTTTTCTGCCCGCGGCCTGACCAGATGATGAAGATCACACAAACAATGATCATCAGCATAAAAATCAGGTTGCCGCTGCCGGCTTGTGCTGCTGTATTCATGCTGCCTCCATATAAGAAGTAAATGTACGGATACTTGAGTATTTTAGCATATTTGGACCGGGGCGCGTTTGGGAGAGAATCTCTTGCCGGAGAGGTTATTTTTTTGGTAAATTCTGCATTATGAATAAAAACAATCTTTCCCAATGCGGTTATATGCAGAAAGCGTATCAGAAAGGGTTTACGCTGATTGAACTGTTGGTGGTGGTGTTAATTATCGGTATATTAGCGGCCATCGCCATGCCCCAATATACACTGGCTGTAGAAAAGAGTCGTGCGGCGGAGCCGCTGGCAGTCTTGCGCAGTGTCCGGGATGCGCAGGAAGTGTATTACATGGCCAACGGAACTTATTCCACTAATCTAAAAGATTTGGATGTAAAGCTTCCTGAAAACAGCAAAGACTGGAATTATTCTTGGTCCGGCATTTCTATAGCAGCCTATCGGAAAAATACTTCCAATGACAAAAAATGGCTTTTAGCTTACCGGGTAAATACAATTGTGGCGGGCGGACAGGCGGCAATTGTTTGCGGTTATGATAATTCTTCCGCGGCTACTTTTGCTGACAGAATATGTAAAGCGTTGGGGGCCACTTCCAAAGAAAGCGGTCAGCGCTGGATTCTGACAAAATAATTAGAGTCCTAGTCTAAAAGGGCCGCACGGTTTTTTCGTGCGGCCTTTTTTATCTGTCTGTATGAAGGGGATTATTCTTCCGTCCAAAATGTGCGGATTAAATCAATGATTTCCCGGTCCTGTGCTTTGGAAGAGTTCAGCGGCAGGACCCGCGTGCCGTCTTCCGTGCTGACGGCCACATAATCTTCTTTCACGTCAAAAATGCTGCGTTGTTCCTGTTGGTCAAAGAGGCTGTGGCCGAAAAAGCCCTTGGGCTGTGGCAGGTTCAGCAGGTCCATTACCGTAGGGGCAATGTCCAGCTGGCTGGCCAGGCGGTCCTGCGTGAGAGGCTGTTTGATTGGCGTTTTGGTAATGACGGCAAAAGGAATGCGGTCAAATACGCGCTGATAGGGCTTAAAGAGCTTATTGGTCGGGGTATTGGAATAGGACGGATGGTCGCCGGTAACAAAGACCAGCGTGTCCTCGTCAAACAGGCCTTTTTCTTCCAGTACATGCAGAAAATGATTTAAATCCTGCGCGGCGCGCGCATAGGCGCGGGGCATGGTGGGCACGTCATAAAAACGCGCATCTATTTCTTCATAAGGCTGGTCCAGGTAATCCAGCCGCCCCAGCGGCACATGGGTGTCTACGGTCAGCAGGGTTAAAAAGGTTTTTTCATCTTTATGTTCCTGTAAATATTCCGCCGCGTATTCAAAGAGTTTGCGGTCGGTCAGTCCCCACCAGTCTATATAATTTTTATAATTTTCTTTGTCGGAAAAAAAACGGCTGCCCAGTACCTCGTCAAAGCCGGCCTGGTGAAAAAGCAGGTTTTCGTTCATATAGGTTTCATCCGCCCCTCGCAAAAACGCCGTGCGGAAGCCGTATTTTTTTAGTTCCTTAACAAAAGAGAGCGGGTAACCGTTTTCATAATTTAACTCCGCGTACGGGTGGGAGGAAAAAATGACCGTCAGCCCGTACAGCGTAGACAATGTTACCGTATGCAGGGTAACTGAGGGGTATAATTCAAACAGCCGGTCATAGGCGGCGCTGGCGGCGGGGGGAATCAGCGGGTTGAAACGGTGCAGGTATTTGGCCGACAGGCTTTCCGTGGCAATCAAAATTACGCGTTTATAGTCTTTGCCTACTCCCGTGTTTTTGGCGGTAAAAACATTGTATTTCCGTGCAGTGGCGGCTACATTTGCGGGCAGGCTGTCCGTAATAAGGGCCTGCGGATGTTTGGCCAGTACGGCGCGCAATGTGTAAACCGGGGAGGGAGGCATCAGGTACGCAGTTAAAAAGTCATACGGTTTGGGCAGCAGGGCCAGGGGATTGAGCAACCACAGCACCAGAAGTACCGCCGCGCAGGCTCCCAGCTGTTTGGCCGCAGTTTTGCGCGTGGGCGGAATAAAAAAGCGGCGTACAATAAAGAAGCAAAAAAGCAAAAATACAAGCAGATACGAAAGCGTCCGCCAGTCCGTCAGAAAAGCGTAATCCCCTCCTTGCATGGTATCCAGGTATTTGGCGCCGAAACGTTCTTTAAAATACCAAAGCAACACAAAATCGGCCGTGCAGGCCAGGTAGTACACATACAGCAGCAAAGCGGGCAGCCATTTGTTTTTAATACCCAGTAACACCAGCAGGGCCAGCCCCGCCCCTAAAAATGCAAATTCTATCAGTAAACGCACCGGCAGGGCAGCGGCCCAGGCCGCCGCGGGGGCTTCCAGCTGGTGCAGCCCAAAAGCCGTCAGAGCCAGCGCGGGCAGGCTGGCCAGCAGGAGCAGTTTATAATTTGTTTTAAAAGCACGCCAAAAACCGTGTAGAAAATTCATATGTTGTGCCCGGCAGGGGCAGCCTCTAATTTAGTATACTTATTATATAAATTTAAGCGGTTGTTCCGCTGAAGGATACTTATGGAAAACAAAGAACTGGAAACCAAACGCCATTCGTGCGCGCATGTAATGGCAGCGGCCGTACAGCAGTTGTTCCCCGGCACCAAGCTGGGTATCGGCCCCGCCGTGGAAAACGGCTTTTATTACGATTTTGACTGTCCCCACGCTTTCACGCCTGAAGACCTGAAAAACATTGAAACTAAAATGAAAGAGCTCATCAAGGCCCGTATTCCCTTTGAATGCAAGCCCATGAACAAGGCTGAAGCGAAAGAACTTTTTGAAAAACGCGGAGAAACCTATAAGCTGGAACTTTTGGAAGAACTGCCGGACGGCGAAATTACCATTTATACCACGGGGGATTTTGTGGACCTCTGCCGCGGCCCGCACGTGGAGCACACGGGTAAAATCAATAATTTTAAACTTTCTTCCATTGCCGGCGCATACTGGCGCGGGGACGAAAAACGCCCCATGCTGCAGCGTATTTACGGCCTGTGCTTTAATGACAAGGACGAACTGAACGCCTATGTCAAACAGCAGGAAGAAGCCGCCAAGCGCGACCACCGCAAACTGGGGCCGGAGCTGGACCTGTTCAGCATGAATGACAATGTGGGCCCGGGTCTTATTCTGATGCACCCCAAAGGCGGCATGCTGCGCAAAATTTTGGAAGACTGGATTAAAGACGAGAATATCAAGCGCGGTTATGATATGGTGTACAGCCCGCATATCGCGCGCCTGCACCTGTTTGAAATCAGCGGCCATGCGGGTTTTTATTCCGAAAGCATGTTCCACCCCATGGAAGTGGACGGGGATAAATACCAGATTAAGCCCATGAACTGCCCTTTCCACGTGGAGATTTATAAATCCAGCCTGCGCAGCTACCGCGACTTGCCGCTGCGCTACTCCGAACTGGGCACCGTATACCGCTATGAACGCTCCGGGGCCCTGCACGGCCTGCTGCGCGTGCGTGGGTTTACACAGGATGATGCACATATTTTCTGCACGCCGGAACAGGTGGAGGACGAAGTCAAACAGTGCTTTGAGTTCGCCATGCACATTTTTAAAACGTTCGGCTTTGAAAAATACGCCGTGGAACTTTCCACGCGCGACCCGCAGCATCCCGAACATTTCACCGGTAGAGTGGAGGATTGGGAACGCGCCGAAAACGCCCTGCGCCACGTCTTGGACAGCAACAATATCCCCTATACCACGCACGCAGGCGAAGCGGCTTTCTATGGGCCGAAGATTGACATCAAAGTCATGGACGCCATCGGCCGTCTGTGGCAGCTGTCTACTATTCAGTTTGATTTCAATCTGCCCGAGCGTTTTGATTTGGAGTTTGTCGCTTCCGAAGGACGCAAACGCCCCATTATGGTACACCGTGCCATGTTTGGCAGCATAGAGCGTTTTATCGGCGTGATTATTGAGCATTATGCGGGCTGGTTCCCGCTGTGGCTGGCACCGGTGCAGGCCAAAATCCTGACCTTGACCGACGACCAGATTCCCTATGCCAAAGAAGTGGCCGCGCAAATGCGCGCCGCCGGCCTGCGCCCGCAACTGGATATCCGCCCCGAAAAACTGGGCTTGAAAATCCGCGAGGCGCATATGCAGCGCGTGCCTTATACGTTGGTGATCGGCGCCAAAGAAGCGCAGGAAAAAACCGTTACCGTGCGCCTGCGCGACGGCAAGAACCTCAACGGCCTGCCGCTGGCGGATGTATTGGCCAAGATGAAAGAGGAGGCCGACAGCCGCAGCCTGACCAACCTGCTCAAATAATTTGGGCTTTTGGA
>CALUVA010000048.1 GCA_944324105.1 uncultured Elusimicrobiales bacterium
CGGGAAGCCATTTATTTATGCGCCCCGTTTATCGGTTTTCCGCGCACGCTCAATGCCGTGGCCGTTTTCAATGAAGTAGCCAAAGCGCGGGGCATCAAGCTGCCGTTGAAAAAACAGGGCACCGTTACGGACAAGAACCGTTATGAAAAAGGCCTGGCCCTCCAATCCCCCTTATACGGAGAGGAAGTAAAATCCGCCATGGCCTCCCTGCCCGCGCCGTACAATGAAAAAGTACCGTATATTTTAACTTCGTTTGGCTTTGGGGATTTTTATACCCGGGAAGGACTGACCCTCCAGCAAAAAGAACTGCTGGTGCTGGTATCTCTGGCTGCCGCCGGAGATGAAAAGCAGTTAAGCGCGCATATCGTGGGCAATTTAAAAGCCGGAAACTCCAAAGAGACCTTGCTGGCCGCCATGGTGCAGGCCATGCCTTATATCGGTATGCCGCCGGCATTGACCGCTATTAACCTGATAAAAAGCACCGACGCGGAAAATTATCAGCCTATTTATGAAAATTAATATACCCCTCTACCAAACCCCGTCTGCACACAGGCGGGGTTTTATGATGTCCAGGCCTAAAGACCTAAATTTGTACTGGGCCTGTAAAACTTAAAAACAGGGCCCAAAACACCCGGTATTTTGGGTCTTAAGACTCTGGGTTTTTCTCCTGTGAAAGCATAGAATAAAAGTATGAAAAACACATGGAACCGGATTAAACAATTTTTTACTTTTCCCGTTGTCCGCCCTTACTGGCGTGCAGGAGACGGCTTTGCCGAAACAGTGGTGGATTTAAACTCCCAGGAAAAAGATTACATCAATACGCAAACCCGCCGTATGCTGCTACTCAAACGCGCACGAGCCTACAGCCGAAGCGGACGGCAAAATTGGGAAAAATCACTGCCCGCCTCACCCGCTTGCGGCAGCGCCTACGCAATATACAGTTCGCGTTAAAAAAGCGGCCGTTTGGCCGCTGTACCGATTAAAAGCATCACTCCTCCCCCGCACCGTACGGTGCGGGATTTTTTATTTATTCAATAGTCTGTTCCTAAAAAGAATTTGATGTTCCGTCTGTCAAAAAGAATACCAACTTCCGTTATTTTCCGTTTTATTTCCGTCATGGATGCTTTTACAAAATTCCTTTCCTTCTTCCGTCTGTCCATAACACCAACGGCCTTCCGGAACGCTGGAAACAAACTTGTGATACATCGGAGAAATATACGTCAGTATATAATCCGCTACATTATTATTGACTGTGCTTTTATCACTCGCAAAAGGAAAGAAAAACCATGCATACTGGTAATATTTGCTGCTGCGAACCACGCCGCTGCCGTCCAAATGATTTAGCCCGTCAAACATGATCTCTCCCGTGACACAATCGTTTATATCCCCGTTTGCCAACAGACATAAATCTATATTATCCCCTATTTTCTTTAGTACAATCATAGCTTCAGCCGCACGGGAACGGCGCACCGATTTTTGATATTGCGGCAAAGCCACCGCGGCTAAAATACCAATAATCAGTACCACCACCAGCAATTCAATTAATGTAAAACCCCGTCTCATTTTTTTGCTCCTAATAAGTATTTAATTCATCAAAATACACTTTTTAACCGTTTTTTATTTTTCCCACATATGGGGAATCAAGCGCCAGCGGATAAACTACAAACGGCTATATAGACACTAATAAAACCAAGATGACATAATTAATAAGCAAAAGATCTTTTAACAACTTTAACAACAACGGCGGACAAAACATCCTGTTCTATCCGCCGTGTGTAAAGAGTAACGACTAAATAAGCCGTTCTTTATTTGTTTTGGCTTTTTTAACAGCGTCCACCACCTTGGGCATCAGCTGGCGCGCATCACCCACAAATCCGTATTTGCATACGTTGAAAATGGGGGCGTTGGCGTCTTTGTTCACGGCGATAATCACGTCGCTGTGTTCCATGCCCACGATATGCTGCACCGCGCCGGAAATACCGCACGCCACATACAGCTTGGCCGCTACGGTAACGCCGGACTGGCCGACCTGTTTTTCTTTGGGCTTCAGCCCCAGGTCAATGGCCGCGCGGGAAGCACCCACCGCACCGCCCAGTTCAGCGGCCAGCTGCTCCAGCACGTCAAAACCGGCTTTGTCTTTCATGCCGCGCCCGCCGGCGATGACCACTTCGGCTTCGTCCAGCTTGTCCTGCGCGGAGGTTTCGTCAAAGTGTTTGCTGATGATACGCACGCGGCCCGCTTCAGCCGGCACGGCAATGGTTTCATTGACGATTTGCGCCATGCTGCCCGGGCGCGTAACTACTTTCTTAAACACATTGGGGCGCACGGTGGACATTTGCGGGCGGTAATCCGGACATTTGATATCGGCCATAATGTTGCCGCCGAAAGCCGGACGGGTCTGTATCAAAAGTCCATCGGCAATGGACAGGCCCGTGCAGTCCGCCGTCAACCCTACAAAGAGTTCCGAAGAAATACGCGGGGACAAATCGCGCCCGATATAGGTGGACGGATACAGCACCACGCTGGGGTTATACTTTTTAATCAAAGCCACCATGGCATTGGCGTAAGCGGCGGTGTTGTAGTCGCGGTACGCGGGGCCGCTGACGGCGTAAATTTTGTCCGCGCCGTAAGAGGACAGCTCCGCAAAATATTTTTCCACCCCGTCGCCGATAATCACGGCGCAGAGTTCTTCACCCAACTGGTCGGCCAGTTCGCGGCCTTTGGACAAAAGCTCAAAGCCCACGGGGCGGACCTTTTGGGTTTTTCCGTCGTCGGAAATTTCAATAAAGGCCCACACGCCTTTATAAGCGGAGAGGTCTTTTTTGGCCGGCGCCGCGCCCGCAGCGGGCAGGGACAAAGCCTTGACCGGGCAGACGGACACGCACGCACCGCACATGGTGCAGCTGCTGTTGGGTACCGCTTTGCGGTTAACCAGGGAGAGCGCCCCGAAAGGGCAGGCGGACACACATTTGCCGCAACCTACGCAATTAGAAGCTACCTGAATCATTTGACAAAACTCTCCTTTTGTAAAATTTCAACGAACTTGGCCGCCATTTCTTCGGCCGAGCCGCTAATCATTTCGCCTTTGGCTCTGGCAGCCGGCGGGAAAATGCGCGATACGCGCGTGGGGGATCCTTCCAGCCCCAGCTTGTGCACGTCCGCACCGATTTGGGCCGCCGTCCAGATATAAATTTGCTTGTCCTGCGCCTTGTGCGCGGCCAGGAAAGACGGATATTTGGCCACATAATCCACGGGCATAGTCATGGTTACCAGCGCAGGCAGGTCGGCTTCCATAATCTGGTGGCCGCCTTCAATCAGCTTTTTGACAACCACGCGCTGCCCGTCGCTGTCCACGCTGTCACAGAACGTCAGCTGCGGGATGCCCAGGTGGAAAGCGATGCCGGGGCCGGTCTGGGCCGTGTCGCCGTCAATGGCCATCTGGCCGCAGAGGATTAAATCATACTGGCCGATTTTCTTTACCGCCGTAGCCAGTGCGTAAGAAGTGGCCCAAGTGTCCGAACCGGCAAAAGCGCGGTCGGAAAGCAGCACACCTTCGTCGGCGCCCAAAGCCAGAGCCAGGCGCAGCACGGCCACGGCCTGGTTGGGGCCCATGGACAGCACGGTTACTTTCGCGCCCGTTTTGGCTTTAATAGCCAGGGCTTTTTCCAGCGCGTAATGGTCGTAGGGGTTTAAAATGCTGGGTACGCCGGCGCGGATCAGGGTGCCGGTTTTCGGATCCACCTTTACCTGGGTGGAATCGGGGACTTGTTTAATGCATACGATAATATTCATGGGGTTTCCTTATGCTTTAAAAGTTTCTCTGAGTTTGGCCGACACCAGGTCCTCATCGTTGATGAGGCCGGTCATTTTTTCTTCAATGCCGACCAGGTTCACTCCGGCGGACAGGTCCTGCGCCGAAGCCGCGCCCACGCCCAGGATGAGTTTCATGCCTTCGGTGGCGATCTTAAACGCGCTCAGGCGCGCATTGACGCGGGACATAATTTTGAGGGTGTTTAAATCAAAGCGGCTGCCTTCGGTGACGCGGCCTTCGGCGCATTCGCGCGCGAAAACGGCGGCCACTTCGGCCTCGCTGATTAAATCACCCAGCATAAAGGTAATGTACTGGTGGCGCGTAAGTTTCTGCGCGCGGCAGTCTTCCAGCACGCGGGCCAAAGCGCGGAAACCCAGGGCCACGCTGTCGGCCCCCACATCGGGGTGCTGGGCGTGAATGGCCTCAAACTCCTCGGCCTGTTTGATGTAATACTGGCCGCGGGTTTTGAGGTGTTCCTGCCAGCGGCCGCGGAAGATGGTCATCTCCAGCACTTCGCTGGTGCCTTCGTAAATGCAGGTAATCTTAACGTCGCGTTTGATCTTTTCCACCGCAAATTCTTTGGTGTAGCCAAAACCGCCCATGGCCTGGATGGCGTCCTCGGCGGCTTTATTGCCCGATTCGGTGGCGTACAGCTTGGCGATGGCGCCTTCGGTAGCCAGGCCGTGATTGTTGACTTCCAGCTGTTTGGCCGTCCAGTCAATATAGGCACGGGCCGCTTCAAAGCGCACATAATGCGGGGTAATGAGCTTGAGCATAAAGCCCTGCTTTTCGGCCAGCGGGCCGCCGGCCTGAATGCGCTGCTGCGCGTAAACAAGCGCGGTTTCCACGGCTTCTTCGCCGCCGCCCAAACCAAAGGCGGCCACCATCAGACGCGTATAGCCAAATACGGCCTGCGCCTGCAGGAAACCTTTGCCTTCTTCCAGCCCGATTAAATTTTCGGCCGGCACATACACTTCATCAAAGGCCAGTCCGGCGGTGTTGGAGAGGCGGATACCGTGTTTGTCTTCGTGCGCATCCTGCGTAAAACCCGGAGTGCCTCTTTCCACGATAAACCAGCTCGGACCGCCCGGGGCCAGGGCCAGCACGGTGTAAATATCGGCCACGCCGCCGTTGGAAATCCACATTTTGCTGCCGGTGATTTTGTAACCGACGATTTTGCCGTCTTTTTCCACGCGCTCGGCGCGGGTGCGCAGGGAAACGAGGTCAGAGCCGGCGTCGGCTTCCGTCGCGCCGTAAGCGACCAGTTTGTTTTCATGCGCAATTTTCTTAAACCATTTGGCCTTCTGCTCCGGCGTGCCGCCCACGTTAATCGGGTCGCTGCCCAGGAATGTGGCGAAAACGCCCGTAGCGATGCCTAAATCAATGCGGGCCAGCTGTTCGCACACGCGGTAAATTTCGGTAGTCTGGCCGCCGAGGCCGCCGTATTCTTCGGGGATAAGCAAAAGATGCACGCCCAGCACGTCATGGTCGTACATCTCTTTTAAAATGTCCAGGGGAATTTCGTTCTTCGCGTCATGTTCGCGGATGAACTCATGGGAAATCCTGTTCTTGGCGTATTGCTTCAAACTGTCCAACATCAGGTTCCTGGTAGTCAGGTCATTTTTTGCCATGGGGTAATATCTCCATTACAATATATATATGTAAATAATACCAATTTTGGGGGTTTGGGAGCAAAAACCCCCTCCGTAATAGAGGGGGTTTTTGTAAAACTATTTGATCTCTGAAGTAGACACAGGTTCCAACGGATCCAAATTTAATGCGACATTTGTGGTATCTAATGACTTAGAACCAGGACAAAATACGCCAATTAATGGTAACAAAAACAGAAAGGTACCAACAATATCTAATATCCCTGTTACATTCAAGCTACTGTCTATATTGTAGTAAGCGGATTGATAACCTCTTTTTGATACCATAATTTGTACATTTTTATTTCTTTTTACACGAGTTTGGACCATTCCTTTCCCCACCCTTTGTCCGTTTACATATATAGTGGAGTCGGGATAATTAGTCATGATAGATACTGTCTCCCGTGAAGGACGGAAAGCAGAACATCCTAACATTAGCCAAGTACTCAGAAAACAAACTACAAACTTTTTCATATTTTAAAGGTAAACTCCTTGATTATTTAGATTTTTCTCAACTATCTCCTAGTTATTAATTGTAGCAAAAAACAAAAAACTAACAAGTAATGACATCTGTACATCAAGACTCATAAAATAAAAACGAACAGTCTCACTTTATCAAACTCTAGGTAGAAGACAAAACCTATCAACCGACCACACTGCCAATTTATGCTAAAATTTATTATATGCTATTACCCCGTATTTTAACCGCCGTCATCGGCATTCCCGTTGTTCTGGCCGCCATTCATTTCGGCGGCGTGGTGTTTATGGCCTTCACGGCCTGTGTCATCCTGCTGTGCTTGTATGAGTACGGCCTGGTGCTTACCGCCGGCAAAAAGCCCGTGCATATGCTTTCACTCATGCTTTTTGGGCTGTTGATGGCCGCCGTGGCCATTTTGGGGCGGGCAAACCTGCCCGCGCTGGAACTGCCGGACAACCTGTACCCTTTTGCCGTCAGCATCGTGATTTTCGGCGTTTTATTTATTGAAGTGCTGACCCCGCACCGCAGCTGGGAGCGCGTGACCAATACCTTTACGGGCGTGTTCTTTATCCCGTGGTCTTTGGCACACCTTATTAATATACGCGATATTCCCCAACACGGCGAATACCTGACCCTGTTTATGATTATTACCGTGTGGATTTGCGACACGGGCGCCTATTTTACGGGCCGTTTTTTGGGCAGGCACAAACTAAACAAAGAAGTCAGCCCCAAGAAAACCTGGGAAGGCGCCGCGGGCGGCACCGTGCTGGCCATTGGCGGAGCGCTCTTAATGCGCCATTTGTTCCTGCCGGATTTGTTCAGCGTGCAGGAAGCCGTATGGCTGGGGTTGCTGGTGGCCGTCGTGGGGCAGGTATCCGACCTGGCCGAATCGGTCATCAAACGCAGCACGGGGGTCAAAGACTCCTCCCACCTGCTGCCCGGACACGGCGGGTTTTTGGACCGTTTTGATTCGTACCTGCTGCTGGCGCCCGTTTTCTATTACGTCGTGCTGTACACATTATGAAAAACATTATCGTACTGGGTTCCACCGGCTCCATAGGCACTTCCGCGCTGGACGTCATTGCGCGGCTGGGGCCGCAATACCGCGTCATAGGCATGAGCGCCAACAAAAATACCGAGCTTTTTATCAAGCAGGTGCATACCTTTAAGCCGCGCTTTGCCGCCGTATTGGACGCGGCCAGTTACGAAATTTTAAAAACCCAAATGCCCAAGGGCACCCAGTTGCTGCCGCCGGATATGGACAGCCTGGTGTTCCTCTCTTCCCTGCCGTCTGCTAACCTGATTATCAGCGGGCTGGTGGGGGCGGTGGGCTTTCAGCCCTTAATTGCCGCCATTAAAGCGGGCAAAACCATTGCGCTGGCCAATAAAGAACCCATGGTCATGGCGGGGCAAAGCATTATGCAGGAGTGCCGCCGTTGGAACGCCACGATTATCCCCGTGGACAGCGAGCCTTCGGCCATTTTCCAGTGCATGGAAGAAACCGACGCCAACAATTACGACCGCGCCAACGAATCCATCTCCCGCGTTTTTTTAACCGCTTCGGGCGGGCCGTTCGCGCGGCGCAAAAAAGCCCTTTCCACCGTTACGCCGGCAGAAGCCTTAAACCACCCGCGCTGGAAAATGGGCAAAAAAATCACCGTGGATTCGGCCACGCTGATGAACAAAGGCTTTGAAGCCATAGAAATTATGAATTTGTTTTCCCTGCCGCAGGAGAAGGTGCAAATCGTCATTCATCCGCAGTCGCTGATTCACTCCGCGGTGGAATATGCCGACGGCGCGATTTTGGCCGAAATGAGCGAGCCGGACATGCGCATTCCCATTCAATACGCCGTTACTTATCCCAAACGCCTGCCCAGCCCCGTCAAACCGCTGAACTTGTTTGAAGCGCAGAAACTGGAATTTTTTGAGCCGGATTTTGACCGCTTTCCGTGCCTGGACCTGGCCCTGGCGGCCCAGCGGCGCGGCAGCGTGTTTCCGGCCGTGTTAAGCGCGGCGGACGAAGTGGCCGTGGACGCGTTTTTAAAAGAGCGCATTAAATTTACCGATATTCCCAAACTGATTTACAGCGTGCTCAAAGAAACCTACGGCCGCACCGGACGCATTACGCTCAACCAGGCCGCGGAAGCCGACGCCTGGGGCCGCGAAAAAGCCCTGGCCAACCTGGCCGAGAAAAAATACAAAAAAGTCATTTTATAAGGGGTATATATGCTGCTTTCTATTATTGCCGTCATTGTCGTATTAAGCCCGATTGTGATTATTCACGAATTCGGCCATTTTATCGCCTGCCGGTTAACGGGCATCAGCGTTAAGGAATTTTCCTTCGGTTTTGGCAAAATCCTGTGGCACAAAAAATCGGCCAAAGGAACGGACTTCCAAATCCGCGCCATTCCCTTCGGCGGTTTTGTGGAACCGGAAGGACAAATGTTTTTGGAAGACGACAATAAAGAGCTCCCCAAACCCAATGAATTTGCCGCCAAAAAATGGTACGCCAAATTCTTTATGGTGGTCAACGGCGCTTTGTTTAACTATGTGCTGGCGGCGGTGATTTTTGCGGGGCTGATTTACTGGCGCGGCATGCCGGAAACCGATCCGGCCAAACTGCCCGCGCAGGTGGGCAGCGTGGTGGAAAATTATCCCGCCGGAAAAATCGGCCTGCAGCCGGAGGATTTGATTACCTCTTTAAACGGAACTCCGGTGGAGAACTGGCTGGAGCTGACCCGTGCCTTGCAGCAGCGCAAAGGCGACCTGGCCCTGACCGTGCAGCGCGGCGGCGAAACCCTGCAGCTGACCGCCAAAGACGCGGACTTTTTACAAGACAAGCCCACCATGCTGGGCATTGCCGTAGCCACCCAGTTACAGCCCGTGGGAATATTTGAATCGGCCTGGCTGGGTGTGTATCAGTGCTGGTACTGGACGAAATTTTCGCTCATATCCATTTGGCAGAGCATTTCCCACAAAAAAGCGCCGGACGTGGCCGGCCCTATCGGCATTGTGAATATCATTCACCAGGCCACGCACCGCGGGCTGATGGATTTTATTTTCTTAATCGGCATGCTGTC
>CALUVA010000049.1 GCA_944324105.1 uncultured Elusimicrobiales bacterium
CAAACTATTGACAATTATCTTTTTTTATGCTAAATTAGCATTAAGCCCGCAGGAGTGCTAATTTATTGCCGCTGCGGAACGAATTACAAAATCTTATAAGGAGTGGGTGAATATGAGCGAAGTGAAAATCAAGCCGCTGGGCGACAGACTGATCGTCAAGCCCATTGAGCGCGAAACCATGAAAGGCGGGATTATTATTCCCGACACCGCCAAAGAAAAACCCATGGAGGGGGAAGTGCTGGCTGCCGGCCCGGGTAAACTCGACGAGAAAGGCAACCGCATGCCCATGGATGTTAAAAAAGGCGATAAAGTGCTGTACGGCAAATATTCCGGTACGGAAATCAAATTGGACGATGAAACCTACCTGATCATCCACCAGGACGAAATTCTGGGCATTTTAGGGTAATAGAGAGGAGATGAATTTTTATGGCTAAACAAATTATTTTCGGCGACGAATCACGCGCCAAAATGAAAGCGGGCATTGAAAAAGTGGCCAATGCCGTCAAAGTGACCCTGGGCCCCAAAGGCCGCAGCGTGGTGCTGGAGAAAAAGTTCGGCTCTCCGCTGATTATTGACGACGGCGTGACCATCGCCAAAGACATTGAGCTGGAAGACAAATTTGAAAACATGGGCGCGCAGCTCATTCGCGAAGTGGCCGCCAAAACCAACGACGTAGCCGGCGACGGCACCACCACCGCCACGGTGCTGGCCGACGCCTTGCTGCGCGAAGGCATCAAAAACATCACTGCCGGAGCCAACCCGACGCTGGTGAAAAAAGGCATTGAAACGGCCGTGGAAACGGTAAAAGCCGAACTGGCCAAAATGCAGAAACCTGTCAAAACCAAAGAAGAAAAAGCGCAAATCGCCACCATTTCTTCCAATGACCGCGTTATCGGAGAACTGATTGCCGAAGCCATGGAAAAAGTGGGCCATGAAGGCGTCATCACCGTGGAAGAAGGCAAAAGCGCCGAAACCAAACTGGACGTGGTGGAAGGCATGCAGTTTGACCGCGGCTACATTTCCCCGTATTTCGTCACCGATCCGGAAAGAATGGAATGCGTGCTGGAAAACGCCTACATCATTATTACCGACAAGAAAATTTCTTCCATGAACGACCTGCTGCCGATTTTGGAAAAAATCGTACAGAGCGGCCGCCCGTTTGTGATTATTGCCGAAGATGTGGACGGCGAAGCGCTGGCCACCCTGGTGGTCAACAAACTGCGCGGTACGCTTAAAGGCTGCGCGGTCAAAGCCCCGGGCTTTGGTGACAGACGCAAAGAAATGCTGCAGGACATCGCCACGCTGACCGGCGGCGAAGTCATCAGCGAGGAACGCGGCATGAAACTGGACAAAGCCGAAATCACCATGCTCGGCCAGGCCGACCGCATTGTGGTGGACAAAGAAAACACCACCATCGTCAGCGGAAAAGGCGACAAAACGGCCATTGCCCAGCGCGCCGACCAAATCCGCAAACAGATTGAAAACTCCACCAGCGACTACGACAAAGAGAAACTCCAGGAACGCCTGGCCAAGCTCTCCGGCGGTGTAGCCGTCATCAGCGTGGGCGCGGCGACCGAAACCGAAATGAAGGCCAAAAAAGCCAAAGTGGAAGACGCCAAAAACGCCACCAAAGCCGGTGTGGAAGAAGGCCTCGTCCCCGGAGGCGGCGTAGCTTTGGCCCGCTGCCAGAAAGCCCTGGACGGCATTAAAGCCGACAATGAAGACATCAAAACCGGTATCTCCATTGTACGCAAAGCCTTAACCGCTCCGCTGCGCCAAATCGCGGTCAACGCAGGTTTGGACGGTGCGGTCGTGGTGGACAAAGTGCTGTCCATGAAAGGCCAGTCCGACGGTTTTGACGCCGAAACCGGCCAGTACGGAGACCTGATTAAAGCCGGCGTGGTGGACCCGGCCAAAGTGGTCCGCACCGCGCTGGAGAACGCCGCTTCCATCGCCGCTACGGTCCTGCTGACCGAAGCACTGGTGGCCGACGCTCCGGAAAAAGAGCATTCCCACAACCCTGCCGGCATGCCCGGTATGGGGGGAATGGGCGGCATGATGTAATTTAACCGCCGTTACTAAAGCCGGCCCCTGACGGGGCCGGCTTTTTATATGTTTCACCGTCGCGCTGTCAAAGAATATCCTCTATCTATACTGCTTATAGGTCTTTTTATCCCATCAAATAGGACTTTTGTACCTTGTTCTGACAAACGAGCAAATTGTATCATAAACATAAATCTGACAATAGGAGAGATTATGTATCGTCAATTTTTAGCCGTACTGGCACTGGCCACTTTTCTTTGCCCGGCCCTAAACGCTGCACTCAAAACACAGCAGTTGGAACAGGCGCTGGAGCAGGCTGCTTCACAGGTTTCCTTGTCTAATAATGGGGTTATGAATGATAATATTTTGTTAACTTCTGAAGTAAATGGATATGCTACATCCGACTATGCAGCTCCGGTATATATGATTGGTAAAATTGGCTGCAAAGCATATGCTTTGGCGCCCAATTGGATTATTACTTCTGCGACCTGCCCGCTTTCCAATATTACGAGCAAAAGTTTTGAAATGCTACTGTCGGATGATGAGATTTATACTCTGTCTAATCTTGAAGTAACAGGAGTGTTTCTCAATAATCACGAAGTCTACAATCCTCAGATTTTTGCCAATAAACATGTGTTGCTTCTCTATCTGCCTCAGTCGATAAACCCAGGGTTAACCGAAGTCTGCAAAAGGATGAAAAGACTGAAACTGATTGCTTTCAACCAGCCCAAAAATATCTTTACCTTGAACGCATTGGGGAAGTTTTATGTGCATTCTTCCCGTTTGGGCTGGCTAGTAAAAGATAAAACCAAAGCCAACATTCAAGCTAATTCCCTGCAAGGCAATATATTCTCGGCTTCCAGCTTAATTAACGGAACGGCTACGGATCCTCTGTTTTACGTGGACAGAACATCCAATGAATATTTAGTGGCGTTTAATATGGCGGAAGAATCTTTAACTTTTTCCATAGCTGCTTATTGGGATGCAAATCCCTCCTGGGACGGAAAAAATTCAGACAAATACAAATCTCTGACGCCGAAAGACTTTGAGTTTATCCGTAACATAGTGTTAAAACACGACAACAAATCCTGGAATTTCATTCGTCAGTCCTTATACCTAAATTATCCGGGCAATTTGTTTTTCAAATAATAAAAATCCTCGGCCCGGCCGGGGATTTTTTATCTCATCTGTATCCCCCGTCAAAAAACGCAAGCCATGTCCGGGCACTGTGCTTCTCCGACAGAAAAACGATATAGGACCTTTAAACAGTCAAATATAGGTCTTTTGTCCCTTGTTATGGAAAGCAACAAATTATATGCTAAATATAAATCTGACAAATAGGAGAGATTATGTATCGTCAATTTTTAGCCGTACTGGCGCTGGCCACTTTTCTCTGCCCTGCTCTTAATGCTACAGAAGCACAAGAGCTGTCCCGTGCTTTGCAGCAGGCGGCAGCTCAGGCGGCCATTTCCAATGAAGGGGTCATGAACGAAAATATGTTGATGACTGTTTCTTTTACGGAAAGAGGTAGCCTGCAGTTGGATGACGACTTCATTCCGGAAGATGAACCTCTGACGGGCCCTGACTGGCAGGTGCCCCCCATGTTCAGTCAGTATGAACATGAATCTTTCTTCATTTATAAAGCTTTGCCTTCCGAGCGCAACAACAACAATGCCTTTGTTGACGAAGGAGAATATTACCTCTATACAGACAAGCCGTTAAAAGGCCGCACGCCTATACAGGCAAAAGCCCGTTTTACCGGCCGTTTGCAAAGCGGCAGATACAGTGGCACCATCGGTTGCAAAGTATACGCATTAGGGCCACAATGGTTGATTACGTCTGCCACCTGCCCCATTAACCGCTATGACCCCTCCCCGCTGGATATCCAGGGGACTCGTTATACCGAACGCACAGACCGGCAAATAAAAAGAATCTCCGTAGAAGGAAAAACTATCCAAAACCCGAAATATTTTATAAATGACCATATTTTGTTGGTTTATATTCCCCAAAAAGGGAACGCAAGTTTGATTTCTAATTTGGCACACAAGAAAAAACTTCATATTCTTGCTTTTAACCGTCCGCAAAATATCTTTGCCCTCAATGCTTTTGGCCAATTTTTCGTACACACCTCCCGTTTTGGTCTGCTGGTGGAAGACAAAACCTCTGCCAAATTGGAAGGAGGCTCTCTGAACGGAACCCGCTTTAAGGCCTCCAGCAGTTTTAGCGGAACGGCCACCGACCCGTTATTTTTCCAAAACAAAAATAAACAGGAGTATCTCACGGCTTTTAACAGCGCAGAGGAACACTATGTGCTGGATATTTCAATTGACGATCTGCTCTTGTCTTCTTGGAGCGGAGACAGCTCGGATACTTACTACATGCTGAACGGAAATGATCTGAAGTTTATTCAGAAAACCGTCAAATCTCTGGATCCGCAGGGTTGGAATACTATCAGACCGTCTCTGTTTATGAATATTCCGGGACACCAATATTTTAAAGTAGTCAATAAATAGGTCCTTGCTTTCTTCGGCCCTTGCTTCCCAAGCAAGGGCCTTTTTTTATCTATAGAAATGCAGTAAAAACCGCAGTTGGGCCCTTTGGTCCTAAAGAAATTAGGCCTTTTATCCCTTGAAAAATATGACAAGACAGCTATATTATAAACAAGACAGGGTTGTAAAAGGAGATACTTATGTATAATAAAATTCTTTCAGCACTCGCTGCACTGATGTTGCTTTCCCCGATGGCGCAGGCCGTCACGGGGGAGGATGTGGCCAAAGCCGTACAGCAAGCCGCAGCTTCCCAGCTTCACCTCTCAACCAAGGCTCATGAAAAAGCCGTGGTGCCTATACGTATTTCCGTGGAAGCCAAATTTCAGCATCAATCGCAAGATGAGCCTAATATTTTGGAGAAAAAATGTGCCGCTGTACGTATCAGCAGCGGATACCTGCTTGCCTCTATGGCTTGTGTTGGGCTGCAGAAAACGGCTAATGCCACTGACCATCATGGCTCCTCATATAAAAAACAGGTAGCCTACCGCAAAATCCGCTATATCAAAGTGGACGGAGTCAAGGTAAGCAACAGAGATATTCGTTACAGTGAAAAAGCGAAACTTATCTTGATTCGCTTGGATGGAAGAAACAACGATTTGGTAGATAAAGTTCAATCCAAAGCGCTTGCAAACCTGTTTGTGCCCAAAAACCCCAATAAAATCAAAAATATGTTCTCCCAAGTCTTTTATAACAGAACATGCTATCCAATTCGTTTTGGGCGCACATGCACGGAAACCTGTATTAACGGCGTATGTCGCACCAATCCGGACTGTTACCTGACGGATGATGAGATTATTGACGGAGACACGGGGGATCCGCTTTTCGGGCTCAACCCCCAACAATCCACCATGGAGTTCCTGCTCGGCTTTAATGCAGCCGAACCTGACGGAGCAAGCCGGACTTCTGGAAGAAAATACTTTTACTTTACTCCGGAAAGTATTCGCTTTATCAAAGAAAACGTGTCTTCCACTGACTGGCAGGAAATTCAACGCAAAATTGTGGATGAATCATTCTTTAAATAAGCATTTCTCTTTTCCTACAGCCCCTCCGCATCAGCGGAGGGGTTTTATGCTTTTATTTTTTCTTTCTAAAACAGCTGTATAGCGTCCCAAAATGTTATAAAATAGAAATATCTTTATACCAGGAGGGGGAATATGCCCAACGGCAATCCGCTTTTCAACGAAAATGCTTTCCGCCAGGCCATGAGCCGCACAGAAGGCGCTATGACGCTGCAAGGCACCATCAATAAAACTTTCTTTTTGTTATTGATGTGTACTGTTGGAGCTTTAATCAGCTGGAATAACATCCAGGCTGTGGCTGGATATACATCATTGATAGCTATTGTTACATTTGCTATCGCCATGATTGTGATTTTTAAAAAAACGGCCGCACCGGTTCTGGCTCCGCTGTACGCGCTGGGAGAAGGCCTGGTGCTGGGAATTATATCCGCGGCTTATAATGCGCAATATCAAGGCATTGTGGGGCAGGCCATCGCCATTACATTTTTGGTCTTTTTCATTATGCTGTTTTTGTATAAAACCCGCATTATTAAAGTAACCAATAGTCTGGTTATCGGCATTACCGCAGCTACGGGGGCCATTGCACTGTTTTACATCATCTCGCTGTTACTCTCCGTATTCGGTGTTAATGTGGCGTATTTTGGCAGCACTAGTGCGTTAAGCATTGGTATAAATGTAGTGATTTGCGCGGTGGCGGCCTTTAATTTTCTGATTGACTTCCGCTTTATTGACCAGCTGACTTCGCAGGTTGTTGCGCCGAAGTATATGGAATGGTACGCCGGTTTTAGTTTAATTGTAACGCTGGTCTGGCTGTATCTGGAAATCCTGCGCCTGCTTGCCCGCACGCGGGACAATTAACAGGCCGCATAAAATTTTGTAAAATAGAAGGGACGAGTAGTTTTAACTATTAGGAGGATGTTACAGTATGACCATTAAAGTAGGTATTAACGGTTTTGGCCGCATCGGACGCTTCGTGTTCCGCGCCGCCATGAACCATCCTGAAATTGAAATCGTCGGTATCAACGACCTGACCCCCGTGGACTATTTGGCTTACATGCTCAAATACGATACGATGCACGGCAAATTTGAAGGCACCGTGGAAGCCGACGTGGAAAACAGCAAACTCATCGTCAACGGCAAAGCCATCCGCGTAACCGCCGAAAAAGACCCCGCCAACCTGGCTTGGGACAAAGTGGGCGCGGAATACATCGTGGAATCCACCGGTCTGTTCCTGACCAAAGAAAAAGCGCAGGCCCATATTAAAGCCGGTGCCAAATATGTGGTGATGTCCGCTCCTTCTAAAGACGACACCCCGATGTTCGTGGTCGGCGTGAACGAAAAAACCTACGTCAAAGGCACGCAGTTTGTGTCCAACGCCTCCTGCACCACCAACTGCCTGGCCCCTATCGCCAAAGTTTTGAATGACAAATTCGGCATTGTGGACGGCTTGATGACCACCGTGCACTCCACCACCGCCACGCAGAAAACCGTGGACGGCGTGTCCATGAAAGACTGGCGCGGCGGCCGTGCGGCCTCCGGCAACATTATCCCGTCTTCCACGGGTGCTGCCAAAGCCGTGGGCAAAGTCATTCCGTCTTTGAACGGCAAACTGACCGGTATGTCCATGCGCGTCCCGACGCTGGACGTGTCCGTAGTGGACTTGACCGTCAACCTGGCCAAACCGACCAAATACGAAGACATCTGCAAAGCCATGAAGGAAGCCTCCGAAGGCGAACTCAAAGGCATTTTGGGCTACACCGAAGATGCCGTGGTGTCCTCCGACTTCCTGGGCGATCCGCGCACGTCTATCTTTGACGCCAAAGCCGGCATCGCCTTGACCGACACCTTTGTGAAAGTCGTTTCCTGGTACGACAACGAAATCGGCTATTCCAACAAAGTGCTGGACCTGATCAAACACATGGCTTCGGTCAACAAATAATCAGTCTTACAAGCAAAGGCGGCTTGCAAAAGCCGCCTTTGTTTTCTGAAAAGAAGGGGTGAAAGAATATGAATTTTGACAGCATTAAAAAAATGCAGGACGTAGATATTAAAAACAAAAAAGTTTTGGTGCGCGTGGATTACAACGTGCCTTTAAAAGACGGCAAAGTGGACAACAACAAACGCATCGTCGCCACCGAAAAAACCGTCAAATACCTGTTGGATAACAACTGCCGCGTTGTTTTGATGGCCCACCTGGGCCGCCCCAAAGGCAAAGTCATGCCGGAATTCAGCCTGGCCCCCGTGGCGGAAGAAGTGCAGCGCCTGTTCGGCGTGCCCGTGCACTTTGCCAAAGACTGCGTCGGCCCGGAAGCCGATAAAGTAGTGGAAAGCGCCAAAAACGGCGAAATCGTGCTGTTGGAAAATCTGCGCTTCCACCCCGAAGAAGAAAAGAACGATCCCGAATTTGCCAAACAGCTGGCCAAACACGGCGAAATTTTTGTCCAGGAAGCTTTCGGCACCGTACACCGCGCCCATGCTTCCACCAGCGCGATCGCCCAGTATCTGCCCGGCTGCATCGGCTACCTGGTGCAGAAAGAAGTGGAATTTTTGGGCAAAGCCCTCAATAACCCGGCCCGCCCGTTTGCGGCCGTTATCGGCGGGGCCAAAGTATCCGACAAAATCATGCTGCTTAACAACCTGCTGGACAAAGTCAATGTGCTGATTATCGGCGGCGGCATGGCCTATACTTTCCTCAAAGCCAAAGGCATGGAAGTGGGAAAATCCCTGCTGGACGAAAGCAAAATTGAAGAAGCCAACCAGGTCATGGCCAAAGCGCAGGCTAAAGGCGTCAAAATGCTGATGCCGGTAGACTTCCGCATTGCCAAAGAATTTTCCGAGACGGCTGAAGCCGTGGTGTCCGACTCCATTCCGGCCGACATGGAAGGCCTGGACATCGGCCCCAAAACCGAAAAGCTGTTTGCCGATGAAATCCTCAAATGCAAAACGATTTTCTGGAACGGCCCCATGGGCGTGTTTGAGTTCCCGAATTTCGCCCAGGGCAGCTATGCCATTGCCAATGCGATGATTGAAGCCACCAAAAACGGCTCTATTTCCATCATCGGCGGCGGAGACAGCGTCAATGTGCTCAAGAAAGGCAAAATTGACCAGAAAGCGTTTTCGCACGTTTCCACGGGCGGCGGCGCCAGTATGGAATTTGTGGAAGGGAA
>CALUVA010000050.1 GCA_944324105.1 uncultured Elusimicrobiales bacterium
CTTATGAAGAAGTGCGCGCCAACCCGCGCAGCCGCAGCGCCAAACTAAGAGTGATAGAAAAACTATGAGAATCTTCGGGATTGTTTTTGTCATCAGCGTATTTGCGTTCGGTGTGGTAATGATGCGCATTGAAATCAACCGCTCCGGCCGTGCCATTGGCCAGCTGCATACGGAAGTGGAAGTCAAACGCGCCCGCAACCAGTATTTGGAGCTGGAAACCGTGCGCCTGCAAAGCCCGCAGGCGGTGCAGAAACTGGCGGAAGAAAAGCTGCACCTGCGCCGTACGCCGCCGCAAAATATCATCGTGTTGGAAGATTAAATGTTTAAACAAAACAGCCCCTTTGCTTATAATGCCAAAGCCCGCATGAAACTCTGCGGGATGTTGTGCCTGCTGGCGCCCCTGTGCATTGGCGTGAGGCTGTTTTATATGCAGACTTTTTTGCATGACGAGTTTGCCGGCAAGGCCGAACGCGCCATTTACAATTATTTGGACGAGGACCGTCTGCGCGGAAATATTTACGACGTAAACGGGAATTTTTTGGCCGAATCGGTGCGCACACATTCCTGCGGTATCAGCAAGCGCTATGTTCGCGACAAAAAGAAAACCGTGGATTTTTTGTCCAAAACCCTGGGGATTTCTAAAAAGCAGATTGAACGGGAATGGAACCGCCACCGCAATTTCTTTTTTGTAGCCAAGAAGATCAAGCCCGATGTATATATGAAAATCCTGCCCGTATTGCGCACGACGCTGGGCCAGGGGCTGGATTTGACCCCAGAATATGAACGCGTACACCCGTACGGGGACAGCGCCATAGACATTTTGGGTGCGGCCAATTCCAAAAACCTGGGGCTTTCGGGCATAGAACAGATGTTTAATTCCGAAATGAGCCAGCAGATCAGCAAGCGCCGTGCCAAGCGCGCGCGCCGCGGGGAACTGATTTATGACCGCAGCTTAAAAGAAGAACGCTCCGTGGGCAGTGTTTATCTGACTATTGACATATTGGCCCAGTATTATGCCGAAAAGGCCCTGGAAAAAGCTGTGAAAGATTATGAACCGGAGCGCGGCCTGATTTTGGTACAGCAGCCGCAGACGGGGCGCATTTTGGCTGCGGCCTCTTATCCCCGCAAAGACGGGCAGTCTTTGGCGTTTCAGTTTACCTATGAGCCGGGCTCTACATTTAAGACTATAGCCATCGCTTCGGCGCTGGATGCGGGGGCCGTGTCTATTAACGACGCCATAGATATGAGCGGGCGCAAGTGGGAAATAGCACGCGGGGTGGTGGTGCGGGACCGTCAGCATGACAAAGACGAGCTGACCATACCCGAAATCATGGCCGTATCTTCCAATATCGGCGCGGGCAAAATCGCACTGGAACTGGGAGCCAAAAATTTGTTTTATTACATGAAGGCGTTTGGTTTCGGAACCAAAACGGATATTAATTTTAACGGCGAATCCAAAGGCTATATTTTGCCGTATAACAAATGGACGGTGGTGGATACCGCCACCAAGGGTTACGGCTACGGCATTGCCCTGACGCCGGTGCAGCTGATCGGCGCTTATTCGGCGGTGGCCAATGGCGGCTGGCTGATGCAGCCGCATTTGGTGGACCGTATAGAATATGCCGACGGCCGCACGGAACAAAAGGCCAAAACGCAGAAAATACGCCGTGTAATTAAGCAGGAAACTTCCGACACCATGAAAAAAGTGCTGGAACATGTGGTGCAGGAAGGCTCCGGCAAGCGCGCGCGCATTAAAGGTTACAGCGTGGCCGGCAAAACCGGTACGGCCGAAAAGCTCAGCCAGGAAGGCGGTTACGCCACGCGTCACCATGTGGTTTCTTTCTGCGGTTTTACGCCGATAGACGACCCGCAGTTTACTATTTTGGTGGTGTTGGACAATCCGTCCAAATACACTTTCGGCGGCACGGCGGCCGCCCCGGTGTTTAAAGAAGTGGCCGAAGGGCTGCTGGCCATGCAGGGGATAGCGCCGGACAGACCCGAAGAATTGCAGCCCAAAACGCCGAAGATTTAGATGTAAAGCCAAGGAGAATGTATGAAATTAAGTCTTACTTTGTCTAAACTCGCTTCCATTACGGGGGGAACTTTGCATGCCAAAACTCCCCAGGCTTCGTTCCGCTCTTTTGCTACTGACAGCCGAGTGCTGGCTAAAGGGGATGCTTTTTGGGCTTTAAAAGGCCGCAACCATGACGCGCATGATTTTATTAAAGAAGTAGTCAAAAAAGGGGCTTCTGTGGTTATTGGCGAAAAGGGACGTATCCCCGCCGTGCCCGATGGCGTAGCCGTGCTGGAAGTGGAGGATTCTTTAAAAGCTTTGCAGGCGCTGGCCAAGTACCACCGGTTAAACAGCGCTATTAAAATTGCCGCCATTACCGGTTCCAACGGCAAAAGTACCACCAAGCAAATGCTTAAATCCATTTGTGAGCAGGCCGGGGAAACCGTGGCCAATACGGGGAATTTTAACAATCAGTTCGGCGTGCCTTTTTCTTTGCTGGAAATACAGCCCAAACATGAGTTGGGCGTGTTTGAACTGGGGGCGTCCCACCCGGGGGATATTGCCGAAACGGCCGGTCTGGCCGTGCCGGATGTGGCCGTGATTACCAATATATCCGCGGCGCATTTGGAATTTTTCAAAGATTTGGAAACGGTATACCGTACCAAAACCGAAATCGTATCCTGCATTGCGCCGGGAGGCACGCTGGTGTACAATTTAGATGACGAGCTGCTCCGCCGGCTGGAAGCCTATAAAGGCAAAAGCATCAGTTTTGGTTTTTCTCCCAATGCGGATTTGCGCATTTTGGATACGGACAATTTTTCGTTTACGTATAAAAACGAAGCTTATGTCATAGACGTACAGTTGCAGCGGCATGACAAGCTTAACGCCGCCGCCGCCTGTGCCGCGGCCATTGCGATGGGTATTTTTATGAACGAGATTAAGAAGGGGCTGATGTCTTATACCCCCATGCCTCTGCGCCTGGAACGCCTGCATAAAGGCCGGACGGATTTTATTTTGGACTGCTATAACGCCAATCCCGCCAGTATGCAGAACGCGCTGGAAATTTTGGGGCGCGAAGCCGGTTCTCCTCGCATTGCCGTTTTGGGAGATATGAAAGAACTGGGGGAGAGTTCCAAAAATTACCACCGTCTGGTGGCGCGCTGGCTGCTGGACAACAAAGCCGATTATGCATTTCTGGCCGGGGAAGAAATGAAATACGCCGCCGACGCGTTGAAAGGCGATACGTCGGTTACCGTGTTTTATGGAGCCACGCCGCAAGTCTGGCTTAAAGAACTGAAAAAACTGCTGGACAAGCGAGGCGGCACCTGTCTGCTCAAAGCTTCTCGCGGCATGCAATTTGAAAAACTGCTCAAGGAGATTTAAAGAATGCTCTATTACCTCTCCCTGTTTAAAGACGATATCAGTTTTTTAAACATTTTCAGCTATCTGACTTTCCGCACTGGCGCGGCGATTGTCACGGCGTTTTTGCTCTCCCTTTTGCTGGGCCCTGCATTGGTGCGTAAACTGCGTTCTTATAAAATCCAGCAAATTGAGCGCGAATACGGTCCAGCTTCCCACCTGTCCAAAAACGGCACACCCACTATGGGCGGACTGCTGATTTTGGTGACCCTGCTGGTTAGCGTATTATTATGGGCGCGGCTGGACAGCGCGTATATCGGGCTGATGCTCTTTACGACGGTCAGCCTGGCTTTTGCCGGTATTTTGGACGATTACACCAAACTGGTCAAAAAAAACCCGGAAGGCATGTCTTCCCGGGCCAAACTGGCCATACAGCTTTTTACCGCCGTGGTGGTAGTAGGGTATCTGGCGCTAAACCCTCCCAACGGGCAGTATGCCACATCGCTGATTATTCCGTACGTCAGCAAGGCGTTTGTGGATTTGTCGGTATTTTACTTTGCCTTTTCCATGCTGGTTATTGTAGGCTCTTCCAACGCCACCAATTTAACCGACGGCCTGGACGGCCTGGCCAGCGGGTGCATGGTGTTTGCCGCTGCGACTTACGGCGTATTTGCCTATGTGGCGGGCAATGTCAATTTTGCCGAATATTTAAAAATTATTTATGTGCCCGGGGCGGGGGAAATTACCGTTTTTATGGGCGCGCTGATAGGGGCGTGTCTGGGATTTTTGTGGTTTAACGCCTATCCCGCCAGCGTGTTTATGGGAGATACCAGCTCCCTGTTTTTAGGCGGCGTGCTGGGCACCGCGGCGTTAATTGTAAAACAGGAGCTTTTGCTTCCCATTGCGGGCGGTATTTTTGTATTGGAAACCCTTTCCGTCATGCTGCAGATGGGATATTTTAAACTGACGCACGGCAAAAGGCTGTTTAAAATGGCCCCGATACACCACCACTTTGAGCTCAGCGGTGTGCCGGAGCCCAAAGTGATTGTGCGTTTCTGGGTTATGGGAGCCATGCTGATGCTGCTGGCGCTGGCCTCATTAAAAATCAGGTAAAACATGGTAAAACTTTTCACCAAAACAAAACGGAAAAACATTTACGCCCGCCGCCGCCCGGCTTTGTTTAAAGAGCCGGTACGCCGCACCCGTGCCGAAGAGGCCTGGCAGCCGCTGAAAATAGACAAACGCCTGGCGTTTATCACGTTTATTTTTATTTGTTTTGGGTTGATTTTTACCTATTCTTCTTCCGCCTTTGACTCCACTTCCTACTTTAAGCGGCAGGTGCTTTTTGACACGCTGGGCGTGGCGGCGGCGCTGTTTTTATCGCAGACATATTTGTCTTTGCAGCGTATTTTTAAACCCATTTGGCTGATGTGGGGCACCTGGGCTTTGTTGTTGATTGTACTGTTTACAGAACCTATTGCTAATGTACACCGCTGGATTAACCTGGGATTCTTTAATCTTCAGCCTTCCGAGGTGGCCAAAGTGACGCTGGTTATTTACGTGGCCGACTATTTAAGCAATGTGCAGGGCAAGCTGGCCAAAAACTGGAAGCTGCTGATTAAGCCTCTGGCCGTCAGTGCCGTTACCTTTGCGCTGATGATGAAAGCACCGGATTTGGGCACCCCCATGCTGATGGGCGCGGTGGTGGTGCTGATGCTGTTTGTGGCCGGGGCAAGCATTAAACATTTGGCCGTGTTGTTTGCCTTGACCGTGCCAGTCATTTTATACCAGCTGATTTTTTATACTTACCGCCTGAAACGCCTGCTTTCTTTTTTAAATCCCGAAGCGCAGGCTGGAGGGGCGGGTTATCAGCTGATGCAATCTTTTTTGGCGGTAGGTTCCGGCGGCTGGTTCGGCAAGGGGCTGGGCAACAGTGAGCTGAAGCTGGAATACCTGCCCGCCGCGCACACGGACTTTATTTTTTCTATAATGTGTGAGGAAATCGGCTTAATCGGCGTGCTGGTGATAATTGCGTTTTTCTGCTGGCTGCTTTCGCGCGGTATCGGTTTGGCGCGCGTGGCCAAAAACGGCTTTAACAGCCTGCTTATTTTCGGCTTGACGATGACCATATCCATCCAGGCGTTTTTTAACATGGCCATGGCCATCGGTCTGCTGCCCACCAAAGGCATTCCTCTGCCGTTTTTTTCGTATGGGGGGTCTTCGGTCATTATGACGCTGGCTATGATAGGTATTATATTAAACCTGGCCGCCAGCGAGGCCGCGCCCAAAGCGCGGCGGCAGGATGATTTTACCGATTACCGAAACAGGAACAGATAAATGAACAGACGCTTTCTTATTGCCGCCGGAGGAACGGGCGGACACTTTTATCCGGGGTTTTCTCTGGGCCGGCTGCTTAACAAACAGGGCTGCAGCGTGCTTTTTATCGTGCGGCGGGGGGATGCGGCCGTGCGCGTATTGGAAGAAAACAAGCTCAAATACCGCGAAATCGATTTCTGCTCCCTGCCTCGTTCGTTCAATCCGTGGCGGCATATTCAGTTTTGGGTCAAGTTTATTAAAGCCCTTTCGCAGACACGCCGGATTATTGAGGAATTCCGCCCCGATGTGGCCGTAGGGACGGGGGGATATATTTCTTTTCCGCTTATTTTTGCGGCCCATGCCAAACATATCAAAACCGCCGTGCATGATTCTAACACCAAAATCGGTCTGGCCAATAAGATTTGCTCTCGCTGGACGGATTTGTTTTTGCTGGGGCTGCCGGTGAACGAAAAAATCCGCAACAGTGTGTTGGTGGGCACCCCCATCCGCAAAGAGTTTGCCGAACCGGTGGACAAAAAACAGACGCTGTCTGCCCTGGGGCTCAATCCGGATTTTAAAACGGTTTTGCTTTTTGGCGGAAGTCAGGGGGCAAAAGCCTTAAACCAGGCACTGATAGAGGCCGTCAAACGTTTGGTGGCGGAAAATGACGATGTCCAATTTATTCACATCAGCGGGGAGCGCTGGTATGAAACCATTTCCCATCGCTACGGCAAGACCCGCCGTGTCAAAATATTGCCGTATTCCAATGAAATTTATGACCTGATACATGCCTGTGACCTAGCCGTATGCCGCAGCGGCGCGGGTACGCTGGCAGAACTGATTTATTGCAAAAAGCCTGCCCTTTTGGTGCCGCTTCCGTCTGCTGCGGCCAATCATCAGTTTTACAATGCCAAAGTGTTGCAAAGCATAGGCTGTGCCGCGCTGGTGCAACAGGGACCCAGTCTGCCCGGGGAACTCTATAGCCTAATGGACCGGATTTTAAACGCGGCAAACAATTCCGCTCTTCAAACTATGGAGGAAAACTACGCCAAGTTGGGGCTGCCAGACCCAATGGGAGCGACGGACGAGATAGCCCGTCTATTAAAGAAATTATAACGAAAGTTTTTTCTCTTGACGTCTACAAGGCAAGATGAAACATCTTGCCTTGTTTTTTCTCTGTAAATCTTCGGATATTTCCAGTATATTGTAAAAATACTTGACAAAATTAGCCGCCAATTATATACTATATATGAACATTTGTTCATATGTTTATTTTATATCTCTGCTGTTTTCCGCTTTTGCGGAAAAGGGGAAGAAAATGACCAAAGAAAACGTGCCTTCTTTTTTGCACCTGACCGCCGCCCAGGCGCGGGAGCTGGCCAAGCGTATGCCGGAGGAAGAAACCTTGTACGAGCTGGCTGATTTATACAAAATGTTTGCCGATTCCACGCGCGTGCGCATCCTTTCGGCTTTGCGCGTGCAGGAACTGTGCGTGCTGGATTTGGCCGCGCTGCTGGGCATCAGCCAGTCGGCACTGTCGCATCAGCTGCGCATTTTAAAACAGGCCAAGCTGATTAAATGCCGCCGCGAGGGCAAAATCATTTGTTATTCGCTGGCTGATGAACATGTGGAATCTATTTTCCGCCAGGGATTAGACCACGTACAGGAATAAAAGGGGGATAATATGTCTTGCGAACATGGGGGGTGTGCCTGCCGCGCTTCTGCGGGGAGCGCGGCGCGGCACGAAGAGGAAAAAGGATTTTTGCCCGAAGGCTTGTTCATTATTTTAGCGGGGGGAGTTGTGTTTGCCGCGGCGCTGGCCGTATCCGCCAAGCCCGTGCGGCTGCTGCTGTTTGCGTCGGCATATTTAATCTGCGGCGGTGAAGTGCTGTTTAAAGCCGTCAAAAATATACTGCGCGGCGAATGGATGGACGAAAACTTCCTGATGTCTTTAGCCACGATGGGCGCTTTTGCCATAGGCGAATATCCCGAAGCGGTGGCCGTTATGCTGTTTTACCAGACAGGGGAATTTTTCCTGCACTGGGCGGTACACCGTTCGCGCCGCAGTGTGCGCTCTTTAATGGAGCTCAAACCGGAAACTGTGCTTTTGCGCCAGGGAGAAGACTGGAAAGAAAGCGCGCCGGAAACGGTAAGCAAAGGCGACGTGTTTTTGGTGCGCCCGGGGGAACGCGTACCGCTGGACGGCGTGGTGCTCAAAGGGCGCAGCGCCGTGGACGCGTCTGCGCTGACAGGCGAATCCGTACCGCTGGAAGCGGCGGCGGGCAAAGAGTTATTTGCCGGCGTAATTGCGCTGGACGGGGAGCTGGAAATGCAGGCCCTGCGCCCGTACGCCTCCTCGACTGTGGCCAAAATTTTGGAGCTGGTGGAAAATGCCTCGGCCAAGAAAACGCCGACGGAGCGTTTTATCACGCGGTTTGCGCGCTGGTATACGCCCGCCGTAGTGGCGGCGGCGTTTCTGACGGCTTTTGTGCCGCCCCTGCTGCTGCCGGACGCCCAGCTGAAAACCTGGGTATACCGCGCGCTGATTTTTTTGGTAATTTCCTGTCCGTGTGCGCTGGTGCTGTCGGTGCCGCTGGGGTTTTTCGGCGGTATCGGGGCGGCGGCGAGGCGCGGCGTGCTGATTAAAGGCAGCGGCAGTTTGGAAGGCCTGGCCAAAGGGGGCATAGCCGTATTTGACAAAACCGGTACGCTGACGCAGGGACGTTTTGAGGTCACGGGCATTTATCCCGCCGAAGGTTTTGATAAGGAAACCCTGCTGGAGCTGGCGGCGTATGCGGAAAGTTCTTCCACCCACCCGCTGGCGCAGGCGGTGGTAAAAGCCTATGGCAAAGCCATAGACCGTGTGCGCCTTTCCGACGTGCGGGAAAAAGCCGGCCTGGGCGTATCGGCCCGCGTGGACGGACGGGACGTGTTTGCGGGTAAGGCAGAGGCTCTGGGCGGGGGCATTATGCCGCCTGCGGACGTGCCCGCGGGCACGGCGGTGTTTGTGCGCGTAGACGGAAAATATGCGGGCTGTCTGGCCCTGTCGGATACGTTAAAACCGGA
>CALUVA010000051.1 GCA_944324105.1 uncultured Elusimicrobiales bacterium
GTCATTGACCTGCGCGAAACGGTGTACGATTTCCCGCGCCAGAGCGTCATTACCAAAGACAACGCCACCATTGAAATCAGCGCGGTGCTGTATTTCCAGATTACCGACCCGATTAAAGCCGCCTACGAAGTGGAATCCCTGCCGCAGGCCATTGAAAAACTGACGCAGACCACCCTGCGCAATATCTTCGGCGAGCTGGAGCTGGACCAAACCTACACCGCGCGCGAAAACATCAACAGCAAGCTGCTGGTTACGCTGGACAACGCGGCCAATAAATGGGGCGTGAAAGTCAACCGCGTGGAATTGCAGGACATTATTCCCCCCGCCGCCATACGCGAGGCCATGGAAAAACAGATGAAGGCCGAGCGCGACCGCCGCGCCACCGTGACGGAAGCGGAAGGGCTGAAAACTTCGCAGATTTTGAAAGCCGAAGCCGTGCGCGAAGCCGAAATTAAAAAGGCCGAAGGCTTGAAACAGGCGGCCATTTTGCAGGCGGAAGGTATCGCGGAAGCCAAAATCAAAGTAGCCAACGCCGAAGCCGAAGCCGTCAAAATCATCGCTTCCGGCATCGGTCAAAACGCCAATCCGGCCAGCTATCAGGTGTCTTTGAAATACATTGAAGCGCTGACCAAAATGACCGACGGAAAGGATAATAAAATTATTTATATGCCCTACGAAGCCAGCAATGTGCTCGGCGCCGTGGCGGCCATTAAAGACCTGACCGGCGGCGCGCCGCAGGCGAAATAAATTCTTACGCCAAAAGCCCGCTTAAACGGCGGGCTTTTTTTTTGTTTCCGTTTTTTGTAGAATATATAGGAAGTTAGAAAAACCGTTTTTCGCCAAGATAGCTCAGCTGGTAGAGCAGCCGCTTCGTAAGCGGCAGGTCCGGGGTTCGATCCCCCGTCTTGGCTGGATTTAAAAGCCCGCTTGCGCGGGCTTTTTTGCGGTTAAAAACGCCGGCAAAAAGCCGGCGGACACTTATCTATTCTTCCCTTTTCGGAAAATAATTAAACGGCGGCTGACGCAAACGCCGCTCCTGCGCGTCTATGCGCGCATTGTGTTTGTGCGTTTCTAAAAATTCCGGCTCCGTCACGCCTTCGGGACCGCGGCGGTAGGCGTCTATCCAGGCTTGTGCGCCGGCGGGGTCGCGCTCCATCATGGCAATACTGGTCAGGTAAACATAAGTGGCCTCGTTGACGGGATCAATGAGCAAGGAGCGGCGGAAACTTTTTTTGGCCAGTTCCATATTTTCCACGGCTTTTTGTTCATATTCTTCCCGCTGGTAGGCCAGCGGCGCCGTCTGGGAC
Organism: uncultured Elusimicrobiales bacterium; assembly: GCA_944324105.1. Taxonomy (GTDB): domain Bacteria; phylum Elusimicrobiota; class Elusimicrobia; order Elusimicrobiales; family Elusimicrobiaceae; genus Avelusimicrobium. The sequence goes on from CALUVA010000051.1 coordinate 1,308, forward strand.
AGCTTGGTATAATACACCGCGTAACTGTAATAAAATTCCCCGTATGCCTGATGCAGCAGCGCGTGGTTGGGCGCGCGGCTTTGCACCAAGTCCAAATCCCGCAGGGCGCGCTCATAATCGTTCAGGCGTTCGCCTTTTGCGTCGCCTTTCACGGGGGAATAGGTGCGCTGCATGTCCATAGTCTGGCGCAGAATATACGCGCGGTACTGGTGATAAGAAGCCGTCAGCGGATTGTATTTAATGGCCTTGGTGTAATATTCCAGCGCACCGTCAAACATACCGCGGCGGGAAAATTCCGCCGCCAGCCCGTAAAAATGGTCTGAAAGGAAAAAACCAAATACCCAGTGCAGCGGAAGTACGCTTAAAAGCAAAATAAACGGCACGCGCGCCCAACGCACCGCAAATGCCGCACGCATATATACCGCCGCGCCCCCCAGCACCAGGGCACACAGCACGCCCCAGGCTGTGGCTTTAAGCAGCCCTTCGCCGAAATTTTTGACGCCGGTATTGCCCGCCGTCTGCGCAAACATATAAATATAATATCCCGCCAGCCAAATGACCGCCGCGCAAAGCATCAGGCGCAGCCCCCACAGCAGCCACGCGGGAGCGGGGCGGCCTTCAGGCACTGCCTGCGGAGGCTCCTGCGGCATGGACAGGCGCACGATCAGCGCGGAAAAAACCGCAAAGAAAAGTCCCGTGGATACAAAGCGTATGCTGATGTCAAAAAAGTTATGCACGATAATGCCGAAAAACGCCGCCGCATACCCCAACAGCCACCAGGCCTGCCCCTCGGGCGCCTTTCCCGCCGCGCGCGCGGCTTCGGTGCGCGTTTTCAGCGCGCGGCCCGCGGAGTACAACACAAAAAACAACAGCCACAGAAAAACCGCCAGCCCGGCCGTGCCCGCCGTGGCCCATTGTTCCAGGTATTCGTTTTCGGCGTGCTGGGTTTCGTTATTGTGCATTTTTTCTATATAGAAAATCTGCGGCTTGCGGTAAGCGGGATAGATGGTTTTAAAACTGCCCACGCCCGTGCCGGCCACGGGGCTGTCCTGCACCATGGCAAACGTGGACGCCCAGGTATACGCGCGGAAGCTGACAGACTGAAAACGTTTGGAGGCATACACTCCGGCCAACACAACCGCCGCCACCAACAGCACGGCCGCGGCGATATTGATTTTGCGCAAGTGCTTTTTGGTCAAACCTCCGGCGCAGTTGGTATACAGCGCGGCGCAAAACGCCGCCGACGCGGCAAAGCCCAGCCACGCGCCTTTGCTTTCGGTAAAGAACAAATCCACCGCCGCCACGCACAGCAGCACCAGCAGGCGTTTTTGTTTCGTGCGCAAAAATTCAGCCAGCACGATAAAAGAAGAAAACACCACAAAATCGGCAAAAAAGTTTGGATTGGCATGTGTGGAAAAAATACGCGTGCCGAAAAAGCCCCGCCACGGCAAAGCGTCCAGCCCGGGCAGCCAGCGGTCCAACACCTGCACCAGGCCGTACAGGCAGGAAATCCACGCCGCCAGTACGATACATTTGGTCAGCACGCGGGCGGAGTCTTTGTTAAAGCGGTCCAGCACCATGAGCGACAACAGAAAATACAGCACATAGCGGAAAAACTCATCAAATCCTTCCGCCTTGTACGGCGAAAACGCATAGGTTAAAAAGTTCCACCCGAAATATATCAAAAATGGCAGAACCCACGGCAAATTTTGACGGGAAACGGGCCAGCGTTTCTGCACCGCCAGCAAAGACAGCCACAGCGCAGACAGTGCAATGCCCCCCGTCTGCAACAGGGTAATTTTAACAAAAGCCGTGTCATATGTCCCCGTGTAAAAACACACCGACACCAACAAACACAAAAGCCCCAGCCCCCAGGCCAGGGTTTTATCTATAAAAGAAACAAAAGGATTTGTCTGCGCGCCCTGCGCCGTATGTACGCCCCGGGCGGAGACGGCCGTCAGAGCCGAACGGGTTTGTTTGGAGCTTCCGTCCGTGTGGGCAGAAGCTTGCGGCGTTTGCGCAAGCGGTTCGGCGGATGATTTTTTATTTTTACGGGAACGTTTGGGCATGTATATATAGTATCAATTTTTAGGTTTTATTTTTATAGGGGTGTTATTTTCATTCTTCAACTTTTTGATAGAGTTATTTTCTTTCTCCATGCGAACAGACTGCTATTTCAACGCTTCCAGTCCATTTTTTGTCTCCAAAAATACTTTACTACCGCTATTAAGGCCTAATATATAAAACTCCTTGAAACAGCGGTATAAAAATCTTGTTTTTTTCCCATTTTTTGCTATACTATCTAAGAGCACTGTTGTGTGCCTATTTTGTAACTTAGGAGGAAGTTATGAAGAAAGGTTTTACCTTAATTGAGTTGCTGGTGGTCGTGCTGATCATTGGCATCCTGTCGGCAATTGCTCTGCCGCAATACACTACTGCCGTGGAAAAAGCGCGCTCCGCTGAAGCCGTTACGCTGATGGCCAATCTGCGCTATGCGGCTGAACGTTACCGTCTACAGACCGGCAGTTTTCCTGGTGCAGACATGACCGTTTTGGATATTGAACTGCCTGGTGTAACCTCGGCCGCTTCCGGCGCCAAGACCAAAAATTTTACTATTACCGCCACGGGTACCGGAGATACTTATACGATTACCGCCACCCGCGTAAACAGCTCCGGCACCAGCATGAATACATATGCTTTGAGAACGGTGGTTTCTTCCGACGGCAGTGCCAAACGCTACTGTGATACAAAAGGAGGAGACGGAGCTACTCTTTGCAACGCCATTACGGCCGGGCATGCTTCGGACGGTCAATGGTAACCAGATAGATTCGTATTTAAAAACCGCCCCTTTCGGGGCGGTTTTTTTATATCTGTCTGGTACAGCATTTAATATAAAAGCCGACGATTGCAAAAAACTTTATTCGCAGTCCGGCCTTCTTTATCCGCCGCATATTTCCTTAAAACTGACCAACGCGCGCAGGTTTTGCTCATTTAAGTTTTCTACCCCCGCGTCTGCATAATCAAAACGTATACGGCATATGGCGGCATTACTCTTTACTATCGCCGCGCAGCCGTTGCAAAAGCTCGCGGCGCTGCACAGCAGACACAGAACGAATAATTTCATCCACTTTTGCATTGTATTCCTCCCGCCTGCGGTAGGCTTTATTTTCGGCCGCGCGCCGCCCGGCGCGGTAACACCCCGCGCCGAACAGCCCTACCGCCAGACATACGATGACCGTCCACACTGTCATTTAGCTTTACCCGTCACGGATCCGTCAGGGTTGACCAAAGAAAGTGCAGAGAGCACCTTTAGCACCTTGGCCCACACCGTATCGTCTTTGTCCGTAGCCGTCAGTTTTACAACGGTGGACACAACCAACACCACCCCGCCGATAATGGCGAGTACATCGTCCCAGTTTGTTTGCAGCCATTCAAACATAGTTTCACCCCTTTGTTTTTATTTCCACGTGCGGATAGTCCTTGAAACTTTCCCAGTCCGCGCCGTATTCAAATTCGCTCTCTATTTCCCCGCGCTCCCTCATCATCCGCGCCAATGCGTCAAAGCGGTGCAGCATTTCCCGGAAGCGGTACAGGTTGCCCCAGTCTATCGGGTACGGGACTATGTCTACCGCCAGGGAAGGCTTGGTATTGTGCTTGCTTTGCGGATAAATCAGGCGGCTGTTGCCCGCGTCAAACGCCGCGTTCTGCTCCGCTTTGCCTCTGTGCCCGCACAGGACCGCAAAATCATACTGCTTGATGAGTTCGCGGCAGACGGCCTGCAAATCCGGGTGGCAGGTGTTTAAACGCTCCTCGCTTTTTTTGCTAAATGCCGGCATTACTCCCTCCCCCGTCCAAAATGCAGCTCGCTGATGCGCTTATGCGCACTGGCACAGCTGTCCTCCAGCCGCGCCACCCGCTCCTGCAGGTGATTGTATTTATCCTGTTTAGCTTCCAGCCGCGCAATGTCTTTGCGTATGCCGCGCAGCTCACCCCACACCGCCCCCGCGGCAAACACAATGGCCGCCGCTTTCCAAAGCAGCTCAAACAGTTCCGGCGTCATCGCCCGCCTCCTGTGCTTCCGGCACGGTTTCGCCGGCCTCCGTGTTATCTGCCCGCAAAGGTTCCGCCAATACTTCTATTTCCTGGGCCTTGCTTTTGACATATTCGCTGGCACCGGAGTTTCCCGCCAGCACCAGCTCCCGCACTGCGCGCGTCAGCCCGGTTTGCATTTCCAGCGTACGCACCTGCTCCTGCACCGTAGGCTCCGGCAAAGGCGCATTAGCCACAATGACATATTGTCCGTCCCGCTTTGCAATATGCCGGTCTCCTGCTTTATTGCAGGCAATGGCCGCCTGCGTGTAATTTTCTTTCGTTACGATTTCTCCGATTTCAAACATATTTATTCCTCCGTCGATGCTTGCCCGCACGCGTACCAACGGCTGCGTTCCGTCCCTCTGGATGCGTACCAGGGGATATTCATGCCGGTCGTCGTCAAATTATTTATGGATGTACCATTTTCCACATAGCCGTCCCAGCAATTTGTAAATACGGGATAATAATTCAGGTCATTAAATTCTTTTAAAAAGGTTACCGTCGTAGTGCTGGGCCCGGGCGTGGGGCCCGGCAAAAATCCTCCCTGCTCCAGCCAGCCACTTTTCCACAGGCGGTACCATTGCCCCGTCTCCGCATCCGTATAACTTTCCACCACATAATCAATGTTTGACGACACATTAGACAAGTCCGTATCCGCTTTGCTTACCAATGCGCCGGTAAACTCCGCCGCCTGCACCTCGCTGGCCGATACCGCGCTGTTGAAGGCGTAGATCCACGGATAACGTGCCATATTCTGCAGCACAGGGCCGCTCCAGCCATAAGCCCTCCATACCACCTGGGGCCCGTTGCCTATGCTGTTTATATAAAAACTGTTTACCGTCTTCGTGTTGGCTACCGGGCACCAGTTCGTAGTGTTATCATATCCCTTAACAGATAACAACACTTCATAGTCCGTTGATGCAAAATTTTTCACCAGCGTTACGGTTTGTGGAACAACTACGGTCCCGCCTTGCTCCAGCCAACCATCGCTGTACAAGTTATACCAGCTGGGGTCGTTTTCAGTGGCAGCCTTGCTTGCCGTCAATTCCCGTTTTGGCAGCGCATACTTCGGCAAACGTAAACTTCCTTCCACTTCGTCCACCACATAATACGGGCTCTCGCCATAGGTGCCGATGGCCGCGTCATATTCCGTTTTGGTTTTGCAAAGTTCCGTGTGACTTTTGACCCAGTTGTAAAAATCAGGATAAAGAGAAGAGCCGTTTGAAAAATATTCCCCCGTCCACAACGGTAAGCCTCCCGGGTTATCCGTCGCCAGGCCAGACTGGGAAAAATATACCGTGCCAATTTGCAGACCGCGCGCAGACGCGGCGCTGTTGGCAGCGTCAATAGCACTTTGCGCGGCCGAAGAAGCACTCTGCGCGGCATCCTGCGCATATTTTTTGGCTCCGTACCCCTGCCCCGGCGCCACCTCACTATCCGTCTGTGTGGCCCACTCATGCGCCAGTTCCGCACTGTCCGCGGCATTAGTCGCCTGCGTGGTGGCGGTGGAAGCGAAGTCCTCTGCCGCCGTGGCCGAAGCCTCCGCCTGCTGCGCATGATATTTGGCTGAATATTCCCCGTCCGTCACGGCGCCGTCCATCTTAACAGCCCACTCCTGCGCCAAATCCGCCGAAGCGGACGCCGCCGTCGCGCTGCCCGCCGCGGCCTGCTGACTGGACGAGGCCGCCTGCGCAAAGGTATCTGCACTGCCCGCGCTCGTTTGCGCCGCCGCAGCCGCACTCTGTGCCGCAGATACGCTTCCGGTTACTGTTTCGGCGGAAGCGGACGCACTGTCCACAGCCTGTTGAGCCGTTTGCAGTGCGCTTTGTGCGACCGTAACGGCAGACTGGGCGGCGGCATATGCTTTGTCTGCGTCCAACTGAGCCTGCTGCAGTTCTTGTAAATAGTGCGCTGCGTCCGTCTGTATCCCTGCCGAAGAAGCCGGAAAACGCACCGCACGGGCCAGTTCTTCGGCCTGCTCCTGCGCAATCATCATGGCCTTGTCATATCCGGCTTCCAGCACGGCGGGGTCAAAAGACTGCTGCGCCCCAAACGCCGCCTGCTGCGTCAGCGGCGTGCGGCGCCGCAGGAGCAGTTTTTCCCCTTCGGCCAGCGGCAGGGTCTGGCTGCCCTCCATGGGATAAAGCAAGACATTCAAATCCGTATCCACGGTAAAATCGCCAGACAGCACGCTTTCCGTCCCGTCTGCACCGATGCGTACCACCTGCAAATCCGCCGTCTGCAAATACGGAAACGGGATAGCCCACTGTGTCGTTTCCCCGTCCCCCTGGTAAACGACTTTGGCCTGTGAATATGTCAGCGTCATTGTTTGCTCTCCTGTAAAAGAAATAATTGTTTAACCTGCCGCGCCGCGGCCAGTTGTTCTTCCATGGTTTCTCCGGCGCTGAACACGGCGTAATGCACCTGTGCGCTTTCCTGTTCATTTAGTCCGTTACGGCGGCAGAAATGCGCCAGCGCCTGGGAAAATACCTTGGCCTGCGGGCTGACCCCGTCTGCCTCTGCGGCGGCCGCACGCGCCTGTAAACGCCAATAGTCCGCGGCGGACAATTCCCCGGCGTCAAAGGCCGCGGCCAGCTCATTTTCCTTCAGCGTACCGTCTGTGATATGTTCCTGCAAACGGTTAAACGCCGCGGGCAAAGACATCTTATCCGGCGCGGACTGACTCCTCCGCAAAATGTCCTGGTTTCGTCCAAATTCTTCCGCGTCAAAACAGGCTTCCTGCAAAAGAGGCGTCACATCGCTTTGCGGGTCTGCGGCGGACAAGCTCCGGTACGCCTGCGCGCGGCGGCGCAAATCACTACGGCGGCTTTCGGCCAGACGGGCTTTTAAGGCCCCTTCCAAATCCCGCGCGAAGGTTTCGTTTTCACCTTCGGCGGCTCCGCGCGCAAAGCGGCGCAGTTTTTCTTCATCGGGCTTACTGTTTTTGGCGGTGCATTCCGCCCGCGCCTGCGGCCAGATTTTTTCCGCCAACAAGTCGGCTTTGCGTGCGGTAATTTTACGCTGTAAAAGCCCCTGTTCCCTTGCGTCCAAACGCGGCGAAAAATGTTTATATACCGCTTCGGCCTGCTGCATTTCGCCCGCTTGCAGGGCAGCTTCCACATTGTGGCGCACGGCCTGGCGCCGCAACGCCTGCCACCGCAGACGGCTTTGCTTTTCTTCCAGTCCGGCGGCGCGGCTTTCGTTTTGCGCGGCGGACAAATTGCTGTTGATATAGGCTTCCAGCGCACGCGGCGTGCGTACCAAGGCCGCCGTTTGCACAAAGGTATTTTCCCCCTCTTGCAAATTTTCCCGCACCTGGTTTTGCCGCCGCTTGTCCTGCAAGAGA
>CALUVA010000052.1 GCA_944324105.1 uncultured Elusimicrobiales bacterium
GCTTGTTCTGCCGCAGCCTGGGCGGCTTCCTTTGTATTTTTGCCGTCAGAAGACATTTGGCCGCTTAAAAAGCCTTTCACCAGCGAAGTGGCCGTACCGGCTACGTCCAGTTTGCCGGAAGGCTCCGTCATGGTGCCGCCAATTTTAAATACAATCGGCGTGCTGGAGCTGAGCAGTGTGGCCGAAACGCTCATGTCCAGAGCTTCGGATTTAAAGTTAATATTGCCCGAAGCTTTCACATTGCTGACAGCGGAATCAAAATGCGTTTCTTTTACCGTCATCAAGCCGTTGACAAAGTTATACGTACCCGAGCCGGAAGAGAATTTGATTTTGCCTTTGTCCTCATCATTTTGCGCGGGGAATATCTCTACTCCCAGCTTATCGCCCACGTTTTTAATCAGCGTCAGCGGCAGCATAATGATTTTTACAATGCGGTTGCCGCGTACGAACTGATCCAGATCCGTAATAGCGCCTTCTTTGAGGTTAAAAGACACGGAGCCGGAAGCGTTTTTCATCGTGGCACTGGCTTTGGTCAGGTTGGCGTTTAGGCTTACGCCCTGGGTGGTGAAGAAAGGCACCGTAATTTCTCCCACCGACAGGTTTGCCTTGACGTTAAAAAGCGTCTCGGGGCCGGACGAAGCCAGGGAGGTGCTGCTCTGCGCCGCCGCGTCCGTTTCGGCAGAAGAGCCCACGGTCGGGAAGCGGTCCAGCGTCAGTTTGTCCAGGTCAAAGTTAAACACCAAATCCAGCACGCCGCCCAAATCCTTATAGGCAAAAGACGTGGTGAATTTTTCGTTGTTGAGCAACCCCGTCAGGGAATTGCAGGAAATGTCCGCCAAGGATTTAATGACGATGCTGCCCGTCAGGTTGGACATGGTCAGCGGGTCATACTGCAGGGTCAGCTTATTCAGATTGATGGTGCCGCTGACGTCCTGCCCGTCGTTTTTGTCCGTAGCCTTGAGGCTGCCGGTAATGCTGCCGCCGATGGAATAGCCGGAGAGCATTTCGGCCATTTGGGCCACCTGTTGCAGGTTGACGTTAATGTCGGCAGACATATTATACGTCGGGGCCGCTCCCCCCCAGCCCGCATTGCCGGCCACCGTAACGGCGGAGTCGGACAGGGACAGGCGAGCCTGCTTAATAACGGCGGAAGATGTTTCCATATTGGCTTCGGCCGAGGCGGCAAAATTAATGTCGGGCAGTACAAAGGCGGGCAGATCCGGCAGAATGTCGGCCAGGGCCGTATTGGACACGCCGGACACTTTGCCCGTCAAGTCCACGACGGGAGCGTTAAAGTTTTTCGCGCTGCCGCTGACGGAGAAAATGATGTTTTTATAATTCATCGTCAAGCTTTTGAGTACGGCCTGCGCTTTTTCCAGGTCCATGCCCGCCAGGTTGGCCTGCAGTTGCATGTCAAAAGGCACGGTAACGGCCAGGCCGGCGGCATCCTGGTAATCGGTGGTGAAGGACAGCGCCACATCAAAGGCTTTGTCCAAATTAAAGCCCGTAATTTCCAGGTTAACATTGGTTAAGGACGCGTCCATACCGCTTTGCGCGTCTTTGTAGTAGAAATTGCAGTCCGTGGCGTAAATGCGCTGCGCCATCAGAGAGAAACCGGACGCGGAAGAAGTTTCTTCCGTCTGCGTCGTAGTTTCTTCGGACGAGGCGGGAATGAGGTCAGCAAAGTTAAACTGTCCGTCTTTGTTTTTGCTGACATTAACGTCCAGCCCTTCCAGCCCCACGGTGCTGATTTCTATGCGCTTTTTGAAAAGGGGTTTCAAAGCGATTTTGACCACTGCTTTATCGGCCTTGACGAAGGTGCCGTTGTCAAACGTCGTCGGTTCGGATACGGCAAAATCGTCCAGCGTTACGCCGATGAGGTTCAGCGATACGTCGCTGAATGTCACCTCGCGGTTAAGCGTCTGCTGGGCGTACTGCTGCGCCATGGCTTTCAGCTTCTCCGGCGGGAACATGATGCGCAGCGTAATCACCGCCGCGATCAGCAGTATGACGGCCAAAACCGCCAATACCAGAATGATTTTCAGTAGTTTTTTCATACTTAAATTATAACACTTTCTCAATGTTTTCTTATTGGTAAATTCTATAATAACCCCAAAAAAACCGGACTTTTCAGTCCGGTTAAATTTATTTTTTGCGGTCTTTAAAGTCGCCCGCGTCTATGACGTTGTCCGGCGGCGGGTTTAAAGAAGCGCGGTATTTGTTGATGTCCTGCTTGATTAAAGCCAGTACCAGCACCATAAACGTGGCGTCGTCTGTAATGCCCAAAAGAGGCATCACATCGGGCAGAATATCCACGGGGCTTATCATGTATACCAGGCACAGCAGTGCCACCAAAAATGTTTTCCACGGGAACGGATACCGCCTGCACAGTACGGCCCAGCACATGGAAAAGAATGTTTTTACGTCGCGCATTTGTTCCCCCTCTTATCCCAGCGGCTGGGCTTTCGGACCGGAAGGAAGGCCGGACAGGGCGTTTAAATCCCCTTTGTCCGGCGCTTTCATGCGCAGCACGGTTTCGGTAATGCGCATGGCATAGTCGCCCATGCGTTCAAAACTGTTCAGCACATCGCCGTAAGCCGTAATGGATTCCGGCGTGGCCGGCTGGCCCTGGGAAATACGCGTGTTACGTTCATTGCGCAAGGCTTTGCGCATGGCGTTGAGTTCGTCTTCATTTTTAACCGCCGTTTTAAACATGGATGCCGTTTCCGCCGCCTGCGGATTGGGGAACTGCAGAATGGCCAGGCGCGTATTTTTAATAATACGTTTGGCCTGTTTGGCCATACTTTCCATGGCTCTTAAATCCTGCTCGCTGAAAGAGGGCGGATTGGTTTTGCGGAATTTTTCCAAAATTTTTGCCACCTTTTCCCCGCAGTCGCCCATGCTTTCTATGGAATTGGTTAAATCAAACAGGGCCACCGTCTGCGCTACGGCGTGGCTGGAGAGGTTACCGTGCGTCATTTGCGTGAGATAAGTATTGATTTTATGTTCCAAAATATCGGTGGTTTTTTCGGCTTCGCGCGCGTCTGAAATCAGACGTTCAAACAGCTTGTCGTCGTCTGTTTTCATGGCGTAGAGCAGCTTGTCTGTCAGTTTGGAAACAAATCCCAGCATGCGGGCCACTTCGTTGCGTGCGGCCAGTACGGCCAGTTCCGGCGTTTGGTTAAAAGGTGCATTGAGGTAGACCAGCTCGGTGTCGTGGTGTTTGTCCTCGCGTTTGGTTTTGGGAATAATCAGCAGTGTCAGTGCGGCCAGCTGTTTTAAAAGCGGCAGCATGATCAGGGTATTGAGTACATTAAACGTCGTGTGGAACGCGGAAATATGATACGGCAGGGTGGCCGTCAGCACACCCGTATCCGTGCCGTAAGGGGAGCCCGGCACAATCCAGTCCACCAGCGCGATAAAATGTTTAAAAATAAGGCTGACCCAAATGACGCCGATAAAGTTAAACAGAAAGTGCCCCACGGCGGCGCGTTTGGCGGTTTTGCTGGCGCCTATGGCGGCCAGATTGGCAGTGATGGTGGTGCCGATGTTTTCCCCCAGCACCAGCGCGCAGGAGGTTTCAAAATTGATAATGCCCGCCGCGGCGCAAGTGAGCGTCATGGCCATGACGGCGCTGGAAGACTGCAAAATCATCGTCAGTATGGTGCCCGTGGCAATCAGTAAAATCAGCGTAGTGGCGGTGTCGGGCGTAAATTTGGACAGCCACTCCACCACAAACGGGCTTTGGGCAAAGTCCGCCGGAATGGCGTTTTTCATAATATCCAACCCCAGGAACAAAAGCCCGAAACCCAGCAGGCCTTCGGCGGCGCGGCGCACGGCTACCCATTTGGAGGGCAGAAATTGGAAGAAAAAGCCTATGGCGATTACCGGCAGGGCAAAAAGCGAAATCTGGATTTTAAAACCGAATACGCTGACAATCCACGCCGTCATGGTCGTGCCGATGTTGGCGCCGAAAATTACGCCCAAAGACTGGTAAAGGTTCAGCAGCCCCGCGCTGGCAAAGCCCACCACCATAACGGTGGTCGCGCTGGAGGACTGGATAATGGAAGTCACCAGCAGGCCCGAAAAAGTGGCCGCAAAGCGGTTTGTCGTGGCAATAGAGAGCATTTGGCGCATTTTAACGCCGGCCATTTTTTGCAGGCCGTCGCTCATTATTTTCATGCCAAAAAGGAAGACTGCCAGGCCTCCCAATACATTCAGCGTAATCAGCACAGTGTTCATTTGTTCTCCTCTGGAGCTTTGTTTTGTACAAAAAAGGAGAGCCGAAAAAAGCCCTCCCCGTTAAATCATTGTTCTTCCGTCGTTTCTCTTTGGGATTGTTTGATGGTATTACGGTCCAAATATAAAGCTAGCAATGGTATCTGAAACAACAGCGTGAGCAATCCGGTAATGGGTATCCAGAGTACATTGAGAATACCCGCCAGTGTTCCGGAAACCAGTGAAAACATAAAAAGTAGAAGTCCCAACGAAAGGCCGGTTGCCATTGCAACACTCGTAATAATACAGCCTAAAATTATCAGCAGGCCGAAAGTGTGCCAAAAACGGCCTTTTACCAAGTAAAAAGCATTTCGGAAACAGCTAAAAACAGGCTGTTTAGACAAAATCAGCAGATAAGGAAGCAGACAAAAATATACGCCTGTCAAAAGTCCGGCCAGTATAAGAAGCAACAAAATCAAGGCATATAGAAATTCCGGCGCGCCCAAGATATATACCGTGCCGCCCAACACAAGCGCCAATAAAATTAAAGAGACCGATATCAGTACACTAAATAAAAATCCCCCGATAAATAAGCGCAGAAAAGGACGGAAGGCCACCAGCAGCGCCTGAAGAGGGGTTTCTGCGCGTTTACAGACAAATAATATCAGGGCGGCAGTGCAATAACTGCTTGTCAAAGCCGTAAAAATCCCTATACACAGCGATATCAGCGGATGCTGCTGCTGTAGTACATGCTGCGTCAGCGGACTAAAACCAAATGCTGTTCCCAACAATAACCATGAAAGAGCAGGCGTAATACAGGCCAGCAGCATAAAAGGAGCAAAACGGTTTTTTATCTCTTTCCAAGAGCGGGCTAACAGTTCAGAGTAAGACAAAGAAGAGTGGGTATTTTTCATAAAGGTTTATCCGAAATTTTGATGGTTTTTGGTTCGTTGTCTTCTTTATGTTGAGCAGCTGCTTCTTTGCTCTGGCGCATTTTTTCTTCATTTTCCGCCAGTTGTTTTGCCATATCGTCATCAAACAAAATAGTAGGCATGCGGTCTTCTTCCTGCTCCAATGCTCGGGCTAAATGCTCCTGGGCGCTGTATACCTGGTCCAGATGGCGGGTAGTGTCAGAATCGGCATCGGTATGGACAGACGCCTGTTTGATGGTTACATCCGGCATAACGGACGCGGCCTTTTCCGCTTTTGCGGCGGCTTCGGCGTGAGCATTAAGCTCTCGGCTTTCCGATGTCCGTTCAGAATAATCCAAGTTTAAAAACAAACCGGTCCATATAGCTTGTATAAACAGAAAAACATACAACATCAGCATCGCTAATACCAACCAGATCAGCACCAAGTAAATGGTGGGCAACTGCATCATTAGTGCGGGTAACAGTATAAACAACAAGGATATCCCATGCGGAGTAAGATACAGGGCGTACTGTTGCGGCAGGAAGGCTTTCAGGGCACAAAATACCGCTAAAATAACTAGAACGAAAAGGAGCAACAAACAAACAGACGTAAAGATAATGCGCAGATAATGGCGCGTGCCCAACTCCCAACTATACCGCAGAGCAGATATAGGACCTTCTGATCTTAAAACAAGCACTTGTTGGATAAAACAAAACGGCAACATTGCCAAACCCATTGCGACCAGACCTATCACTGACAGGGTAGGGGAATTTAACAGAGAAATCCCAAAAGAAACAGCGGTTACAATGATGCCCAGTATAATAGAACTAATAATAAAATATATAGACGGCACCACTGCATCGCGGAAGCTTTCGTAAGCGCTAATACCGGCTTTTTCAAAACGGGCTCCTAGAATTCGTATGATGGCCAACATAAATACGAATTGCAAGAAGCCGTTAATAATGGGCAGCGGCAAAGAGATGGCTCTTAATCCAAGCGGACTGTTAATAAGGGTGGAGATGCCAAAGAAAATACCTACCAACAATAAAACAAAAAGAACCATCATCAGACACAAAGCTAACACGGTGCCGAATGCTTGGTTAGCAACTTTCAAAGAATACCAAAAAAGCGTAAAAGTGGAAACCGGTCCGTTTCTAAGTTCCATATATTTTTCCTCAACATTATTATATCAAAAACCTTATCCTTTTTTAACTTTCAGGATTTTATTTTTTCGCCAGAGCCCTCGCCGCGGCGGCCGCGCTGGCCCAGGCCCAGTGAAGGTTAAAGCCGCCCAGGCGGCCCGTTACGTCCAGTGCTTCCCCGATGACAAACAGCCCGGGAAGGCTTTTGCATTCAAGGCTTCCCGCGTGAAACTGCGCGGTGTCCAGTCCGCCTGCTGTTACTTCGGCACGGGTAAAGCCTCCCGTGCCAGAGGGAATGGTTTCAAGGCTGTTTAAGCGCCGTGCCGCAGCGTGCAGTATATCTTTTTTGGCGTCAGCGGCGCGCACGTCCAGTTCCCCCAGCCAGGCTTTGGCTATTTTGGGACTAATAAAAGGAGAGAGAAGTTTGGAAAACAACTGCGGGCTGTTTTTGTGTTCTTTGAAATAGATTTCCGCGTCCGTGCCCGGCAGAAAATTCAGGCGCAGTTTTTCCCCTTCCTGCCAGTATAAAGATATTTGCAGTACCGCCGGTCCGCTGATGCCTTCGTGGGTAAATAAAATCATGCCCCGCTCTTTTCTTTTTCCGGTGGATATTTCCGCAGGCAGGCTGTTTCCGGCCAGGGTGCGGCACACTGCGCGCCACGGAGCGGGCAGCGTCAGCGATACCAGCGCGGGCCTGGGCGGCAGGGTTTGCAGGCCCAGTTCTTTGCCCATGCGCCAGGCAAAGCCGTCCGCCCCCAGCGAAGGATACGAATAGCCGCCGCTGGCCAGCACCATGTTTTGGGCGTAAAATAGCCCGCGGGAGGTTTCCAGGCGCCACAGTCCCTGCCCCTGTGTTATATGTAAAACTTCAGTATTAAAGAGAATTTCCGTGTGTTGTTCACGGGCGCGGCGCACCAATAGGGAGGTGATTTCTTCCGCGCTTTGGGCAAAAAGCTGGCCGTCCTCTTTTTCATAAAACGGGATATGCGCCTGCTCCAGCAGGGCCGTAAAATCCACCGGCGTGAACGCCGCCAGCGCGGGCTGACAGAAATGTTTCCCCCCGCAGAGGTAAGCATTGGGGGTCGCCTGTAAATTGGTAAAATTACATTTTCCCCCGCCGGTAATATTGAGCTTGCGTCCGGCTTGGGGGTTATGTTCCAGCAGCAGTTTGGGCGCGCTGTAAGAGCCGGCGCAGAACAGGCCCGATGCGCCCGCTCCTACAATAATACTGTGCCAAGTATTCGGATAATTTTTGTTCATAGTTTCTGCCGTTACAGTATAGCAAAAAAGAAAGACTTGTCCGCCCAAAAAAGATATGCTATACTTTACTCATTAAGAATAATTCTTAAAAAGGTCTTTATGTGTATTCATACTCAAATATCCCGTCAACCGGAGCTGAAAAACCGCGTGGAAGAGTTTAAAGAACTTTGCCGCCGCCGTAATCTGCGTGTGACGGAACAGCGGTTGGAAATTTTCCGCACGGTAGCGCAGTCCAAAGAACACCCCAGCGCAGAGGCCGTATTTGGGCAGGTGCGCAAAAAAATGCCTAATATTTCGCTGGATACCGTGTACCGCACCCTCTCTTCCATGGAAGAAGCCGGCCTGGTGTCGCGCGTGGGTAACAGCAACAAAGCCCGCTTTGACGCCGATTTAACGCCGCATTCCCATTTTGTCTGCACGGCCTGCGGTGAAGTCTATGACGTGCCTGCCGCCGTGCCGGACGCGGCGCTGATGCCGGCCAATATTGCTGAATTTGGTGAAGTAAAAAACGTAAATCTCCAATTTCGGGGGATTTGCAACCGCTGCCGTCAGGCGGCGGGTGAGCAGAAGTAAAGAAGCAAGGGGTTTTGCAGGCGGCGCGTCTCCCCGCGCCCGCTGGACGGAACCTAATTTACAGGAGAAAATATGGAACTGAAAGGATCCCAGACTGAAAAAAACCTGTGGACCGCCTTCGCCGGCGAATCCCAGGCCCGCAACAAATATACCTATTACGCCTCCAAAGCCAAAAAAGAAGGCTTTGTGCAGATTGCCAAGATTTTTGAAGAAACCGCCAACAACGAAAAAGAACACGCCAAACTGTGGTTTAAATACCTGCACGACGGCGATATCCCGGGCACGGCCGCCAATTTGTTAGACGCCGCCCAGGGTGAAAATTATGAATGGACCGACATGTACGCCGGCTTTGCCAAAACCGCCAAAGAAGAAGGTTTTGACAAACTGGCCTATCTGTTTGAAGCCGTCGGCAAAATTGAGAAAATGCATGAAGAACGCTACCGCAAACTGCTGCACAACGTGGAAGCGCAGGAAGTGTTCAAAAAAGCCGGCATCGTGATGTGGGAATGCTCCAACTGCGGCCACATTCACATCGGTGAAAAAGCCCCCGAAGTGTGCCCCGTGTGCGCGCACCCGCAGGCTTATTTCATG
>CALUVA010000053.1 GCA_944324105.1 uncultured Elusimicrobiales bacterium
ATTTCCGGTACGGATCAGCATTTTGAAGGCGTGATTACCAATTTAAAACGCCGCCATGACGAAAGCGAAAGCGAATTTGTCAAAGAAGAAGTGTATAACCGCTTCATGCGCGAAATCACCTGCCCCGTCTGCCAGGGCAAACGCCTAAAACCCGAAGCGCTGGCCGTATATGTGGGCGGCAAAAACATCGCGCAGATCGGGGCCATGCAGGTATCGACGGCGATGGATTTTTTCAATAACTTAAAACTGGACGACAAAGAAAAAATCATCGCCAAAGACGTGCTCAAAGAAATCAAGGCCCGTTTGGAATTTTTAAACAGCGTGGGGCTGTCTTACCTGACGCTGGAGCGCAAAAGCCAGACGCTCTCGGGCGGCGAGTCCCAGCGTATACACCTGGCTACGCAAATCGGCTCCGGCCTCACGGGCGTGCTGTATGTGCTGGACGAGCCGACCATCGGCCTGCACTCGCGTGACAATGACCGCCTGATTGCCACCCTCAAGGAACTGCGCGACCTGGACAATACACTGATTATCGTGGAGCATGACAAAGATACCATTTTGGCGTCCGACTGGGTGGTGGAGCTCGGCCCCGCGGCCGGCGAACACGGCGGGCAAATCGTGGCACAAGGCCCGACGCAGGAATTTTTAAAGGACCCCAACTCGCTGACGGCCTCTTACCTTAACGGCCGCCGCTGTATTCTGCCGCAGTTAAATTTGCGCAAAGGCAACGGCAAATATATAGAAATCCTGGGCGCGAAGCAGTTTAACCTCAAGAACATTGACGTTAAAATCCCGCTGGGCAAAATGGTGTGTATCACGGGTGTGTCCGGCTCGGGCAAAAGCACGCTGGTGCACCAAATTTTATACAAAGCCCTGGCGCAAAAGTTTTACCGCGCCAAAGACGTACCCGGCGAACACAAAGCCATTAAAGGGTTGGAAAACATAGACAAAGTCATCATCGTGGACCAGGCCCCCATCGGCAAAACGCCGCGCTCCAACCCGGCCACCTATATCGGCCTGTTTACGCATATACGCGAACTGTTTGCCCAAATGCCGGAGGCCAAACGCCGCGGTTACAAGGCGGGGCGTTTTTCCTTCAACGTCAAAGGCGGCCGCTGCGAAAAATGCCAGGGCGACGGCATTTTGAAAATACAAATGCAGTTCCTGCCCGACATTTACGTCAAGTGCGAGGAATGCAACGGCAAACGCTTTAACGAGGATACCCTGCAGGTTACCTTTAAAGGCAAAAACATCGCCGACGTGCTGGATATGAGCGTATCCCAGGCGCTGGAATTTTTTGACGCCATCCCAAAAATCAAACGCTACCTGCAAACGCTTAATGACGTGGGGCTGGGCTACATCAAGCTGGGCCAGGCCGCTACGACGCTCTCGGGCGGGGAGGCGCAGCGCGTCAAGCTGGCCGACGAACTGTCGCGCAAAGGCACGGGGCGCACGCTGTATATTTTGGACGAGCCCACCACCGGCTTGCACTTTGCCGATATTGACAAGCTGCTCAACGTTCTGCACGGGCTGGCCGACCGCGGCAACACCGTGCTGATTATTGAGCACAATTTGGACGTGATTAAAACGGCGGACTGGATTATTGATTTGGGCCCCGAAGGCGGCGACAAAGGGGGCCAAATCGTCTGCGAAGGCACCCCGCGCGACGTGGCCGCGTGCCCGGCCTCCTACACCGGCAAATATTTAAAACCGGAGCTGGAACAGGCAGACGCCTTCCGCAAAGCCCACGGCATGCAGCTGCCGCCGGGCCTGACGGCGGCCAAACCGCCGCGGAAAACGCCGGCAAATGCCGCCAAGAAAAAACCGCTTCGTTTAAAATAAATATCCCCCGGCAAAGCCGGGGGTTTTAAGACAGTTATTGTACGCCTTCTTCATATGTCCAGTCTTGGCCTTCCAGGGAGCGGCAAATGCTTTTGCCCACCCCCGTGTTGTTTGTAAAGCACTTTTTAAACGAGCGTTCACCGTCTCTGTAGTAAATTTTCAGGGAATATTTACCGCTTTTCGGCCAAGCCATTAAGTCAACATCACCATGACCTGCCGAAAACTCCACCCGCATTTGGCGGAGCTGTCATTCATATAGCTAACATCAATCGTGCTGGCTGAAACAAAGGAATCTTCCGTCAAGGCATCCGGATTTTCCAATAAAAGCAAATCCTCCGCCCGGGCTGCATTTTCAAGACCCATGATACATTCGGCGGAACGGCTTTTTTCCACCGCCCGTTCATACTGGGGCAATGCAATGGACGATAAAACACCTATAATCAAAATAACCACCAATAATTCTATCAGCGTAAAACCTCTTTTCATTTTTCCTCCATAACAGACATTAATCAAACAAAAACAAACGACGGAGGTTTTTTATTCTCTTTCCGGATAATGATATCAAAAAAAGTCAAGATAAAAGCAATTTAACAACATATAAAGCAATCAAAAATGGACACGGCAGCCAGCCAGCAGGTTTATCCTCGGGCGTTTTTCCGGCAATTTCCGCCTCTTTCATTTTTCTACAAACTTAAATCAGGAATGACAAATAAAAAAAGCTAGGTAAGTTCTGAAAGAGGCCGGTTGTACCAGTCGGGCCTGACGAAAGCCAACGTAACGTAAAAAACATGAAATTCTCTCAAAGAAAAGTTAAAAACTAAAACTCCCCAGGTTCAAACCCGGGGAGTTTTAATAAAACCGCGAATTTTAAAAGAATTCACTTTATAGGCACTACATACCTATTTTTTTACAATAATCCTCACCGTCACTGTTATTGGAACAATCCACCTCTTCCTGGTCATATACATTGCTGGGACTAATACTTAATGTAGCAATCCATTCACCGCCTTTGATACGACCTGCATATAGAAGATCTTCAGACCAATAAACCCAATCTTTCGTTACAAAACAGTCCAGTCCATCGGGACAAGAGGAACTGCTTCCGGATAATACTGTGGAAGGAGGCTGAAAAGACGAGTTTTTAAAAAAATTATTGGCAGTGCATTCTGATCCCGACCCCGTTTCCAATACGCATAAATACTGAGCGTCCCGCATACTGCGCAACATAGACACCGCTTCAGCACACGGGCCCGTTCTACTGACCGCTCATACTGTGGCAAGGCAATAGCGGACAGAATGCCGATAATCAATACTACCACCAAAAGCTCTATCAGCGTAAAACCTCTGGACATATGTCTCTCCTTAAGAAACAGAATATTTTATTCCATTCTATTTTATTTTATCAAACAATACAGGATTTTTCTCTCCCCTTCCTAAAACGTTTGAAATATGTATTTTCTCCACAGCAAATCTCTTCATCGTCCCGAATCCTGCCGGGGTTTAAATACATTGTGGGAAAAGTTCTATAATATACCCATGAAAGACCGTATCCACAAAACCAATGCCGCACGCATTTTGGACGAACTGGGCCTGCCTTACGAGCTGGCCTGCTATGAAGTGGACGAAGAAAATCTCTCCGCTGTGCACGCGGCCGCGTCCGTTGGTGAAAATATAGATCAGGTATATAAAACCCTGGTGCTCAAAGGGGATAAAACGGGCTTTTTTGTCTGCGTCATTCCGGGAGGAAAAGAGTTGGACCTGAAAGCCGCCGCCCGGGCCAGCGGCAATAAAAACTGTGAAATGCTGCACGTAAAAGATTTAATGCCCGTTACCGGATACATACGCGGCGGCTGCAGCCCGCTGGGCATGAAAAAACATTTCCCCACTTTTATTGACCAAGACTGCTTGCGCTGGGATTTTATTTACGTCAGCGCGGGCAAACGCGGCCTGCAGCTAAAGCTGCGCCCACAGGACCTGCTGACAGCCGCGGCTGCGCTGACCGCCTCCCTGACCGCGCGGTCTTTTTCAGAATACACGCATTAACCGGGACCCATAAAAACCTGGGTCTTTTTTCCCTTTCTTTCTGGGCCCAAAGACACTGTTACATCACATATATTTTTTTTAGAGTTAAAATAGAAGGATGTATTTGAAACGCCGAACAACATTTGAGGAAAACACAATGAAACATATAAAATGGATGTCAGCCGTTTTACTGGCCGCCTTGCTGGCGACCCCGGCTTTTGCCCAAACAGACAAAGCACTTCAGGCAAAAGTCGCCAAGACTGTCGAAGCCGTCGCGCTGAAAGCCGCACAAAAAGCCCAGCAGACTTGTGTTTACTGCGGTGAAGAGATTACAGATCCATATCAGCACTGCTCCGCCAAAAACTATATCGGTTTGTGCAGCGACCATAAAAAAAGTGTTTCGGCCCAACACCCTGATTCTCCCGCCCGTTACTGCTCCCGCTGCGGAGCCGCGCTGAGCATTGACGAACGTTACCATGGAGTGGAACATCATTGCAAAACTTCTCCAGCCGATGAAATGGCCAGCGACCAAAAAACATCCAGCGATTATCTGACTCCGTTCTGCATCTACTGCAACCAGGAAATCCACGGAAACGGGCAGCATTGCCCGGCCACAGGCTATACTGCTCTTTGTTCTTCTTCCCAGAGAACAGATGTCGATGAATCCAATTGTTCCGTGCCGGCTTGCTGCGCCAAATGCGGAAAATCTTTAAGCATTGACGAACGTTATCACGGCGCGAAACACAAATGCAAAGAACAGAAGAAAAAACCGGAATACTGCATTTACTGCGGTGAAGAAATTAAAACCAGCGGCCAAATCTGCCCCACTTCCGAATGCGGCGTAAAATGCACCGTCAACTGCCCAGACTGCGGACAAAACCTGCGCGATCCCAAAAATTTGGGTCCCGACGGTTTGCACCGCTGCCGCTTTAAATCGCGCATTAAACCGGCTCCCATTAAAAAATAAAATAAATTCTTTCCCCTTCCCCCCTGTAATATTACAGGGGGGGTTTTTTAGAAAGAAACAAAAAACGCCTGCGTGTGCTATACTATATATATTAACTGCCACCGACGGAGGTTCCTTATGTACGCAAGTATATGGAAACGTTTTTGGGCGTTTATGATAGATTTGGCGGTATTTATCGTTTTGTTTATTGTGCTGGCCCAATTGCTCAACGAATTTACCGTTTCCCTGATTCTGTTGGTTATTATTTGGCTTTACTACGCCCTGTCGGAAAGCTCCCCCTGGCAAGCCAGCCTGGGTAAACGCCTGATGGGGCTGAAAGTGGTGGACAAACGCGGGAGAAGACTGAGCTTTTCCAAAGCCACCAAACGTTTATTGATGCGTCTGGTAACCAATATAGCGTTTTACATCGGCTTTTTTACCGCCGCTTTCGACAAACACAAAGAAACCTTGCATGACAAAATGAGCCATAGTTTTGTCATCGCTAAAAACGCCGAATTTAATCCTGATGATTATACGGAACCCGGAGCGCACCACGATTTAACGCTGCTGACTGTAGTATCTGTGCTGGTAGCCCTGGCTTTTGTATTGCTTTTACTGCGTTGGATAGTGCTGCCCCAGTATCAGAAATTTGGAGACCGGGTAAACGCTGCCCGTATTGTGGATAATTTGAATTTGGCCGTAAAAAACCGCCCCGCACGCCTGCAAGCCGCCAAAGGAGGACCGGAGGCATGGCTGAAAAGTTATACAGGCTGCATAAATCATGCAAAAGATCCGCAAACACTGGACTGCAGCGGCTACAGCATGACCCTGCAGCCGGACGGTATAAGCGCCGTCAGCCGCCTGGCGGACTGGCATGAATATACGCTTTTTAAATCTTATGATTCGGGAAAAATTACCTGCAGCGGAGAAAGTATATCCGCCCAGAAATTTTGTGCCTCTTTAGCACTTCCCTGATAATATCCATAAAAAATATCCCCGGCACATGACCGGGGATATTTTTAGGTTCAAAAATCAGTTTTTTCTAGCTTTTCGGGCAAAGGCTTTGCTGGTCCATTTTTTACTGTGCCAGCGGCGTTCAAACACTGCGGCGCGGATATTTTCGTCCAAAGCCATGGCCACCCAAACGCCCGCCAGCCCCCAGCCCAGGCAAATGCCAAACACATAGCTCAGCAATGTAGCCACGCCCCACATCACGATAATGCCCGTCCACATCGGGTAATATACGTCCCCCGCCGCGTTGAGGGAATCCACGGATGTAATATTGACCGCACGGCCGATTTCCAGTACCACATCTATATACAGTACCAGCGCCCCCATACGGATAATTTCGGGATTGTTGGTCAACAGTTTAAAAATATTTGTGCCCATTAATGCCGTCAATACCGAAAGCACCAGCGTTACTCCCAGCGCCAGGCGAATGGAATAACGCTCTACGGTATAGGCGGCGGAGTCACGGTCCTTACCTATAAAATGGCCGATGGATATGGCTGCCCCCTGCCCGATGGCCGCCGCAAACACATAGGAAAACATAACAATATTCATCGCATACGCGCGTGCCGCCACGGCCGCCGTGCCAAGCATCACGGTAAAATAGGTAATAACCACCTGCGAAAAATTATAAGAGAACTGTTCCCCCGCCGCCGGCAGACCGACTATCAGCAGGTTTTTCAGTTTATCTTTGGGGAAAGGACGGAAAAGTTTGAAGGAAATCCCAGGCACCACTTTTTTAAATAAAATATAACACAGCAAAACCAGCGCCACCAGCCGGCAGACCGAAGTGGACACCGCCGCCCCCGCGGCCCCCAGGGCGGGAAAACCGAATTTACCGAAAATTAAAATATAGTTTCCCCCGATGTTAAGTACATTGACCAGCGCCGTCACGGCCATGGGGTAATAGGCCTTGTTATGCGCGCGCAGAGCCGCCGAAAGCGTCATGGACACGGCCTGCAGAAATGCAAAGCCGCCCACAATCTGCATATAGGCCACGCCGTCGGCAATTACGCTTTCTTCCAGCCCCATCAGGCGCAGAAGCGGCGCGGCGTACAAAAACATTCCCGCGCTGACCGCCAATCCGATCAGCAAATTCACCAGCATCGATACGCCGATGACCTGTTTGACGCTCTCCCTTTGTTCCGCGCCCAGGTACTGCGCGCACAGCACCGACGTGCCCAACGTAGTAATGTTAAACAACAAAAACACCAGGCTTAACAGTTGGTTGACCACACCCACGGCGGCCACGGTGCCGTCCGAATACCGGCTAAGCATAAACACGTCCACCGAGCCCAGCAGCATGATCAGCAAAATTTCAATAAAAATCGGACTGGTCAGGTTAAACAGCTGACGGCGGACAGGATGACGGGAAGATGTTTTTTTCATACGCAAAGGGCCGCCCCGCGCGCAAACGCGCGCGGCACGGACCAAAAAGCATTTAGCATAAGTGAGTTATTTTTTTGGCTATCGGGCGCAGAGGCTCCGTCAGCGCAAAACGACTGGTCTGCGTAATGGGCGGGCACTGGCGGCGTTTAAAGTCCGCAGCGTCTATGCGCGCCACCACATCCGCCACCGTATGTTTGGCAATTTTATATTTTTGGACGATATCCGCCGCCGGCAGCTGCTCCTCCCAGTATGCGCGGATAATTTTATCCAGCACGGGGTAAGGGGGCAGGGTGTCCTGGTCGGTTTGCCCGGTGGCCAGTTCGGCGGTCGGGGCGCGGTCTATAATACCCTGCGGGATAATTTCCCGTTCTTTATTGATATACTGCGCCAGTTTATACAAATCGCTTTTGTATACGTCCCCCAGCGGCATCAGTCCGCCGCAGGTATCTCCGTAGAGCGTGCAGTATCCCACAGCGGCTTCGCTCTTGTTGCCGCAGGAAAGCACCATGGCACCCAGCTCCGACGACAAAGTCATCAGCACATTGGCGCGCAAACGGGCCTGCAAATTCTGCTCCGTCAAATCCTTCGGGTGCGAAGAAATATGCAGTATGCCGGCTTTGACGGCTTCAAAAGCGGGCCCTATGGGGATACGCTCGTGATTGATTTTCAAATTTTTGGCCAATGCTTCGGCCAGCTGTTTGCTCAGTTCGCTGGTATAGCGGAACGGCATACCCACGGCCCAGACGCTTTCCCCTCCCAGGGCGCGCGCGGCCAGCACGGCCACCACTGCACTGTCCAGCCCGCCGGAAAGCCCCAGCACCACTTTGTCCATGCCGCATTTAATCACCTGGTCATGGATGGAAAAAGAAAGGGCCTGCAGCAATTCTTCCGTTTCGTCGTATTTAAAAGGAATGTCGGCCGGATTCTCTTCGCTGTCCCAGACAAAAGCCTGCTCGGCAAACTGTCCGCCGATAAACGTAAATCCGCCTTTGCGGTTCAGCGCGGCACAGCGGCCGTCAAACACCAGCCCGTCCCCGCCGCCCAGCAGATTCAGCGACAAAAGCGGCGCACCGAATTTTTTGACGGCCTTTTTAAAAGCATCCATACGCGCGGGCGTTTCGCCGCGGCGGTATGGCAGAGCGTACAAATTCAGCACCGCGTCAGCGTCAGGCGCGGATTTGTATTGGGTAATATCGCCCAGGCAAATTTGCAGGGTTTGACCTTTTAACGCCACGCTTTCGCTGTCAAAAATTTTTGTGATTTTTCCTTTATAGATAAAGGCCGCGGCGGTGGTAGGCTCTTTGGCTTCATAGTCCAAATACCCCAGCACGCAGGCAACGTCTTTGGTATGCCGGGCAATTTCTTTTAAAGCGTCCAGGTTTTGTTTCATCAGACGCTTATCGTCAAACAAATCATACAAAGGGCAGCCGGTCAGCGCGGCTTCGGGCA
>CALUVA010000054.1 GCA_944324105.1 uncultured Elusimicrobiales bacterium
TTTGAAGAAGGCGTGTTTGCGCTGGCCATTGTGTTCCCCACCGTGCCGCGCGGCAAAGAACGCCTGCGCACCATCGTCACAGCGGGGCACGAACGCAAAGACCTGGAATTTGCCGCGGAGAAATTTATTAAAGTAGGCAAAGAGCTGGGCGTAATTAAGTAAACGCTGGACGGCAGCTTTGTGCGGGCGGGGCAAGACAGTTTTTTGCCCCGCCTGTTTTTTGGCTGGTGTCTGGTAGGTTTTTTAAAGCTCTTACATCATTTTTTGGATTGTCTGCGAATCACATTTATCACAAATCATTTTCTAATATAACTTCCCGTAAAACGCAAATTTGGCGGTTAAGGCAATATATTTGTGGCTCGTTGTCTTTTGCAGGCTGGCAGGCTTTAACACCGGGAAAATGCTAGAATACATACAATAAGTCTAGGAGGATGTATGAAAAAAGGCCTGCTGGCCGTATTGATTGTTTTGGCGCTCGGGGCATTTGGTGTCTGGTGGTTGCGCGGCGGTAAAACCGCGGCCGTGCCGCCTGCTTCCGCCTCGCCTAAGGACAAACTGGAAGTAACGGTATCGGGTTATGTGCCGTATACGCTGGCTAAACAAATCGGCGGGGAAAGGGTAAACCTGCATATGCTGGTGCCGCCCGGGGCGGAGCCGCACAGCTTTGAGCCCACGCCGGGCTCCATTATTGCCGTGAGCGAAGCGGATTTGTTTATATATATTTCCCCGCGTGTGGAGCCCTGGACGAAAGATATTTTGAAAGGGCTTTCCGGCGTAAACGCCCTGGAGGCGGGGCCGTCTTTTCCGGAGCAGGATCCGCACGTGTGGATGACTCCTTACGGTGCGCTGGAAATGGCCAAACGTATTACGAAAGCGCTTACCAAGGCAGACCCCGCCGGCAAAGCATATTACAAAAAAAACCTCATTGAATTTGAAAACGAAATCAAAGAGCTGCATGCGTCTTTTATGAACGGGTTTGCCGACTGCCAAAGCCGTGACGTGGTGCATGTGGGGCATTTGGCTTTTGGCAATTTGGCGCAGACCTACGGCCTGCATTTGCAGTCTTTGACGGGCACTTCCCATCAAAGCGAACATTCAGTACGCAAACTGGCTGGATTGGTGCGTTATATACGCAAACACGGCGTGCCGGCTGTATTTACTGAAGAAACACTTTCGCCCGAATTGGCGGCCACTGTCGTACGGGAAACCAAAGTGCGCGTGCTGCCGCTGTATACGGTGGAGGAAGTGAGCAAAAAAGATTTTGACGCCGGAATTACATATGGTGAATATATGCGGCGCAATTTGCATAACCTGCGGGAGGGACTTAAATGCCGCCCGTAGTACAGGCCAAAAATGTTAGTTTTGCCTATACCCGTATGACGGTGTTGGAGAGCGTCTCCTTCGCAGTGGAAGCGGGGGATTATGTGGGCATTATCGGCCCCAACGGCGGCGGCAAAACCACCTTGCTGAAGCTGATTTTAGGGTTGGAAAAAGGCACGGGGGAAATGGAGCTTTTCGGCGTGCCCGTGCGCAAATTTAAGGACTGGCAAAAAATAGGCTATTTGGCGCAGAAAAGCCCCGTATCGCAGACGCGTTTCCCGCTGTCGGTGGAAGAAGTGGTGCTGATGGGGCTGTGTTTTGACGCCAAACATAAAGAGGCCACGGCGGAAAATCTGCAGGCCGTACGCCGCGCACTGCAGCAGACGCATACGCTGGATTTGGCGGGTCGTATTTTTTCCACGCTGTCGGTGGGACAGCAGCAGCGCGTACTGCTTGCGCGTGCGCTGGTCAGCAAACCGCAGCTGCTGATTTTGGACGAACCTTCCGCCGCCATGGACCCCGGCAGCCGCGAAATGTTTTTTAATCTGCTGGCGGATTTAAACCGGAAACACGGTGTAACCATTCTGCTCATTACCCACGATACGGGCGAGGTGGGCAAATATATTTCCAAATTTATGTATATAGACAAAGAGATGGTGTTTTTTGGTGACAGGCAGGCTTTTTGCCATTCGCAGAAAGTGGCCGAAAAACTCGGTCCCTTTGCCCAGCATACCATAGACCACCTGCACAATCACGGGCACTGTCCGCTGGGCTGTCATTGTTCGGTAGAAAAACCGGCAGGCCATAAAGCGGCGCACGGGGCGGAGGCCAAACATGATTAGCGAGTTCCTCTCTTACGGCTTTGTGCAGCGCGGCCTGCTGGCGGGTTCTTTGGCGGCGGTGGCGTGCGCCTTGCTTGGGGTGTTTTTGGTGCTGAAAAGGCTCTCGCTTATCGGTGACGGGCTCAGCCATGTATGTCTGACGGGCGTGGCCGTCGGCCTGCTGACGCAGACCAGCCCTTTATATATGTCCGTGCCTGTGGTGCTGTTGGCATCTTTGGGGATTTTGAAAATTATGGAGAAAATCAAAGTGTACGGGGACGCCGCCATCGGCATTGTCAGCGCGGCGGGCCTGGCTTTGGGTATTTTTATCACCGCGCTGGCCGGCGGATTTAATGCGGATTTGTTCGGATTTTTATTCGGAAGTATTTTGACCGTGGGCCGTGCGGAGGTGTTTTGGTGTGCGGTATTGCTGGCGGCCCTGTTGCTGTTCCTGTTGTTTTTTTACCGTGATTTGATTGCCGCCAGTTTTGACGAGGCCTTTGCCCGCACGCGCGGCGTACATGTAAAGCGTTTAAATGCCGCGCTGATTGTGTTTACGTCGCTGGCAGTGGTATTGGCGTTTAAAGTGGTGGGGATTTTCTTAATTTCCGCGCTGATTATCCTGCCGCCGGTAACCGCCCTGCTGCTAGCGCGCACGTTTAAACAGGTGCTGTGGCTGGCCGCCGCGCTGGCTTTGGTCAGCGTATGGAGCGGGGTGTATTTATCCTTTCTGTTTAATATTCCTTCGGGTGCGACAATTATTTTGGTCAATCTGGTATTTTTATTGATAGCGTTTGTGGTTTCGCGTCTGGGACGCGGATACAAAAAAGAGGAGGCGGCCCGTGCTGATTAAAAAAACCGATTTGCCTTTTGTGTTGGCGGAATTAAAAAAACTATATCCCGAAGTCATTATTCCGCTAAAACACAAAAACGCCTGGGAACTGCTCATGGCCGTCATTTTGTCGGCGCAGTGTACGGACGCGCGCGTAAATCAGATCACGCCCAGTCTGTTTAAAAAATATCCCACGCCGCAGGCGCTGGCCGCGGCGGATATCAAAGACGTGGAAAAAATTATCCATTCCGCGGGTTTTTACCACAGTAAGGCTTTGTCTTTAATAGAGAGTTCCAAACGCATTTGCGAAGTGTATGGCGGCAAAGTGCCGCAAAACATGAAGGAACTGCTGACCCTGCGCGGCGTGGCGCGCAAAACCGCCAACGTGATTTTGGGGGACTATTTCGGCACGCCCGAAGGCGTGGTGGTGGACACACATGTCAAACGCCTTTCTTTCCGCCTGGGGTTTACAAAACAAACCGACCCCGTGAAAATAGAGCGTGATTTGATGAAACTGATCCCGCGCGACAAATGGCAATGGATAGGCATCGCGCTTATCTTGCACGGCCGCAGCATTTGTCCGGCGCGCAAACCGTTTTGTTCCAAGTGCCCGCTGGCGCCGTCCTGCCCCAAAAACGGCGTCAGGCAAGCCCAGTAAATGGTTCTCGTTTGTTGGGAAAATTTCCGAAAAAAGAAGCTATTGCCTGTTGGCAAGCATTTTTAAAAGGGCTTGTATTGTTTTTTTTTGATAAATTTTGCATGTGAACAAAAATATATCTGCAACATAAAAGCCGCAAAGACCCCGCCTTTTGGGCGGGGTCTTTTATGGTAAAACCGCTGTTATTTCAGCAGAGCCAGCAGTACGCCTGCGGCCACCGCACTGCCGATTACGCCCGACACATTGGGGCCCATGGCGTGCATCAGCAGGTAGTTGTTCTTGTCATATTCCAACCCGAGTTTGTTGGACACACGCGCCGCCATCGGCACCGCCGACACGCCAGCCGAACCGATAAGCGGGTTGATTTTGTCCTTGACAAACAGGTTCATCAGGCGCGCCATCAGCACGCCCGCGGCCGTGGCGATGGAGAACGCAATCACGCCCAGCAGCAGAATACCCAGCGTTTCCGTGCGCAGGAACTGGCTGGCCTGCAGTTTGGAGCCGACGGACAAACCCAACAGAATGGTAACGATATTGCAGAAATCATTTTGCAGGGTCTTGGACAGACGCTCCGCCACGCCGGACTCTTTAATCAGGTTGCCAAACGTCAGCGCGCCGATCAGCGGGGCGGCGTCCGGCAGCAGGAAAGCGCACAGCAGCAGAAGCACGATGGGGAACAGGATTTTCTCGCGTTTGGATACGGGACGCAGCTGTTTCATCACGATTTTGCGCTCCGCTTCCGTGGTGCACAGCTTCATAATGGGCGGCTGTATCACCGGCACCAGCGCCATATAGGAATAGGCCGCCACGGCAATGGCCCCCAGCAAATGCGGCGCCAGGCGTGTGGTGAGGAAAATGGCCGTCGGGCCGTCCGCCCCGCCGATAATGCCGATGGAGGCCGCCTCTTTGAGTCCAAACTCAAAGAGCTGTTTGTCCCCAATGGTGATGTAGGACAACCCGATGGCGCCGATCAGCGTGGCAAAAATGCCGAACTGCGCCGCCCCGCCCAGCAGGGCGGTTTTCGGGTTGGCGATCAGCGGACCGAAGTCCGTCATCGCGCCTACGGACATGAAGATAAACAGCGGGAACAGGCCCGAGTTAATGCCGAAGTTGTAAATAATGCCCAAAAAGTTTCCGGCGGCGGCCATATCGGCCACCGGAATATTGGACAAAAGCCCGCCGAAGGCAATAGGCACCAGCAGCAGGGGTTCAAACTGCTTTTTAATGCCCAGCCACAGCAGGAACAAGCATACAATCATCATGACCAGCTGCTGCCACGTCAATGCGTACAAAGACGAGGCATGCGAAATTTGAACCAGAGAGTCTATTAAATTCATGTTCGCCTCTCTTATTTAATTTCCGCCAGCGGATGGCCGGTCTGTACCTGGTCACCCTGTTTGACCAGCAGCGTAATGGTGCCCGAAGCCGGCGCGCTGATGACGGTTTCCATTTTCATGGCTTCCAACACCAGCACTTCCTGGCCTTCGCTCACCGTGTCGCCGTCTTTGACGGACAGGCGCAGCACTGCGCCCGGCAGGGGAGAGTTCAGCGTCGTGCCCGCGCCGGAAGCGGCGGCCGGCTTGGCGGCTGCGGCGGATTTGGCTTCGGCCGCGCCTACGCCGATGTTATAGCGTTTGCCGTTGACGACGGCCACGCTGTCGCCTTCAAAAGATACTTCATAGGCTTTGCCGTCCACGGTCACTTTGCAGGCGTTGCCCTGCACTTTCGGGGCCACTTTGCGCACGCCGTTTACTTTGCCTTCGCCTTTGAGATACGTCAGGCCTTTGTCGCCGCAGGTAGCCACGATGAAGACGTTTTCATCGGTGGTCGGCAGGCCGGCGGCCTGCAGTTTTTCTTTGGCGGGCTTTAAGCCTTTTTTCGGGTTAGCGTCGTTGATTTCCAGCGGCGTTTTGGTGGTGGGTTCCAGGCCCAGCTGTTCGCTGGCTTCTTTGACCACTTTCGGATCCGGCTCAACGGGTGTTTTGCCGAAATAGCCAAGCACCATTTTGCCGTAGCCGTCGGTAATTTTCTTCCAGGGGCCAAACATCACGTTGCTGTATGCCTGCTGGAAATAGAACTGGGAAACAGGCGTCACGGAGGTGCCGAAACCGCCCAGGCGTACGCATTCGCCCATGGCTTTGACCACTTTGGGGAATTTGTCAAAGGTGCCGTTGTCGCGCATCATTTGCGTATTGGCCGTCAGCGCGCCGCCGGGCAGGGGGGAGAACGGAATAATCGGGTTGACCTTGGTGGCCTCGGGCGGCAGGAAATAATCTTTCATGCAGTCCTGGAACACGTTTTCCGCTTCCTGGATTTTCTTGGGGTCAATGTCCAATGTATATTCGCTGCCGCGCAGGGCGTGCCACATGGTCAGAATATCGGGCTGGCAGGTGCCGCCGGACACGGGCTGCATGGACAGGTCCAAAGAGTCTGCGCCGTTTTCAATGGCGGCCAGGCAGCAGGCGATGGAATTGCCCGCCGTTTCGTGCGTATGGAATACGATTTTGGTGCCTTCGGGCAGCAGTTTGCGCGCCATGGCGATGGTCTTGCCCACCGTTACGGGCGTGGAGGTGCCGGAGGCGTCTTTAAAGCAGACGGAATCAAACGGTACGCCAGAATCCAAAATGGAGCGCAGGACTTTTTCATAAAAAATTTCATTGTGGATTTTGCCGCTCGGGTCCCAGCCCGGGGCCAGGGACATCATGGACACGCAAACTTCATGCTTCAGCCCCGCGTCGTGAATGCACTGGCCGGAGTAGATAAGGTTGTTTACGTCGTTTAGCGCGTCAAAGTTGCGAATGGTGGTGGTGCCGTGTTTTTTAAACAGCTGTGCATGCGCTTTGATAACGTCGGAGGACTGGCTTTCCAGCCCCACCACGTTTACGCCGCGCGCCAGCGTTTGCAGGTTGGCGTCCGGCCCGGCGGTTTGGCGGAAAGTATCCATCATATCAAAGGCGTTTTCATTGCAGTAGAAAAACAGAGCCTGGAAACGCGCCCCGCCGCCGAATTCCATATGGGTAATGCCGGCATGGCGGGCCGCTTCCACGGCGGGCATAAAATCTTTGGTCAGCACGCGTGCGCCGTAAACGGACTGAAAGCCGTCACGGAACGCAGTCAGCATAAAATTAATTTTTTTCATGTTTTTCTTGCTCCTTATTTACCCTGAAATTTTTTTGCCGCCGCAATGGCTACGGCCACCAGGGCGTTGTCCGTGCCGGCGGCCGCCGTTTGCGGCTCCTGCTGCGGGAAGAATTTTTCCAGTACCTTCACCAGCCAGGCCAGCGCGTTCATAACTCCTATCATCACAGTCAGGAATACGTACACAACCAGCATGCCGATGACGGTGAGAATCAGACTTTGCATCAACAGATTTTCTGCGCTCATACCATCATGTCTCCTATGGATATTTCCGTCACTCCCTGCGGCGTTTGCAACACCAGCCTGCCTTCGGGGGAAATGGTTTGCACGGCGCCGCCGACGGGGCGGACGCCGTTTTGTATATGTACTTCTTTACCTATATACGGAAAATGTTTTAAATATTCGTCACGAATGACGGGAAAGCCGTTTTCGGCCACGGTTTCATAGCGTTCAAAAAATGTGTCCAGCAGGTGTTGCATGACGGTTTCTTCGTCGGTTTCAATGCCCAGCATTTTCAGCGAAACGGCCGGCTGGCCGACATGGCTTAAATTCGTCTGGCGCACGTTGATCCCGGGACCGATAACTAGCCCTTCAAAACCGGAAGAGGAAGCGACCGCTTCGCTTAAAATGCCGCAGATTTTTTTGCCGTCCGCCAACACGTCATTGGGCCATTTGAGCCATGCGTCCGCACCCAGTTTGCGCAGGGACAGGCAAACCGCCAGTGCCATCAGTTGGGTTAAATTGGGCAGGAAATCCGCTTTGCGCGGTTTAAGCCAGATTCCCAGGTACAATCCGCCTTCCTGCGAGTCCCATTTGCGGTCAAAACGCCCGCGCCCCGCCGTTTGGCGTTTGGCGACAATCACGGTTTTGTCCGCCAGGGAATGGCTGTGTTGCTTGGCGTAAGTGATGGTGGAATCCAGTTCGTCAAAGCGCAGAATATTCCTCATATTTCCCATTTTATCAAATGAAGGCGAAAAAGGAAAAAGGGTTTCTTGGGGAGGTTTTAGTGGAAGGGGAAGGCGGCGATGAGCAGAACATTTTAAAAAGGCTTGCATTGTTTTTTTTTTTGATAAATTTTGCGTATGAGCAAAATTTATCAAAAAATGTATCTGAAGGAAAAAAACCCCGCTAAAAGCGTTTTAGGCGGGTTTATTCATAAAGTCATTCTGAGAAGTTTTTACTCAGAATCTCATCTACTTTCTTTCAAACGGACCGGCTTTACGCTGATAGAGCTTTTAGTCGTGGTATTGATTATCGGCATATTGGCCGCGGTAGCCCTGCCGCAGTATGAAAAAACGGTGGAACGCGCCCGCGCGGCTGAAGCCATGCAAATGGTGGCGTCCATTGCGCGCGCTAATGAAGTGTATAAGCTGGCCAACGGAAGTTATACAAAAGATATTTCCCTGCTGGATATTCAGGTGCCGGGAGAAGATGTTTTATACGCCGGAATGAAACGCAGGGAAACACAGCTGTTTCAGTATGGCTCTTGGTCTGATTTTTCCGGATATGCCAGCTCTATCGCGGTAGGAACCCGTGTACCGATAGCCACTAAATATGCCTTTATTGCATTATCCGACGGGACCCTGCTGTGTCATTACAGCAATAATACGTACAAAGATTTTTGCCGCGGCTTAAGTTCCGGAAAGGCATACGGTTCAAACAGTTATATCATCAAGTAATTAAGCCGCATGCTTCGCCGCAAACAATAGAGCGGCGGCCATACTGGCAGGGTCTGCCTTGTTTTGTCCGGCGATGTCAAACGCCGTGCC
>CALUVA010000055.1 GCA_944324105.1 uncultured Elusimicrobiales bacterium
AAAATTTTCAGCGTGGTGCGCACGTCGCGCAGGTTCGGCACGCGGTGCAAAATAAACGGCTCATCGGTCAGCAGGGACGCCACCAAAATAGGCAGACACGCGTTTTTGGAGCCTCCGGCCTTTACCGTGCCCTTCAGTTTCCGTCCGCCTTCCACTAAAAATCTGTCCATAATTGCTCCTTGTTATTTCAGGCGCGCAAACACAAAACGCCGCACGCCCGCGAAATCTTTTTTTACGCCGCCTTCCCAGCGCGCGGCGTCAAACAGCGCGCAAACGGCGTCCGCCTGCCCCGCGCCGATTTCCAAAGCCAACGTACCGTGCGGATTTAAATAATCCGCCGCCACGGCGGCTATGCGCCGAATAATATCCAGTCCGTCCTCTCCGCCGTCCAGCGCAAGGCGGGGCTCGCTTTGCACTTCCGGCGACAGGGCCGGCAGTTCCCCCGCCGCAATATACGGCGGATTGGATACGATTAAATCAAACATGCCGGACACATTTTCAAATAAATCACTTTGCAAAAATTGCACGCGCTCCTGCAGTTTGGTCAGCCGTGCGTTTTCGCTGGCCAGACATAGGGCATCCTGCGAAATATCCGCCGCCGTGATATATCCGCGCGGGAATTTGGCCGCCAGCGCCAGCGCAATGCAGCCGCTGCCCGTACATAAGTCTAGTATGTTGGGATCCGCGCCGCGCTCAAACAAGTTGGCGCAGTATTGCGCCAGCTCTTCGGTTTCCGGCCGGGGGGCCAGCGCACGGGCATCACAACGCAGCGTCAGACCGCAAAAATCGGTTTCTCCCGTAATATAGGCCACGGGCAGGCCACGCTCTTTCTGGGCAATAAAAGACCAAAATTTCTTTTCATCTTCTTCACTTACCAGTTCATTGGCAAAGGCCAGCATGCGCGTACGCGTCAGCCCCAGGGCGGCCGCCAGCAGAAATTCGGCCTCCGCGCGCGGCTGCTGCGTAGGCACCCGGTTTAATATATTTTCAGCGCGAGAAAGTAAAGAAGCACGGGAAGAAAAATTCATATCTGCTTTTTAAAACCGGCAATCAGCGTTTCCAGTTTCCACCAGTTAAACACATTGATATCTGTTTTATCCGTTTCCAACACCTGCGCTTTCGGATTGTCCGGCGCATTACAGGCAGACAGAGAAGTATAAAATACCAAAGAAGGCTTTTCAAACCCGGCAGCGATATGTACCACAGCCGTATCCGGCGTAACTGCCAGCGCGGCGCGGCGCACCCATTCAAACAGCTCAAAAATATCTGCGGGCTGAATAATAAACACATCTTTTTCTTCTTTAAAAGTCTCTTTCAATTCCCGAGCACACGACGGCATCACCGGCAAGATAAACGGCAGCTCCAGGCTGCGCAGGGCAGAACAAAGCTCTTTAAGCACCTCCGGACGGAAACAGCGCTCCGGAGCTGAACCGGCAGGGTGCAACAAAATATATTTTTGGATTTGCTTTTGTTCCAACCATTGCGCTACGGCCGCACGTGCCGTGGGCAAAACCGGCAGGTCATAACTCTTATCTGGCTCTGCTACCCCCAACAAACGCAGCACGGCAGCTTCATGTTCGCTGGCATGAGCCTGCGGTGCGCCGAAAGGCTGTACGGGGGCATTATTTTCATCCAACATCCGGTCCCCGGCGGCTATACGCTTAAACAGACGCCAATTTAAAAAATTATTACCGGAGGTATCCAACAGTAAATCAAACTTTTTTCGGCGCAGTTTCAGAGCTGCCCACAATAAAGGCCCCCAATGGCTGTTGGAACGCAGCCCCTCTCGCAGGGGAAGTCGGAATACTTCATCCACATAAGGGTTATGCTGGCAGAAATCATACGCCGCGCCGTAGCAGGCCACAGTGATTTTGGTACGGGGACTGACTTTTTTTATTTCCCGGTAACAACAGGAAGACACTATCTCCCGGCTTAAGCAGCCGTCAGGCCGACAAATGAGAATATGTTGTAAATCACGGATGTCTGGGATATTCTTCATACCCACATTGTACCTTACAACTGTAAATTTTTCAATTTTTCTTCCAGACGCAGTTTGCGCAGGTCTTCCAGAATTTCACCGATGTTCCCTTCCATAATTTCGGCCAGATTATGGTAGCTTTTGTCCGTGCGGTGGTCGGTTACGCGGCTCTGCGGGAAATTATAGGTGCGGATTTTTTCGCTGCGGTCTCCGGTGCCCACCTGACTTTTGCGCGCGTCGTAAATTTCTTTATTGCGCTTTTCTTCTTCTATCTGGTAAAGTTTGGCTTTGAGCATGGCCATGGCTTTTTCGCGGTTTTTGCCCTGGCTGCGTTCTTCGCGGCAAGACACCACCACGCCGGTGGGTTTGTGGATAATGCGCACGGCGGTTTCCACTTTATTGACATTCTGGCCGCCCGCACCGCCGCTGCGGCAGGTTTCCAGTTCCAAATCTTCGGGTTTGATTTCAATGTCTATATCTTCGGCTTCTGGCATAATGGCCACGGTAACGGTGGAGGTATGCACACGGCCCGAGGTTTCCGTATCCGGCACGCGCTGCACGCGGTGCGTGCCTGCTTCGTCGCGCAGCCAGGAGTAAGCACCGTCTCCTTTAATAAACATACTGACGTATTTGCAGCCTTTCAGCCCCGTGGGGGTATACTCTAACAGTTCGGTTTTCCAGCCGCGCGCATCGGCAAAATGCTGGTACACGCGCAACAGTTCAGCGGCAAACAGCGCCGATTCTTCCCCACCCGCGCCGGGGCGTATTTCCAGGTAAATGCTTTTGGAATCATTCGGATCCGGCGGAATGACCAGCACCCGCAGCTCCTGCTGCAAAGCGGGCAGTTTGGCTTCCAGTTCCGCCAGTTCTTCGGCGGCCAGTGCCGCCATTTCTTTGTCGGAGCCGTCTTTGATAATGGCTTTGTCGCCTTCTATACTTTTCAAAACGGCGTTGATTTCGTTTTCTTTTTCAATAATGGGTTTTAAAAAAGCGTGACGCTTAGATTTCTCCATCAGTTCATGGGCAGACAAAGAGCCGCTCATCAATTCTTCTTCCAGCTTTTTATATTCTTCAATATATTTGGCGGTATCCATAGGCTTTCCTTGCCCGCGCGGGGCGGATAACAAAAAACAGACCCCCGTTGACGAGAGTCTGTTTGTTTAAAAAGAACGGCTATTTCGCTTCGGCTTTGGCTTCGGTCTTGGCGGCTTTCTTGGCCGGAGCGGCGGCTTTGGGGGCCTTTTTGGCGGAAGCGGCTTTTTTCAGCACGGCTTTCTTGGCCAGTTTGGCCTTGGCCTTAACTTCGGTTTTGGGTTTGCGCGCCACGGTTTTACCGGCCGTGGAAGCAAAACGTTTGTTGAATTTTTCCACTCTGCCTTCCGTGTCCAGCAGTTTCTGTTTGCCGGTAAAGAACGGGTGGCAGGCCGCGCAGATGTCCAGCTTTAAGGTTTTGGCCGTGGAGCGGGTAAGAAATTTGTTGCCGCAAGCGCAGACCGCTTCCACAAATTCATATTTCGGGTGTATTTTCTCTTTCATTTTGTTTTCCTCTGAAAATGGTTCGGGGCAAAAAACGCCTTCTTGTTTATTTTACCA
The DNA here is from genome assembly GCA_944324105.1 of uncultured Elusimicrobiales bacterium. Taxonomy (GTDB): domain Bacteria; phylum Elusimicrobiota; class Elusimicrobia; order Elusimicrobiales; family Elusimicrobiaceae; genus Avelusimicrobium. The sequence continues at coordinate 3,572 of CALUVA010000055.1, forward strand.
TAAAATACAAAGGGAAGGAAAGCAAGCGCTTCCCTTCCCGTCTGACAGCGCTAAAAAGCGTTGACTTCCATTTGTTTCAAAAAGTCCTTGTTGGACTTGGTGGAAGAAAGCTTGTCCAAAAGCAGCGTCATGGCGTCCACGCTGCTTAACGGCGCCAGCACTTTGCGGATAATCCACATTTTGTTCAGCTCGTCTTCGGTCAGCAATAGGTTTTCCTTGCGGGTGGAGCTGCGGTTAATGTCCACCGCGGGGAAAATGCGCCGCTCGGAGAGTTTGCGGTCCAGGCAGATTTCGCTGTTGCCGGTGCCTTTGAACTCTTCAAAAATCACTTCGTCCATGCGGCTGCCCGTTTCCACCAGCGCGCTGGCGATGATGGTTAAAGAGCCGCCCTCTTCCAAATTGCGCGCCGCGCCCAAAAAGCGTTTGGGCTTTTGCAGGGAGGTGGCTTCCAGACCGCCGGTCAGCACGCGGCCGGACGACGGAGCCACCGTGTTGTAAGCGCGGGCCAGGCGGGTAATGGAATCAAGCAAAATGACTACGTCTTTGCCCATTTCCGCCAACCGTTTGGCCTTTTCTATGACCATTTCCGCCACCTGCACATGGCGTTCGGCGGGCTCGTCAAACGTAGAGGAAATAACCTCACCTTTGACACTGCGCGCCATATCCGTTACTTCTTCGGGGCGTTCGTCAATCAGCAGCACCATCAGCACCACGTCTTTATGGTTTTCAGCCAAAGAATGTGCAATGGCCTGCATCATCATGGTTTTACCCGTTTTCGGCGGGGCCACGATCAGTGCGCGCTGGCCTTTGCCGATGGGTGACATCAAATCAATGACGCGCTGGGTCAGAGAATTTTTGTCAATTTCCAGCGTAAAGCGCTCGTTGGGGTGCAGCGGAGTCAGGTTTTCAAACAACGGGCGGTTATATACATTGACCGAATCTATACCGTTTACTTTTTGCACCTGCAGCATGGCAAAAAAGCGTTCGCCTTCCTTGGGCGGGCGGATTAGGCCTTCAATGGTGTCGCCTTTGCGCAGGCCGAAGCGTTTAATCTGGGACGGGGATACATAAATATCTTCAGGCCCGGCTAAGTAATTGTTTTCTTCCGAGCGCAAAAAACCAAAACCGTCCGGCAAAATTTCCAGCACGCCGCCGCCGTAAACGGAACCGTTCTGTTTGGCCTGTATGGCCACGATTTTGCCGATTAAGGCCGATTTGCGCAGGCCGGAAATATCTTCAATATTGTAATTGACGGCCAGTTTGGTCAGTTCGGCAATGCTGAGTTTATTCAGCTCGCGCGCGTCCATGGGTTTGGCCCCGTTGGGATGGCGCTGGGCCGGCTGGGGAGCATAGGGAGCGGAAGCGTTACCCGTCTTTTGCATCACGCGCCGCGGGGCGGCCCCGCTTTTGGCCGCATGCGCGGCTTTGGAAGCGTCCGGCGTTTTGCTTTCCGCTTCGGTTTTGGCCTTGGCCTCGGTTTTTGCGGCGGAGGTTTTGGCCGTTTTTTCCTGCGTATCTGGCATACTGACTCCTTATTTAACGGTATAAATTTTCATAAATGCGCGGTACAGGCTTTGCACTTTGCGCTCCAGAGCATCAGCAGACGCACCGTTAAGCAGGCAAATATCGGCGCGGGCGGCTTTGGCCCGCGGCGGCAGCTGGGCCGCACATCTTTTTAAAAAATCGGTCTTTTTCATGCCGCGCGCTTTAAGCCGCGCGGGCAGGGTTTTATCCGGCGCACAGACGCATACGGTCATGTCAAAAGCGTCCTGCCACCCCGCTTCAAACAAAAGCGGCACTTCCGCCACGCGCACAGGGCTTTTGTCTTTGTTCAGCCGCCGCGCCAGCTCCCGGGCCGCCAGAGGATGAAGCAGATTTTCCAGCTTGCGCCGCGCGGAAGCGGAAGCAAAAACTTTCCGCGCCAGCTCCCCTTTTTCCGCCGTACCGAACAAAGCGGCTATCTTTTTTTGCACTGCGGGACGGGCCGAAATTTCCCGCACCAGCTCATCACACGAAAGCGTATACGCCCCGGCGGACGCAAACGCCCGCAGGGCGGTGCTTTTGCCGCACAAAATACCTCCGGTAAGGGCAACGGTCAACTGATGGCGGGCAGTAAATTTCATGGGGGATTAGGGTAATTTTTTCAAATCGTACCAGTCGGGGCCGGCTTTGGCGCTGACCACCAGCGGCACGTCCAGTTTTACGGCGTTTTGCATTTGGGTTTTAATGGACGCGGCATAGGCGTCCAATTCTTTTTCGGGCACTTCAAAAATCAACTCGTCGTGCACCTGCATAATCATTTTTACGGGCGTGCCGCGCAGGGAGCGGAAAATATCCACCATGGCTTTTTTGATAATATCGGCCGAACCGCCCTGCACAATGGTGTTTATCGCCGCACGCTGGGCAAAAGAGGCCATACTGCCCACGCCCATATTAAATTCCGGCAGGTAACGGATATGGCCGAACATGGTTTTTACAAATCCGTTTTGGCGCGCTTTGGCCACATTGTCGTCTATCCAGCGGCGCACGCCCTGAAAGTTCTTAAAATAATTGTCTATGTATTCTTTGGCTTCCCGCAGGGAAATGTTTAACGCCTGGGAAAGCCCCATGGGGCCCTGTCCGTAAATAATACCAAAATTTACGGCTTTGGCGCCAGAGCGCATTTGGTCGGTAACCATCAGCGGCATCACGCCGAAAATCTGCGCCGCCGTCTGCGTATGAATATCCCCCCCGTCCAAAAACGCCTGCACCAGCACGGGGTCTTTGCTTTCGTGGGCCAGCACGCGCAGGTCAATTTGGGAATAGTCCACGCTTAAAAGCACATTGCCTTTTTCGGCGATAAACGCGCGGCGCAGCTGGCGGCCCTTGTCGGTACGGACGGGAATATTTTGCAAATTCGGTGCCGAGCTGGACAGGCGGCCCGTAACGGTGCCGGTTTGGTCCAAATACGAATGTACGCGGTCATTGTCATCAGCCATTAAAAGCAAATTGTCCACATAGGTACCCTTTAATTTGGCGTTGGCGCGGTAATCCAAAATCTGCTGCGCCACAGGGTGCAAAGAAGCTATTTGCAGCAACACTTCCTCATCGGTGGAATAGCCGGTCTTGGTTTTTTTGACCGGAGGAATGTGCAGCTGTTCAAACAAAAGCTGGCCCAACTGGCGCGTGGAATTAATATTTACGGGGGCGCCGGCGGTTTGGTCTATTTGCGCCTGCAGCTGCTGCATTTCCTGCTCCAGCAGGATTTTAAAACTTTCCAGCCAGGCGCAGTCCACTTTCATGCCCGTAAATTCCATATCCGCCAGCACCACCATTAAAGGCAGTTCCAGCGTTTGGTAAAGCTCCCAAATGTTTTTGGCTTTGAGCTCTTCTTCCAACTTGCCGCGCAGTTTAAACATATACGCGTTGTACAAAGCCAAACGCTCCCGCGCATCCTCCTGGTTGACCAGCGCCGAAAAATAATGCGCTATCGCACCGGCGGGGCTTAAATCGCCCGAAGGGTCCAGCACATAACGCGCCAGCCGGCCGTCAAAACAGCGCACGGGCGTACCCTGTAAATGAATGTCCAGCTCGCGCAGCGTAAATTTCAAATCATACCCCAGCTTAAGCACGGCATCGTTAAACACCATCTTTTTCAGTGCGTCGGCTTCCCAGGGCTGTATGTCCGCCAAAGGCAACAGAGCATATTCTTTTTCGGAAACGGAAAATAAAAATAAATCATCTTCGCTGTATAAAAACACTTCCGGCGCGGATGCGGCTTTGTCCAGTACTTCCTGAAGCGGCAGGGTTTTTTGCTCACCGGCAAAAAAGTCCGGCGTATGCGCGGCCTGCGGGCGGAAAGATTCCAGCAGATTTTTAAACTCGTACCGCTCAAACATCTCCGCCAGTACCGCCGGATCGGGCAGATGCACGCGGTAATCGTTTACATCAAAAGGCATATCCAGCGCGGGATCCAGCACGACCAGCTGTTTGGACAGCAGGGCGTTTCCTTCCTGCTCGCGCAGTTTTTTGGCCAGGGCGGGCTTCATGCGCGGGTCGTCGTTTTGCGCCGCGCGCAGAATATCCTCCAAATGGCCGAATGTGTGAATCAGCTCCACCGTCGTTTTGGGGCCTACGCCCGCCACCCCGGGCACATTGTCCGACGCATCACCCACGATGGCAAAATAATCGGGCAGGAACTTTTGCTCCACGCCGAATTTCTCCTGCGCCGCTTCCGGTCCCTTAAAGCCGTCCTTGCCGCCGGAGGGCCACACGGAAATATAATCGCTTAAAAACTGGTATACGTCTTTATCCGAGGTTACCAGCACGCTGTGCATATGTTGCTTTTGCGCCTGCAGGGCCAAAAAGGCCATTAAATCGTCCGCCTCAATACCGTCTTTGGCCACAACAGCCAGCCCCAGGTCGCGCACCATGTCGCGCGCCAGGTTCAGCTGGCTGACCAGGGCGTCATCGGGTTTTTTGCGGTTGGCTTTATAAGAAGGAAGCAAACGCTTGCGGCGCGCACAGCCGCCCGGGGAATCAAAACACACGGCCACATAGGCGGGATTTTTTTCATTAAGCAGCTTAATCAGCCACCGCACAAAACCATACAGCGCGCCCACTTCCTGCCC